>CALXXU010000017.1 GCA_944392765.1 uncultured Anaerobiospirillum sp.
AACGACTACTACTATAAGGTCGAACCGCCTCATGTGAGACACCAAAATGTTGCAAAATTTAATTTGTAACAGCTCCCGACTGATGCTAAGGCTGATAGAGACGGGGCGGGCGCTCCGGTGATCAAGGTGATTGGCGTGGGCGGCGGCGGTGGTAATGTCGTGCAGCACATGATCAACCAGGGCTTAGGTGGTGCTCAGTTCTGTGTGATCAACACTGACTCACTAGCGCTTGCGCGTTCGACGGCTCCGGTTAAGATTGAAATCGGGGTGAAGTGCTGCGGTGGTTTTGGCGCGGGCTGTGATTCCGCGCGTGGCCGCAAGGCGGCCGAAGAAAGCCGCGCTGACCTCAAGCAAGCATTGGCGGGCACTGACTTGGTGATCTTGGTTGCAGGCTTAGGTGGCGGAACCGGCGGTGGAGCAAGTCCGGTCATTGCTCAAATCGCGCGTGAATTAGGCATTAAGACGGTTGCTATCGTGACGCTGCCTTTTGCCTTTGAGGGCAAGAAGCATCGGCTCTACGCTGAGGTTGACTTTGATTTGCTGTGCGCGCAGGTGGATGCCCTCGTCATGGTCGACAACAATGATAGCTTGCGCCTCTTGGAAGGGGAAAATATTTCGATCGTTAACGCCTTCAACTTGGCCAATGAGCTCTTGCGGCGTGCCGTGTGTTTCGCGCTTGATTCGTGGCATTCGCAGCGTAAGCTTGATTTCGCCTCAGCACAAGCGATCGAGGCGATAGGATGTCGCCTCCACGTCTTGATAAGTTGTGTCCGTGCTCAGGGCGAACAGGCAGTGGCTGAGGCTGTGGCGCAAGTGGTGCACTCACCGTGGCGCGAGGCTTTATATGTGACACCCCAAAGCTGTTTGCACCTTTACACGATGCTTGAGTTCAGCATTGAAAAGCAAGATAAGCTCGTTGAGGGCGCGATGAGAAAAGCACTCGGACCTGATGTTCCTTGCCAGATTCACGGGGTGTTTGTCAGCCCTGAGCTCTTAACTAAAGGGCTCGCTCAATTAACGCTGTTTGCCCAATTGGGCGAGATGGAGCAGGCCCCAAAAAAGATCTAACCCGTCGCGGGCGCAGTTGCGCGGTCTTGGTTTTTTGTGGCTCATTTGACGAGTCATAAGGAGTGGCAATGATTGTAGATCAGGCTCATGGAGAAGGGGCGGACGCTCCGGTGATCAAGGTGATTGGCGTGGGCGGCGGCGGCAGTAATGCCGTGCAGCACATGATCAACCAGGGCTTAGATGGCGCTCAGTTCTGTGTGGTTAACACCGACCGACAAGCGCTTGCGCGCTCGACGGCTCCGGTTAAGATTGAAATTGGGGTGAAGTGCTGCGGTGGTTTAGGTGCGGGCTGTGATTTCAAGCGTGGCCGCAAGGCGGCTGAAGAAAGCTACGCTGAGCTCAAGCAAGAATTGGCGGGCGCTGACTTGGTGATCTTGGTTGCATGCCTAGGTGGTGGTACCGGTGGTGGAGCAAGTCCGGTCATTGCTCAAATCGCGCGTGAATTGGGCATTGTGACGGTTGCTCTTGTGACTCTTCCTTTTGCCTTTGAGGGTAAGAAGCATCGGCTCTACGCCGAGGTTGACTTGGATTTGCTCTGCGCTCAGGTGGATGCTCTCGTCATGATCGACCATAACGAAAGCTTGAGCCTCTTGGAAGGGACAAGTATCTCAATTGTTAATGCCTTCAACTTGGCCAATGAGCTCTTGAGCCGTGTTGTGCGTTTCGCAATTAACTCTTGGAGTTCGAAGCGTAAGATTTATTTTGCTTCAGCGCACGCGGTTGAGGCGATAGGTTGTCGCTTCCACGTCTTGCTTAATTGCGCCCGTGCTCAGGGCGAACATGCTGCGACTGACGCAGTGGCGCAAGTGGTACACGCGCCGTGGCGCGAGGTGTTGTCTAGGGTACCCCAGAGCTGCTTGCACCTTTACAAGATGTTTGAGTACAGCATTGAGAAGCAAGATAAGCTCGTTGAGGGCGCGATGAGAAAGGCGCTCGGTCCAGATGCGAAGTGCCAGTTTCACGGAGCCTTTGTCAGCTCTGAGCTCTTAACTAAGGGTCAAGTGCAATTGACGCTGCTTGTCCAATTGGGCGATATGGAGCAGGCCAAGGAAGCTCTGGAGGAAATAATTGCAGCAGGGCCGCACTTTATCGCGGGGAAGCGTAGCTGAGCTTGTCTGACAGGTTCACTTTTCTTGAGAAGAATGTGCACTGAGCTTTGCTGCGGGGGTGATAGTGGTGAGGGACGCAAAGTCCCGTGGAATGTGCCTTGAGCCAAAAGGGTGGTGAGCTAGGGGACTGGGATCCCAGTTTTTTGCCGACGAAATGCTGATTTTTGCACGTAAGATTTTTTTGAACTAACGCACAAATTGGGGCTTGACAGCGCCCTTTTGCGGTAAAATGAACGCGTTATCAAACAGGGGCGAGCAGCAGTTGCTGAGTTGACTTGCTGTGCGTCCTGGGCTCAGGATTTTTTCGGTATTTGAGGACCTAATTCCATGATCTTCCAGCGAACCATTAAAGAAGCGGTTTCTGCTACAGGAATTGGCCTGCATTCAGGCTCCAAGGTTGAAGTCACCTTCCGCCCTGCTCCAGCCAATACCGGTATCATCTATACCCGCACGGATCTCTCACCTAAAGTTTCGATCGAGTGCACCCCTGATGCAGTGCGCGATACGCAGCTGTGCACCGCTTTGGTCAACCTCGAGGGCGTCCGTATCTCGACCGTCGAGCACTTAACTGCGGCCTTGAGCGCCATGGGTATTGATAACTTGTTCGTTGACGTCAACGCTCCCGAGTTACCAGTGATGGATGGCTCAGCCCAGCCTTTCATTTACCTCTTAGAGTCGGTCGGCGTCGAAGAGTTACCTGCGCTCAAGCAGTTCATCCACTTAAAGCGTCCAGTACGCGTCGAAGACGGCGATAAGTGGGCTGAGATCCTCCCAGGTGACGGTTTTAGCCTTGATTTGACTATCGACTTTAACCACCCGGCGATGGAGCGTGAGCTGCAACACTTCCATTTAGAGTTCTCGGGTCAGTCCTTTGTGCGCGAGCTGGCACGTGCCCGTACCTTCTGCTTTATGCGTGATGTCGAGTACATGCACAGCCACAATCTGGCCTTAGGCGGCTCGCTTGAGAACGCCGTAGTCTTGGACGATTATCGCGTGATTAATCCAGAGGGCCTGCGTTACCCGAACGAGTTCGTTAAGCACAAGATGTTAGATGCTATCGGTGACCTCTACATGAGCGGTCACAGCATCTTAGGTCAATTCCGTGCTTACAAGACCGGCCATAAGCTCAACAATATGCTGCTGCGTGCTGTGCTCGCTCAGCAAGAAAATTACGAGCTGGTCACGATCGGCGCTCCTCAGAACAACGAGTCGATCGATTTTCTGGGGCAAGACATTACCCCAGCCTTGGGTGGCCACCAGTTGGTAGTTAGTTAAGCTTTTTTGGATACCAGCCTTAATGGTATCCCTGCTTTGATTCCCTTGAAGACCGCTGCGCACTTGGTGTTCAGCGGTCTTTGCGTTTTGCTTTACCGCCAATTTGTCGCTTTTTGACTTTCGGCACGTCCAATTTCTGTAAAAGTTGGTATATTTTGCCTTACGCGCAGGATGCGCAGCTTAGTGCGACGGCTTCCGTCAGGATCTTGAGGCAAGCGGGCAATGGGAAGAAAAAGAAAGGACTCGAGCAGAACGGTCATTGACCCTAAGTTATTGCCGACCAACATCACCCCACCGCCGCCCCCCGATCTCAAACTGCAAGTGCGTGGTAATCCCACCAGCGGTTATCGCGTGTGTACCTACTTTGCCCGGTGGCGCCCGGTGGTCAAGGAGACTGACTCCACCCCTCGTAAAGAAGGCTCGTGCGTGGCCACCCACGTCAAGACCGTGGGCTATATCGAACAGCATAAGCGCTCGGGCAAGATTATCTTTGTGCCCGACTTCTACTTTGAAGTTCCAACCTTGCGCTATTACGACGTGTACCGCGACTACGATCACTGCACCTATCAGCTGCGCGCGGATTGGCGCGAGTCGTGGTATCTCACCGAGCGCGATCTCTATCAGCCCCCTGAGGAAAGCCGCAACCTCAAACAAGAGCTGTCGCGCATGCGCAAATTGGTGTCAGCGCAAAAGCGCGCGGCCGCGCAGGGCATTGCCTTAGAGCTCGATCTTGAGGCCCCAAATGACGCTCCAGAGCTGGGGCCGCAAAAGGAAGCGGTACGCGGCTCATATAATCAATACATGATGGGCTCCATTCCAACCACTGATGCGCTGCAAGAGGGCGTCTACCGGGCTGGTGACAAGGAGCGCTCAGGGCCGTCGTGGGCAGCACAATATGCCTTAACTATGGAGGAGCCCTCGGTTGCTCCCAACATCGTGCCTGCTATTGCCAAAGCGGGCAAGCGTGCTCCGGTGCGCGCTGAGCCTCCAGGGCCTGATGCCTATTTATCTCTAACCGATGACCCTAATTCAGAGTGGCATGTTAAGCCGCAGCATGATGTGCTGCCGCCGTCACAGCCGCAAGAGCGCCTCCAGCGCCAGGCTGAGCTCGATAAGATCTTAGATCCAGGTCAAGGCAAGGCTCCACCGCGTAAGACGGGTACTAAATACCGTGCTCAGACGCTTAAGGTAGAGTCATTGGGGCCACCTCATAAGGTGCAACCTAGTGCCGCCGTGCCTGAAGCAGCGGGGCCGACCGAAGATAACGCGTTACTGCGTGCGGGAACCGGGCTTAATGACGTCCTGCACGCTAGCACTGGGCGCGGCGCCACGCCGCTGGTCGAGGAGCAGGATAACGATTTAGCGCGTGGTGTAACTGTGTCTGCTAAGACACAGTACCGTGGTGCTGGGGCTGATGCACCTAAGAGCGATGTCGTGCAGCTTGCCGCTAAGGCACAGTACTGTGGGGCTAGGGCTGACGTGCTGAAGCCCGACTTGGCACACGCTGAGGGGAAGGGCGCGCCGTTATCTGAGTTGGGGGCGCCTGATAAGTTGCAGCATAGGGGCGAAGATGTCGGGGAGTCGTTGCGCCTGTCGGGCGCAGTGCGCCTGAGTGCCGCGCCGTCACAGTCCAAGGGTAAGAGCACGCTTGCTAAGTCCACGACTAAGTATCGTCCTAAGTCGTCCTTGCAGGGGGCTACCGTGGTGAATGTGGGAACTTTGCGCTTGCAGGGAACGCGCAAGCTTCAGCCTGATGATGAGGAGCAGTCATGAGTGAATTGCGTTTAGTGGCGGGGTGGCTCAATGGCCCTGGAGTACGCCAAGTGCCGACCGTGAACTTCAATGCGCGGCCGCGCCATGAGATATCCTTGGTGGTAATCCATTGCATCTCGCTGCCGCCTTATCACTTTGGCGGGCCTTATGTCGATCAGCTCTTTACCAAGAGCTTGGATGGGAACGCCCATCCGTACTTTAAGGATATCGCGCCCTTAGAGCTCTCAAGCCATTTGTTTATCAATCGCCATGGGCTCATCACCCAGTACGTGTCCTTCTTAGATCGCGCTTGGCATGCCGGGCGCAGCTCGTATCAGGGACAGCCGGAGTGCAATGATTTTGGTATCGGTATTGAGCTTGAGGGTACCGATGATCAAGGCTACACCGACGCCCAGTACGACGCCTTAAACGCTATCTTGCCGCTTTTGTATGCGGCCTATCCGGAGATTGGGGATAGGGTGGCGTCCCACAGCGAAGTGGCGCCAACGCGCAAGAGCGATCCGGGGCCGTACTTTGACTACACTCGCATTGGTTTGCGCCTAAAGGACGCGGCTAATAGTGCGCTCAAATAGTGCGCCTAAATAGTGCAATAGCGCGCGTGGGCGGGCGCTGAGCCACATTGAGGGGCGTGATGGTGCACTTGTATGGTGCATTAAGGCCGCGCCCGCTTAAGGTCGTTACACTGAGAAGCTTAGCGAACGCTGGTTCGCGTATTTTTCTGGTTTCGGTGTGAGGTCCTTATGGCACAAGATTACCTGTCAGACTATTTCCTCAAAGCAAATGAGCGCACGCGTCAGCACGTGGAGCCTCTGCCCTTAACGGCCGCAGAGGTAACGGAGCTCACCGAGCTCTTGCTCGATCCTCCGGCAGGAAGCGAAGCTGTGCTGTTTAACCTCATCGCTAACCGCGTGCCACCAGGGGTTGATGAAGCCGCGCAAGTTAAGGCTGCCTTCCTCTATGACTTGGCCACTGGCGCCAAGGACAGCCCTGTGATCGCCGCCGATCAAGCGGTCGAGCTCTTAGGCCAAATGAAGGGTGGCTACAATGTCGCCCCATTAATCGAGCTGCTTAAAGACCCCGAGCTCGCCGCTGACGCCGTGGCCGCGCTTGAGCACACCTTGATGGTGTATGACGCCTTTGATCAGGTTGCTCAGCTGGCCAAATCAGGCAATGCTAAGGCTCAAGATTTAATCGGGCGCTGGGCCGCTGCCACTTGGTTTACCTCACGTCCGGCCTTGCCTGAGAGCCAAGACTACACCGTCTTTAAGGTCACCGGTGAAATCACCACTGATGACTTATCCCCAGCTTCGGATGCTTGGTCGCGTCCTGATATCGCGCTGCATGCCCGCGCCATGTTCAAGAACTCCCGTGAGGGCTTGAGCGCTGATGAAGAGGGCGTGACGGGCCCAATGAAGCTGATTGCCGAGCTTAAGGCTAAGGATCTGCCGGTCACCTTTGTCGGTGATGTGGTCGGCACTGGCTCCTCGCGTAAGTCCGCCACCAACTCGGTGCTCTATCACTTCGGTGCCGAGATTGAGGGGGTACCGAACAAGAAGGCCGGTGGTCTGGTCTTAGGTAGCAAGATTGCTCCAATCTTCTACAACACCTTAGAGGACTCGGGTGCGCTGCCAATTGAGCTTGATGTCACGCAGATGAATATGGGCGACACCATTACGGTCAACTATGCCCAAGGTATTGTGACCAAGAATGGCGCTCAGATCGCAAGCTTCAAGCTGCGCCCAAGCTTAGTGGATGAGGTGCGGGCCGGTGGTCGTATTCCGCTCATCATTGGCCGTGCCTTAACCGCTCGCGCTTGTGCCTTCTTAGGGCAAGAGCTCCCTAATGTCTTTGCGGTAACCGATAGCGCTCCCGCCTCCACTCAGGGCTATACCCGTGCCCAGAAGATCGTAGGCCGTGCTTGTGGCCGGGTCGGCGTACGTCCAGGTGAGTATGTTGAGGTTAAGGTCACCACTGTGGGCTCGCAAGATACTACCGGCCCTATGACCCGCGATGAGCTCAAGGACTTAGCTTGCCTCAAGTTCACCGCACCGCTCGTGATGCAGTCGTTCTGCCACACCTGCGCTTATCCACGCCCAGTAGATGTGGCCAACCACCACAGCCTGCCTAAGTTTATGATTGAGCGCGGTGGTGTTGCCTTACGCCCAGGCGATGGTGTTATCCACTCTTGGCTCAACCGCATGTGCTTGCCAGATACCGTCGGCACCGGTGGCGATAGCCACACCCGTATGCCATTGGGTATCTCCTTCCCAGCAGGTTCAGGTTTAGTCGCCTTTGCCGCTGCAACCGGTATGATGCCACTTGATATGCCGGAGTCGGTCTTAGTGCGCTTTACCGGCACGCGCCGTCCTGGCATCACCTTACGTGATTTAGTCCAAGCCATTCCTTACTTTGCGCGCAAGCAAGGCCTGTTGACCTTGGATAAGACCAATAAGATCAATGTGTTCTCAGGTCGGATCCTCGAAATTGAAGGTCTTGAGGACTTAAGCGTCGAGCACGCCTTTGAGCTGGCCGATGCCTCCGCTGAGCGCTCGGCCGCAGCGTGCGCCATTGCCTTAAACGAGGAGTCGGTCTGCACCTACTTAAAGAGCAATAGTGCCCTGCTCAAGAAGATGGCTCAAGAAGGCTACGAGTCGAAGGAGGCGCTACTTACCCGTGCGGCTGCTATGGATGAATTTGTGGCCCACCCAACTCAGATCAAGGCAGATCCTGATTGCAGCTATGCGGCGGTGCTTGAGATCAATATGGATGAGATCACTGAGCCAATCTTATGTGTGCCAAACGATCCTGATGCCGCCTACCTCTTAAGCGAGTGCCAAGGCACCAAGTTAGATGAGATCTTTGTCGGCTCGTGCATGACCAACATCGGTCACTATCGTGCCGTCGCCTCGATCTTAGCGGACTTAAAGCAAGAGAGCCCATGCCGCTTCTGGATGGCCCCGCCAACCCGCATGGATCGCGATGAGCTGGTCGCAGAAGGCCTGTACGCAACCTTTGCTAAGGCCGGTGCCCGCATGGAGATGCCTGGCTGCTCGCTGTGCATGGGTAATCAAGCCCATGTCGCCGAGAACGCTACCGTGATCTCGACCTCGACCCGCAACTTCCCGAACCGCTTAGGCAAGGGCTCGCAGGTTTATTTGGGCAGTGCCGAGCTGTGCGCGGTCTGCGCCCGCTTAGGTCAGATCCCAACGGTTGAGGAGTACTTTAAGTACACTGCCTGCTTATCCGGCCACGAAGGTCAGCTCTATCAGCTCTTAAACTTCGCTGCGGTCTAAGTCTTTAGCGGCCTCAGTGCGCCCTGTGCGCTACAACGCCAAGCCCATGGTACCCCGCTTTAATGGAGGGGCCATGGGTTTGTTGCTTTGAGGGCAGGGCGTGTCTCTGGCGGGGCGTCTAAGATAGGGCGCACCTCAGGCGGGGCGGCCCTCAGACGGCAAGGGTGCGGGAAAAGCGCCATTTTGTGCGGCGGGCGGGGTAAAGTCGAAATTTCGTGAGCCAAGCTTGCCCTTGCTCTCTAGTCTTTTGCTACAATGCGGCCATCATAGGTTATTTTAGAGTCCGACCTGAGCTGATATTTGGTGTAATCAGGCTTGCCTCGGCAAGTGCGATTGCGATAGGCACTTAAAGTCAGTGAGGGGTGCTCACAAAGTAGGGAGTGACTTAGGTTGCGCCGTGCTTTGTGTGTGGGCTGTACGCATGAGGATATATTTTATGAAGGTTGCAGTTTTAGGTGCAGCAGGTGGTATTGGCCAGCCATTATCTTTAATCTTAAAGACTCACTTACCAGCTGGCTCGAGCCTCTCTCTTTATGACGTGGCTCAATTCACCCCTGGTGTTGCCAAGGACTTAAGCCACATCCCAACTGATGTATGCGTAGACGGCTTCACTGGTGACGACCTGACTAAGGCTTTAGAAGGCGCTGATGTCGTTGTTATCCCAGCAGGTGTTGCTCGTAAGCCAGGCATGACCCGTGATGACTTATTCAATATCAACGCTGGCATCATCGCTAACTTAGTCAAGAACTGCGCTAAGACCTGCCCTAAGGCCTGCATCTGCATCATCACCAACCCTGTTAACTCCACTGTACCTATCGCAGCTGAAGTTTTAAAGGCTGAGGGTGTTTACGATCCACACCGTCTGTTCGGCGTATCGGCTTTAGACGTACTGCGCTCTGAGACCTTCTTAGGCGAGGAGTTAGGTCTGTCCAAGGCTTACATGCAGGTTCCTGTCATCGGCGGCCACTCGGGCACCACCATCCTGCCATTACTGTCCAAGGTTGTTGGCTCTGAGGTTATCTCCGCTGAGCGCATTGAGCAGTTAACCAAGCGCATCCAAGAGGCTGGCACTGAGGTTGTTGAGGCTAAGGCCGGTGCTGGTAGCGCCACCTTATCGATGGCTGCTGCTGGTGCACGTTTTGCCCTCAAGGTACTGCGTGGCTTAATGGGCGAGCCTGGTGTAACCGAGTACGGTTATGTCGAGGGCGGCTCCAAGTATGGTCAGTTCTTTGCTCAGCGCCTCGAGTTTGGTACCGAGGGTTGGAAGCGCACCATCGACTTTGGCCCAATCTCCGCTTACGAGCAGAAGTGCTTAGACGAGCTGCAATCCGTTCTTGCTGGTAACATCAAGAAGGGTGTTGAGTTCGGCCAGAAGTGGGTAGCCGAGAACAAGTAAGGCTAAGGATAAGACCTAAGTCTTATGGCGCCACGCGTTGACGATTAAGTCCGCGTGCTAAAAGGGGCTTGTGAGTACGACCAGAAGGTACGACTGACAAGCCCTTTTTCTTAGCCCAGACCGCACCGCCTGGTGCCTCTCCTATGCCCCGCCCGGCCAGGCGGGACGCTGGGGGTGTCATGCAGCGGCAGCAAGGGGCAGTGGCTTGCCGCCTAATGGGCATAAATTGTGCTTAAAAATGCCATTTAGTGGGTGTTTTGTTTCCATTGAGCGCCCCAACTAGGTAAGTTCTCAGTACTAGTTGGAGCTTCGTTCACTCAGGAGGCGGCAGAGCCAGCGCAGCTGGAGGGCCGTTTGAGCATCATGTATCGATTGTTATCTTTAGCCTTAGCCGTGGTGCTGGGCGCTACTGTCAGCACTGCTTTTAACAGTGCTCAGGCTGCCGTGTCCTCAACCTATGACAAGGTAACCGATGCCCAAGCCTTAGCGGCACGCAAGGCGATCGAGAGCTCCTTGGAGCGTTATGCTGAGGACAATACCTCAGTTAACGTGTACACCGTGGACGAGCTCAACACCTATGTGGAGAATCGCATTCACCTTAAGATCATCCATGATCGCGATAAGTGCCAGTTCACGCCTGATATCGAAGATCGTGCCCGTATCGTGGGCATGCCGGCCTTTGAGTTTGCCTGGGGCGATATGTTGATCAAGGGCGTATGCGTCAAGCAAGACACTGAGCTGGGCCTTGATTACTTAAAAAAGGCAGTCGATCACGCCTATGCTCCGGCTATGATGCAGCTGGCCGATTTCTATGAGCGCGGCTACTTAGTGCCACAGAACAAGGACACGGCCATTTCCTTAATGCGCGCCGCCGCTGCGATCGGTTCGCCTAATGCCCGCCTTGAGTGGGCCAATATGTTGGTACGCGGCCTAGGTGCTCCGGCCTACTATGAAGAGGCCTTAAGCTGGCTTTATCACTCGCTCTACCTCAATCAAGATGACATCTTAAAGAGCCAGTATCTGCAAAATGAAATGAAAAAGATGATGCCGCCTAACATCGTGGCCCGTGCCATGAGTAATGGCTACTATGACCTGCGCTAATCTAACCAGTCCCGGCTCAGCCGGGATTTTTTGTATGTGCTGGGCCTCCTTGGGGCGCCCCCGGCGCACAAACCAAGCGTGCCCAGCCAGCAGCGCCAGGCCGCAAGTGTTAGGCTTAAGCGCTAGGCCACCAGCGCTAAGCCGCAAGTGTTAGGCTTAAGCGCTAGACCACCAGCGCTAAGCCACCAGTGTTAGGCTTAAGCGCTAGACCACCAGCGCCAGGCCACCAGTGTTAGGCTTAAGCGCTAGGCCACCAGCGCCAGGCCGCAAGTGTTAGGCTTAAGCGCTAGGCCACCAGCGCCAGGCCACTAGGCGCTTAAGCCGTAGGGCCGCCTCCAGTGCGCCATCCACAGGCAAACGGCCTGCACGTTTTGAGCTTGCGGCGGTTACCAGCGGCCGAGTTTAGCGGTCGTGTATAATGGGGTTTTAGGTTGTGGGGCTAGGCCTACCGCTTGCCCTGGAAGTAGGAACGAGACCCTCGATGTTTGAGAATTTAAGCGAAAGATTAAATCGTACCCTGAAGAATATTTCAGGTCAGGGTCGAATTACCGAGGATAACATCAAGGACACGCTGCGCGAGGTGCGCACGGCCCTGTTAGAAGCTGATGTTGCCTTAAGTGTCGTTAAAGACTTTACCACCAAGGTCAAAGAGCAAGCCTTAGGTACGATCGTCAGCACCAGCCTGACCCCAGGCCAAGAGTTTATCCGCATCGTCCACGACCAATTGGTCGAGACCATGGGCGCGCAAAACGCGGCATTAAATGTGGCCCACCAGCCACCAGCCGTGATCTTGCTGGCCGGTCTGCAAGGTGCTGGTAAGACCACTTCGGCTGCCAAGCTCGGCCTCTATATTAAGGAGCGCCTCAAGAAGTCGGTCTTAATGTGCTCGGTTGATACCTACCGCCCAGCGGCAATTGAGCAGTTACACACCTTAGGTCGTGAAACGGGGATCCCGACCTTCCCATCGGATCCTAAGAGCACGCCCCTTGAGATCGCGCGCGCTGCCTTAGATGATGCGAAAAAGCACTTTACTGATGTGCTCATCATCGATACCGCCGGTCGTTTAGCGGTCGACGAGGCCATGATGCAAGAGGTCAAGCAACTCCACGAGCTGTTAGACCCGACCGAGACCATGTTCGTGGTCGACGCCATGACCGGTCAAGATGCGGCCAATACCGCCAAGGCCTTTGCCGATGCTCTGCCGTTAACCGGCGTGATCTTAACCAAGGCCGATGGTGACGCCCGTGGTGGTGCCGCCTTATCGGTTCGTCAGATCACCGGCCAGCCGATCAAGTTCATCGGTATGGGCGAAAAGATCGAGGTCTTAGAGCCGTTCCATCCGGATCGTATCGCCTCGCGTATCTTAGGCATGGGTGATGTCCTCACCTTAGTTGAGGAGCTCCAGCGTAAGACCGATGCCCAAAAGGCTGAGAAGTTTGCTCAGAAGATCAAGAAGGGTGAGACCTTTACCTTAGAGGACTTCTTAGAGCAGATGCGCGAGATGAAGAAGATGGGCGGCATGGCGGGCCTGCTCGACAAGCTTCCAGGCGGTGCGCAGCTGCTGGCGCAGGTCAACACCAAGGCCGGTGATAAGAAGATGGCCCATGTCGAGGCGATCATCTTGGCCATGACCCCTAAGGAGCGTCGCAATCCAGAAATCATCAAGGCCACGCGCAAGAAGCGTATTGCTGCCGGTGCTGGTGTCTCGGTCACCGAGATCAATCAGATGCTCAACCAATTTGGCATGATGCAGAAGATGATGAAGAAGGTGGGCAAGAAGGGCGGCATGCGCGGCATGATGAACGCGATGCGCGCGATCCCGGCGATGCGCGGCATGATGAATGGCGCTGGTATGGGCGGCATGATGCGCAAGTAAGCACGCGCCATAACACCACGCAACCAAGGCGGGAGTAGGGCTAAGCCAGAAGCGGCTAAGTCGTGCTCGCGCCTTGTGTGTTTTTAGGCTAGCACCAAGAGGCTCAGGCAAGGTAAAAAGAAAAAGCTAGAGCAGCGGCGTGCTTATGGTCTTAACTTCGGGGCGCGTCTTAATAGCAGGGGGCAACTGAGGGAAGCGCTCATCTGAGATAAGCGCTCATCTGAGATAAGCGTAGAGGGCGTGGCTGAGAGCAAGGTTCGATTGAGAAAAGGACAAAGAGGGAAGAGCTCGACTGAGGAAAGGGTTCGACTGAGCCGGAGGCGGGACTTGCGCTCAGGCAAGTTATCTTCCAAAGCGTACCACATGAGATCGGTACTTGGCTAGCCTCACGGGGCAAAAAATGCGCCCTGCGTCTTGCTTTTTTTCAAGAAAGCTGTAAAATCGCCTGTCTGTATTGATATCTTAGTTGATGTGCGTGAGGGCTTGGGCTGGACGCACCTCTCAGCTACCAATGAAATAGGTAATAAACGAAATGGTAGTCATACGTTTACGTCGTGCTGGCGCTAAGAAGCGTCCTTTCTATCATGTTGTAGTTGCTGATTCCCGTTTTGCAGCAACTGGCCGCTTCATTGAGGAAGTTGGCTTCTTCAACCCTATCGCTCGTGGTAAGGAAGTTCGCCTGAACTTAAACCTTGAGCGCGTAAACTACTGGAAGAGCGTT
Organism: uncultured Anaerobiospirillum sp.; assembly: GCA_944392765.1. Taxonomy (GTDB): domain Bacteria; phylum Pseudomonadota; class Gammaproteobacteria; order Enterobacterales; family Succinivibrionaceae; genus Anaerobiospirillum. The sequence goes on from CALXXU010000017.1 coordinate 13,613, forward strand.
GGCGCACAGCCATCCGAGCGCGTTGAGCGTCTGATCAAGGATCAGGAGATGGGCGCTGAGGCTGTTGCCGCTTACAAGGCTGCTAAGTACGAGAAGGCTGTTGCTGCTCGTAAGGCTAAGGCTGAGGCCGAGGCTGCTGCCGCTGCTGCACAAGACGGCGCTGAAGCCGCTCAAGCTTAATAAGCTCCGCTAGCTTATGGCTGATGATGCACCACGCTCCATGGGTAGACTGGGTTCTACTTATGGGTTAAAGGGCTTTTTAAAAGTTCAGTCCTTTACCGAGCAACCTGAAAACCTCTTTTCGTACGCCCCTTGGTACTTAAAACGCCGAGGTCAAGATTGGCGTGAGGTTGAAGTTGAAGCTTGGAAGCCGCATGGTGACGGCTTTATCGTTAAGCTCAAGGCGATCGATGTCAAAGAAGAGGCAGCTCTTCTTACCGGCATGGATATCGGGATCAAGCGCTCAAGCTTGCCCGCACTATCAGGCGATGAGATCTATTTAGTGGATCTGGAAGGATGCACGGTCTTAGGCCTTGGTGGTGTTAACCTCGGTGTTGTATCGAGGGTTATGGATCAAGGAGCTGCTCCCATTATGGTGGTATCTCCCTCTGACCAACCTAAGGGTGGACCTCGTGAGGAGAGGCTCATTCCTTATGTGAGAGGCCCAATTGTCAGCAAGGTTGACCTTGAAGCAAAGACAATTTGGGTTGAGTGGGGCGAAGATTACTAAGCCGTCCGTGCACAGGAACTAAGTTCTCAACAGCAAATCAGCTGGGAGGAACCTAAGTTCTGTCAACAGGAACTGAGTTTAGCTCAGACAGATTTATGTGGTTTGGTGTTATTTCGCTCTTCCCTGAGATGTTTTCGGCGCTGACCAACTCCGGGGTAACGTCGCGTGCGGTCAAGAATGGCTTGATTGAAATCGAGCTGTGGAACCCGCGCAATTTTACCCACGACAAGTACCAGACGGTCGATGACAAGCCCTACGGGGGCGGCCCTGGTATGTTGATGAAGGTTCAGCCGCTGCGTGATGCCATTACGGCGGCACGACAAAAAGCACCTGAGGGAACCAAAGTCGTTTATATGTCTCCGCAAGGAGAGCGTCTTAGCCACTCACTGGTCACGCGATTCCATGACTGGGGTTCGTTAATCCTGATAGCCGGGCGCTATGAGGGTATCGATGAGCGTATCCTTCAGAGAGAAGTCGATCTGGAGGTTTCAATCGGTGACTACGTGCTCTCAGGTGGCGAAATACCTGCAATGTGTGTCATCGATGCAGTATCGCGGATGGTTCCGGGCGTGCTCGGAAATATTCGCAGTGCGCAAGAGGATTCCTTTGCCGATGGGTTACTGCACTTTCCGCAGTACACCAGGCCTGAAGAGATTGAAGGTCTGAGCGTACCGCAGATCTTAATGAGCGGTAATCACCAAAAGATCCGGCGTTGGCGACTGCAGCAGGCATTAGCTAGAACCTATGAGCGACGTCCTGATTTATTGCAGTCAAGGTTACTAAATCGCGAAGAGCAAGAGCTCTTGCGTGAATACCTTGAGCTCAAGGCACAGGGGCAAGTCAAAGACCCCAGTGACCTTATAGGCTAGAAGGGCACAGCTAAAGCGGGAATTGCAAGCCGCAGCCATCTAGCATGAGTCAAGGTACGAACAGATTTTATTTAGGGTAGGTACAACATGGCTAGCCATCCAATTATTGACCAGCTCGAGAAAGAGCAACTCCGTCAAGACATTCCACAGTTCAACCCAGGCGACACCGTTCGCGTTGAGGTTCGTGTTGTTGAAGGCGACAAGTCCCGTTTACAGGCTTTCGAGGGCAACGTTATTGCCAAGCGTAACCGTGGCTTAAACTCTTCCTTCACCGTTCGCAAGATTTCCTCGGGCGAGGGTGTTGAGCGTGTATTCCAGACCCACTCGCCACTGATCGCTTCGATCAAGGTTACCCGTCGTGGTGACGTACGTCGCGCTAAGCTCTACTACTTACGCAACCGTACTGGTAAGGCTGCTCGCATCCGCGAGAAGGTCTAAAGATCGTCTGATCTTAAGATCTAGGCGTGTAATATTCGTGGTGAGCACGACCACCACCTGACACGCTGCCGCCTGCAGATAGGCGGCCCATTTGACAAAGCCTCAAATCTTAAGCAAGATTTGGGGTTTTTGTGTATGTGGATCTGTGAAAAAAAAAATCTCGTGAGTTGGTCGCCTGCGCGCGGGCAAGCTGCCCTCTTTCCATGAGCCGCAGCCTCATCCTTAGTGCTGCGCTCATAACGCCAAAGCGCATATAGACGAGCTGCAGCTAAGGCCAAACCATTGAGACGAGCACAGGGCCATCGACTCTTTGGCTGAGAAATCGTATGGAATCAGTATTAGAAAACAACGCCGCACAGAGCGCTGTTCCAAGTTCCACCGAGCCACTACCTGATCTGGTGGCGCAGCATTTAGCTAAGTTGCAGGATATTGCGACCAAATGTGACCGTGAGAACCAGCTGGAGCTTATCGCCTGCACGCCGGTGACCTTACAAGAAGAAGGCAACTTAATTTGCGCTTACTGCTGGGAGCAGGATAAATGTGATGGTTTCGAGCGTGATTACGCTCCGGACGAAATCTTTGACACCCCAGCAGCAGCCCAAACCAAGCTAAACCAGGTGCAAGCAGAGGAAAATAGGGATCACGCCAACGTTTTCGACTTTTGTTCTGAACTGAAATTGCTTTCTGAGCAAGACCGGGCTAAACTCGCCAAATTTATTAACAAATATCACTCTAAGAGAGTGATAGCTCAATTCGATTATGGGGTGAACGTCCATTGCCCGTCTTGCAAGGGTAAAGGTATCCAAAAATGTCCTGATTGCAAGGGCGCGGGCGTCATTAAATGCCCTAACTGCAATGGGCGCGGCAAGGTAACTAAGACCCGCACCGAGAATTACACCAAGCGCACCTACAGCAAGGCGCAACACAAGACTTTGAGCCGTGATATTAGTCGGCAGGTGAAATACCAAGTTGACTGCGACAAGTGCCGAGGCTCGGGTAAAATCAAGTGCAACACCTGTCATGGAGAAGGTTTGGTCAAATGCCGTAGTTGCTCAGGTTCTGGATTAGTAAAGCAATCGGTTGTGCTAAAACTCAATGCCAGTCTGAAATTTGGTTTAGGACAATCGTCTGCAGTGGGCTATGATTTTGCTAAGTTGCAAAAAGTGCTTAATAACGCAGGATTGAAAAAAGTACGTGACCTGGCGCAGCTGAAGCTTGACTTCGACGCAAGTCACTTTGACCAAGAGCAATGCCTGATTCCGTATAACATGAGCGCTGACTTGTTGCTGATTGAGTATCGCTGCTCCGGCCAAAACTTTGTTGATGTCGTAATGGCAGGCGATGGTACGGTGGTGCAAGCTGCTCCTTTTGTTGATGCAGTTTTCGCCTCATACGTAGCACTGCTTGAGGAGGCGGCTGCTCGTAAATTTGCGAATGTCACCACGCTGATAGATAAGCTCAAGAGTAGTGACCTGATCGGTGCGTGCTTGCAGGCAAAGCTGAACCACAGTGCCGATGAATCAAGTGCTATCTTGAAAAATGGTACCGAGGATCATATCAGCTCGGATCTTAGAAAAAAGATCAATAGTCTGTTCCAAGATTGGCAAGAGCTTGATGAGCGGCGCTTGCGCTTAAAACGCAATCTGAAGATAGGCGCGGGCGCACTGTTAGTCATTGCGGCTGCCGGTGCTTTTGCTTGGCTCAAGCTCAGTGGGCAGCTATAAGACCTCCAAGACAGATGAGGCTTGCGTGGGGACAATGTTGGGCCTCACGTGAGCGTGAGGTTAGCGCGGCTACCGGTTCTGGGGCCGCGCTTTGAGTCTTAGCGCTAGACTTAGAGCGTGGCTTGTTGCTGCTCGAGTGAGTGCAGCTCCAGCTTAGGCATAGCCTGCCTGATCTTGAGCGTCTCAAGCGAGACCGTGATGATGCGCAAGATCAGGTTCAGGATATAGCGCGGATCGTTGCTAAATTTGTTGCAGTCATTGACGATGTGCGAGCTTTTATCCATGGTGACGGCAAAGCGCTCGACTACCCAGTCAAGCGCGGATTGTGATGCCACCACAAAGTCCTGAGCCTCAAGCGGGATGTTTTTGATAGTCAGCTCCTTGCTGTAGATGATGACCGACTTATCCTTACCCGCACTGTAGCTCTTGCCCTTGAGCTTGCCATATTGGAGTTTTGTGACGCGATAGTCCATGTTCGCGGCATTCACACCCTTGGCATAGACCAGCTCGCAACCATCGTATGGCTTAACCTGCTCATAGCCTACGTGCAGTTGCGCGAGCGCGCGTCCTGCGTCGGCAATCGCCTTAAATTCAGCGTAAGTGGCGACACGCGGAATACGTGGCAGCTCCTTTTGCAGATTGTTGGCGTAAGTAGCGACGTAGTCCGGGTGATTGAGCATGCCGTAAACGTAATAGAACAAGGCATCGGCATCGATCGCAGCCGTGTTCTGTGGATAGGCAGACTTGAAGTGCTCCAATGCCTGCGCCGTAATGGCGTCAGTGCGCTCATAGCCATTGATGACCTGGCCTTGAGCTACTTCACCTTCCTCTAACTTGCGGTAGAGGTAGCGTGGGAAGCACTGAGTACCAAAGCGCAAGAGGGCGAGATCGCAAATGTGATCCGACATGAGGCAGGTGAAATCTTTGCCTACTAAAGTTAATGTGGCGATTGCTAAGTTTTCAGCACCTTCAAATGGGAAAAGCTTAGGCATCTGATAGGTCATATCGAGCCAGATCTTTTCGTTGTAAAGGTTCTGCTTGAAAAATGGTCGGTACAAGGCAGTGAACACAGAATTTTGCTCAAACTGAGGGGACTTCAATCCCTTATTTAATTGATTGACTAGTCCACGTGTCCACTTAATCTTGAACGGAGCATTTTCTCGCTCAAAACCTTCTGGATCACGCTTACATGCATCAATTTGATCATTGAAGACTGCAATGCAATTGTTGAAATTATTCTCTAGCGTTGGCTTGTTGGAGTTGTAAGACCAAGCGTCGCGACCGGTTGCAATACCACGTGAAAAGTTGGCAAAAATAGCGAGATTGGCGTTCTTCTTGCCATCAACGCTAATGAAGTTGGTGAAATCCGTTCGACGTTGGTCAATCCAGTCACCATATGAGTCTGGTGTGATCTCAACCAATGGAACATTGCTCATTGAGCCAAGCTTCTTGAGTTGGGCCAGCTTTTCTGCTTGGCTGAGATAATCGTCGATCGCCGCGAAATAAATCTTACCTTGCTCCTTGGCCTCACGGTTCTTGACCAAGACCGTAATGGCAATCGAGGCGCGGCTGCCATGACCAAAAATATTTTCGCCTTCCTTGCGGCTTTGTTCACCGGAAGCACGACCATTGCCCTTGAGGTGGTAGACGTAGATCGAGCTAAACTCCTCCTGGAGGCAACGGCGCATCCCATTGGCGGCAGCAGAGGTAATCCAGCCTGCGTTCGTAATAAAGGCAATAACTCCTGACTTGTTGTCTAGACGATTGGAAGCCCAACGGAATGCCTTAATGTATGAGTCAAAGAGGCTGTTGCTGTTGGTTACGCCGGTCGCCTGAGCCACGTAGGTCTCGTTGATGCTGCGCTCGAGCTCCTCGTAGTGCTCGTTTTGGTTGTCGTCGTTTTGGCTCTTTTGGCCTACCGAATAAGGTGGATTGCCCACGATCACTTGGAAGTTCACGCTTTGCTGAGCTTCACTTTGCTTATCATTGATTGCGAAACTGCTCGGCATTTTGCCTGTTTCGGCCAATTCAACTAAGGCGCGAGTATGGGCATTGCAGTCGGCAAAGGTGTCTTGCAGCACCATGATGCGGTTGCGCTGATAGTGCGCACCATCAAGCTGCATCAGGTGGTGATAGACACTTTCGATGTTGATTGAGGCGACGTAATACGCAAGAGGCAACAGCTCATTGCCATGCAAGTCGTGTTGGTATTTATGCTCAAGCTCTTCTGGGGCAATAAGCTCCGGACATTGCATCATGCGCGTGAGGAAGGTACCTGTGCCCGTGAACGGATCAATGATGTTGACATCCTTGCAGCCAAGGTGCAGGTTGAACTCGCGCTTGAGGATGTCGTTGACCGAGTGGTTGATGAAGTCCACGACCTCAATTGGGGTGTACACGATACCCAGCTTCTCTTGGAGCTTCGGGAACGCGACCTTAAAGAAGCGCTCGAAGAGATCGACAATTACCCGCTGACGCTCTTGCACCGTGGTCACGTTGATCATGCGATAGCCGACACTTTCGTAGAAGGCGCTGAGCTCCTTGTTGGCATTGATGAGTCCTTGCGCATCGAGCTTTTGCAGCATATCGCTCATCGGGCGCGCGATCGCATTATTCTCGGTGAACGGGAAGCCTCGGAAGATCTCATCTAACACCGGCTTGATCACGATGTGCTGAGCCAACATCTCAATGATCTCAGCGCGCTCTAAGTGGTGGTGGATGGTATTTTGGAGATCCTGGCAGAATTGGTCAAATTGGGCCTTAAGCTCAGGCTTACCATTTGCCAGAACCTGCTCGATCGCCTCAACCTGCGCGCTGCAGATCTTAGCGACGTCTTCAGCCCAGTCTTGCCACTCTCTGCGGTTGCCGAGCTTGCTGACAATACGGGCTTCGATCTGCTCTTCCACCGCAATGGCGTTAGAGTTGGTTAAAAGAAAACCCTGTTGGCCCAAGTTGGCGCTAACTTGCGGTGCCTTGCTTTGGCCCTTAACCTTAGTGGTGTTGTGGGTCTTAGCTGTAATTGGATCACGCCACGAGCACACCACCTGAATGTGCGGGTCAAGCTTCATGTTGGCCGCATCATAAAGTACGCGGTCAGGATTGAGTGACTTGAGCGCCTTCAATACCTGCCACACTGAGTCGAATTCACGATTGCTGCTAAATATGGCATCGGTGTCGTTAGGATCATCTACGATCACTGGGATAATGACGTAGCCACGCTTTTTGTTAGGAGCAGTACGCATGACACGTCCTACGATCTGCACTACTTCCACCTGGGATTTACGTGGGCTGAAGAAAACCTCACCGTCGAGATTGACGATATTCACGCCCTCGCCTAAGCAGCGCACGTTAAAGAGGATATGGCATTGATCGGACTCTGGTTCGGAGCGCAGCCAGTTGAGCAGCTCAGTCTTTTGCAGCGCACTCATCGAGCCGTCGATGTGCTTGCAGTCACAAGTTAAATTGTGCTCTTGCAGGTACAGAAATTCAGTTGAGACCTGATCACTTGGGGCAACGGTGATGCTTTGGGTCACATGGTCGCGATAGTGATCGATGGCTTCCTGGAAATGCGCGGCAAACTGCTTGGAACCTACTTTGCTCAGGTTGCTCTTGGCATCAATTACTTGGGTGAAGCCCAAAAGACGGCGCATTGGCTGCGAATCGTCGCTCAGCTGATCCACCAGGCCAAACTTGTTGATCGCCTTCCATGCGGCTACAGCCTTGGCCTCATTGAGCTGCGAGAAGGCTGGAAGCTTGGTACTTGTGGCCGTTGCGATATCGGATTGCCGCAAGACAAAAACAATAACTTGGTAGTCGACCAAGCAACCTAAGGCGACCGCGCGATCGAAGTCTAAGACATGGAAGTTTGGTCCAAAAACGTCTTCATCATCCATCGAGTACAAGATGGCTTCTTGCTTTAACTCTTGAGCCTTAGCCGCCTCGCCGTAGATCTTCGGGGTAGCAGTCATGTACAGGCGCAGCATGCCCTTAACGTAGGCGTTGCTGTGGATGCGCGTGAAGAGCGTCTCATTGTCGATATCGACTGCGTTAGGATTTTGCGCCGAGGCCAAATCTGCGACCAAGTAGCCACCGGCAGTACGATGCGCCTCATCACAAATAATGAGATTGAAGGTAGGTAAAGGTGGATCCAGTTTTTGCGCTTGATGGATGACGTCGAGGGACTGGTAGGTGGCAAACACTACGGTCATAGTGTCGTCATCCTTGGCTGCCATTGCTGCGCGTACTTCTTGTGCCAGCATGGTGGCGTCTGTGGTGGCCGGGATAATCAGATCAGATGGGCGCAGGAAGCTGGTGAAGTCTTCGTTGGCATTGACCTTATCGATTTTGCGATCCGAGCAGACGGCAAAGGCGTTCATGGGAATCGAGCATTGGCTCTTCCACTCGATCAAGGTTTGGCTTAACAATGCTAAGGACGGCACTAAAAACAGCACTAGGCGCTGGGCGCGGGCCGTCTGGTCGTACGGTATCGTGACCACTGAGGACGGCGCTGCAGTTTCATTGTTTTGAGCAGTGGCACCATAGCGCTGGGTGATTACTTGATCGGCTTGGTCTGGCGGCAGAATGTAGTTGCCATTCTTGGCGATTTGAGCGGTCAGCGCTTCAGCAATCTTAAGCGAGGTAAAGGTCTTACCTGTGCCACAGGCCATGATGAGCTTGCCACGGGCATAGGTCTTAAAGCCCTCCAATACGTTGGAGAGTGCCTCTTGCTGATACGGACGCAACTGGTTTTGCACCAGCTTGACCTGGCCATGGGCAAGATAGTCCGCCCAATCAATATTGGCGCTCTCCAGCTCAGAGCGTGTTACGACGCGGATTGGCTTTTTGCAGTTGAGCAATTCCTTGCGGGTAGTTGCAGTGAGCAAACCGGTATAGACAAAGATGCCGCTGCTAAAGAGTTCTTGGCCGACGCTATCGGTTTGCATTAGGGCCATGCCAAAGGTCGAGACCTTACTCAAGTGAATCTTTTGGTCCGGGCCGTAGAATTTGCACTGGATGGCGGTGTAAGGATGAGTGTTGGCATTAGGTGCAACGCCAAAAGGCTGAGCCTTGTTGGTGGCCACCAGATCAATACCGGTGTCACGAGCATCGCCTGAGGTCAATTCAGGATGGTCTTTGGCCCACTGGGCATAGGTTTGCACCTGCGAGAACAGCTCGCACCAAGGCTGAGTTTTAGCCATAACCTCAAGCACTAAGAGCTCAAAGGCCGTGCCCTTATCACGAGCGGTCTTAGTGTTTTGCTCAAAGCGCTTTAGGATTTCATCAAAAGCTGCGCTTTGTGCGGCGTTAGTGGCCGCAATGGAGTCAGCTGGAGCTTCTGGAGCCTTGCTGTTTTCAGTCTGAGCTGTCATAACGCCTCCTCGCAGAGTGCAGCTTGTTTAGAGTGAATCCGAAAAATCCCGGTTTGGTTTGAGTTTTGCCGTAATCCAAGTATATAAATTCTGCGCTTAAAAATCAAGCATGATTTTGAGGCGATGGTTAAGAAAGACTCTGCAAAATGTCGGATACGATTTGCGAACAGAGCTGCGTGAAGCTCAGCTGAGAGTGGTCGGAACAGCAGAATCTTACAGGTGATTGAGCTTTTGGGGCCCATAGAGTAGGCTTCTAGCTAACGGATAGGGCGGCAGAGTGCCATGGCAATTAGGGATGATGGCCAGAAGGAGGGCCAGGATGATGTGGGCTTTTGGTTTTGCGGAGCCCAGATACAAAAAAAGTAGCCTAAAGCTACTTTCTCTGATTCATTGGAGCGCCAACTCAAAAGAGTTGGTTGCGGGGGCAGGATTTGAACCTACGACCTTCGGGTTATGAGCCCGACGAGCTACCGAGCTGCTCCACCCCGCGATTCGATGGGTGCATTATAGTGAGCCCGATCACGTCTGTCAACAAAAATGTTAGAAAAATTTTAAGATTTTATGTTGAGCCCGACGCTCCGGGCGCACAAGCGCTTATTTAAGCCGATCGTGTCCCAAACGGGGGGTACGACGGCAAAATTGCAGTGCAGCTCCGCACCTTGGGGCTGCTTACGGCCAGGCCGGGGCTGGCCTTAATTACTTCTTGCCCTTTGGTGCTAACTCGACGGAGAAAACCGAGTTGTCGCCACCAAAGGAGTTGGCGCAGTAGGACTCAGCCTTCCAATCGTTGTCAAACTTGACCGAGCCATCAGGCATGATGTACTTGAAGCGGTATTGGTAGCTTGGCTGTAAGTCGGTTGGCACCGTGATCGAGCCGCAGTAAGTACCATTGTGCTGAGGCTTCATGGCAACGGGCTCCCAGCCATTGTGCTCGCAGATTAAGTAAATCTGCGCAGCTCCTTGGACTGCTTCTTTAGTGATGTAGAAGGTAATAGTGATCTTCTTACCGTTCTTACTTAAGGTCTTAGAGACGCTCATGACAAGCTCCTTGCTGTAACCTCAGAGCCGAGGTGACTTACCCAGGGGTACCACCTAGAGGTGACTTACCGCTTGGTAAAACCTGGAGGTGAGATCGAAAAAAAGAGAGGCGACTGGGCATAGGACGTCCTGTCCTATGCGGGCGCAAGGGGCATCCTACCCCTTGGTTGGCCTTGGCGGCCTCAACTTCCCTGTTGGGGCATGCCAAGACAAACATTGTGTGGCCCTAAGACTAGGCTCAGCTCGCACAAGAAAATCCTGTTCTTGGAGACGGGCCTACCTCAGCCTTAGAGGGGGCTACCCTCACTAGGCCATGGGATTAGCTATATCCCACCTGCAGTCCCCTCTGATGAGGACTGTCCTAGGATCCTAATTACCGACGGGGGTACTAGGACAGGTCTCTTCAGAGGGTAAGGTATGCGGCTCGACCCTAGGCATTAGCACAGAAGTGAGGACGTTAGCCTTGCTTCTGTAGTAAGTTAAGCGCACAGATAAGATTACAACCTAGGGGGGGCTATCCTTTACCTTGGGACAGGCCGGTAATGGGGGCCTGCTTGGGGTGGAACAGCACCGAGCTTAAGCTATACCCGTACAATTGCACGATATATACAGCGATTATCCTATGTTGCAATTATAAGCCACTTAAACCCATCAGGAAAGGCTTAAATTTCCCATTTTTGTGATCAAGTCGACTTAGTTGGCACTAGGGGCTGGGAACTTGGGCTAGGATAGCCCCACCAGGTGGGCTTGGCGCGAGGGTAAGCCCCCTTGGCGTGAATTTATCTAGCCGCACTAAACGGCTTAACTCTGCCTTATTTTGAGGCAAAGAGCCCCTGGTGGTGGCCCTAATGTGGCCTCTTATTACGGCCTCAAGTAAGCCCCTGACTGCGAGGAGCCCCCTTGACTGTGACCTAGGTAGGCCCCGGCTTACGCTCTAGGTAGGCCCCGGCTTACGCTCTAGGTAGGCCCCTGGCGGAGCCCGCGCAAGCCCCTTGGTAGGGGCCTTTAGGAACGTCCTAATGGGGGCTTTATAACCCTAAGTAGGCTGAGAGAAGCCCCCTTTGCGGGGGGCCTTTAGGAAGGCCATGTTAAGGGGCGGGCCTAGGTTCGCTTAAAGTGGGCTGAAAGCTGGGCTAGGTGGGCTGCGTTCAGGCCTTGTTCCTGTATGAATTGCGCGATGAGCTTGCGGGTGACTTCGGCCCTTAAGTAATAGCCCTTAGGGGTGGTGGCGATGAAGTTGCCACGCTCGTCGCGAACCTGGGTCGTGACCTGGGAGTTGAGGGCCTTAGGGCGCAGCTGAATGATGGTACCCATGGCCCCGGTGATCTGCGCGCTGCGGCCAGTGCAGATCAACTCATTGAACTCGTTATAGTCAGCTTCAATCTGGGCGAGCTCTTGGGGGTTAGGCTGGTAAAAGCAAAAGCCTAGGATGGGGCGCTGCTCCAGGGGCAAGTCACTGGGGGCGAGCACCAGTACCCAAAGTAGGGAGCTTAGCTTGTGATAGAGCGGTGATTGCTGAAAGGGGATAAAGCGCTCGGCCTTGAGGTCAGCCATGCAGATGAAGGTCGAGTCTTTGAGACTTAGGTCGTAGCTTAAGGATACGGTCTTAAGCTCGATTCCTAACTCCATAAAATCAGGTACCGGCAGATTCTTGGCATTGGCCCCTAAAAAGAGCTCGATGAGCTGCCCGGCAAAACCCTTGGCCCCCATCATACCGGTGGGCACGGGCACTTGGGCCAGGGCCGCCAGCTCCCCTAAGCTGCGTCCGAGCAGGCGCTGTAAGCGGTTTTTGAGCTCGGCTTTCGTGGTGGGCGGGGCAAAGCTCAAGGGGCTTAAGAGCTCCTTGCAATAGCTCAGCTCAGGGCGCAGGGGCTCTAAAGTAAAAGGTACGGCGGCTTGATTGTGATCATCGCGCATGGCGCTCCCTCCTAAGCTGACGCTGAGCCATTTTTGCTAAAACAGGGCTGCCCTAATTTAGCCCACCTAATTTAGCCCATTAGCCTAAAAAAGCCAAACAGCTTGGGCAGATCAGACTTTCTTTGCAAAGTGAGACTTGGGCGCCCCCCTCAAAAATGGGGCTGTGGGATAATGAGGGGAGCTTTAGGTGGAGTGTGCTTAGAGGCCTAAGCTTAGGAACTTAGCACGCGTTTTTTGCTCTATTGGATTAGTGTGAGCCGTAAGGCTCGGGTCAAAGCCCAAAACTTGGTCGCGGGCTTGGGTGTAAGTGGATTGATGCGATGTTAGATCTTGATGGCTATAGGCCCAATGTGGGGATGGTGATCTTCAATCGCAAGGGTCAGGTGCTCTGGGCGCGGCGGGTGCGCCAAAACTCCTGGCAGTTCCCGCAAGGTGGAGTCAAGGAAGATGAAAGTGAAGAGCAAGCGATGTATCGCGAGCTCTACGAGGAGATGGGCTTGCGTGAGCAGGACGTCTACATCGTCCAAACCTCCCGGCATCATTATCGCTATCGCATCCCCAAGCGTATGCTCGAGAACCGCAAAGATCATAGCTATCAAGGGCAAAAGCAACGCTGGTTTCTGCTGGCCTTGGATGACGATGTTGAGCTGGATGCGGTCATCCGCTTCAACCAAGGACGCCATCCGGAGTTCGATGGCTGGCGGTGGGTCAGCTATTGGTATCCAGTGCGCAATGCCGTGCCGTTTAAACGCGATGTGTACCGCAAGATCTTAACGGAATTTGCCCCGGCCGCCTTGGGCTTGGATTTAAATGCCAATTATGGCCCCACTATGGTGATTTAGCGGGACTTATGCGCGCGCTATGGCAAAAGGCACGCAATTTTCAGCCAGCTCAAGTGAGCTTGGCTATACTTAGAGCGTAGGCTCTAAGCTTATAGGGCGTAAGCTCTGCGCTTACGCACAGTTGAGGGCGCTGGGAGCGCAAGGCTTTAAGGCTGCTTAAGCGGCACTTGGTCTTAAATCAGCTGCCAGGCAATCAAACCTCGGGATCGCCCATGGTGACCATGGAGCCTGAGGGAACAGACTTGTGAAATGTGAGGAGAGTCTGGATGGACGGAAAAGTTTTTTTGCAAGCTTTGCGTCAGATTACGCAGGAGGTAGCAAGCGAGCCTGATCTGAGCAAGGCTATGGCTTTGTTAGTGCAGCATATCCGTCGTACCACAGAAGCCGACTGCTGCTCCTTGTACTTATATGACGACTTTCGTAAGCGCTATCGCTTGATGGCCTCCGATGGCTTAGCCCAGTCGGCGGTCGGTAAGGCAACCCTGCGCTTCGATGAGGGCTTGGTCGGCGTCGTGGGCTCGACCAATGAAATCTTGAATTTGGCCGATGCCTCGTCGCACCCTAATTTCAAGTACCTGCCGGATGTGGGCGAGGATGAGTACTTATCCTTCTTGGGCGTCCCGATCTTAAATCAAGGTACGACCTTGGGTGTCTTGGTCATCCAAAGCAAGATTAAGCAGCTCTTTGGCGAACAAGAAGAGTCCTTTATGGTGACCTTGGCCGCCCAGATCGGCTCGATCATCGTCTCCAGTAAGGAGCGCAATAGCGTCGAGGACGATTTGCTGCGCCGTGTTAAGGGCTTTGCTTCGACCGGCGATGTCGCCATTGCCCGCGCCTTGGTCTGGCAGCCTGAGACCGCCCTTGAGGACATCAAGGTTCAGACCTGCGATGACGCCCTGATGCAAGTCGAGCTCTTCCAACAAGTCATGTTCCAGCTCCAAATCGAGATGGATCGCGCCACCTTAAAGCGCCAAGAAGAGTCCCAAAGCGCCTCAGGCTCCCATTATGTCTCCGGCTACAGCCGCATGCTCGATGACGCCACGCTCCAAGATGAGATCGTGGCCGCCATTGAGGCCAATAACTACCTTGCCACGGCCGCCACTAAGGTCGTGATTGAGCGTCGTATGGCCGAGGCACAGGCTCAAGGCAAGAATGAGCTTGCCTTTGACTTAAAGGACTTAGGCCAAGTTATCGTTTCGCGCTTAGTCCACGCCTATAACCGTGAGGTCGATGTCTCCGAGCCCGTGGTGCTCATCATGGAGAATATCCCATCGTCGATGCTCACTGAGCTGCCGGGCGATAAGGTGGTGGGCTTAATTGCGACCTCGCAAGTGGCCAGCTCCCATGATTCCATCTTAGCGCGCGATTTTGGTATCCCAGCGGTCTTAGGCGTTAACCTCAACACCGCTGATATCGATGGTCATATGGTGATCGTCGATGGCCGCAATTGCGAGGTGATCTTGGATCCACCTGAGTCGGTGGTCGATGAGTTCAAGCAGCTCTTAGCCCAAAGCAAGGAGCAGATGGATCTCTTTGCCCGCGAGAGCGGCACGGCTGTCACCTGCCTTGATGGCCGTCATATCAGCATTGGTCTCAATGCCGGTCTCAAGCAAAATAGCTTAGAGGTGGTCAACGCCAGTGACAATATTGGTCTGTTCCGCACTGAGATCGCCTTTATGCTGTGTCAGGCTTTCCCTAGCGAGCAACAGCAATACGAGTGGTATGCGCGCCTGTTAGAGCAATTTGCGCCAAAGCCGGTGTGCATGCGCACCTTGGATGTGGGCTCTGATAAGGGTCTGTCCTATCTGCCATCGAAGGAAGCCAATCCAGCCTTAGGTTGGCGTGGTGTGCGCGTCACGATGGATATGCCTAATATCCTGTACACGCAATTGCGCGCAATGCTGCGGGCGCATCAAAAGTACGGCAACTTAGAGCTGATGATCCCAATGGTCTCGCGTCTTGAGGAAGTGCGCTTCGTCAAGAAGGCCATTATCGAGGTGGCCAATGAGTTGCGCGTCAAGACCGGCCAAGAAGTCACGCTGCCACGCTTTGGCGTCATGATTGAGGTGCCATCGTGCATTTACCTCATGGACGAGTTGGCTCGCGAGGTCGATTTCTTCTCGATTGGTAGCAATGACTTAATTCAGTACTTGCTGGCGGTCGACCGCTCTAACCCTAAGGTCAAGCGCTTCTTTGATTGCTTCAACCCAGCGGTAGTGCGCTGCTTACATGAGCTGTGCGCCAAGTCCGATGCCATGGGCAAGCGCATTACGGTCTGCGGTGAAAGTGCGGGTGACCCATTGTCGGCACTGCTCTTACTGTCCTTGGGCTATACCTCGCTGAGCATGAACTACTCTTATATTGCGCGGATCAAGTACATCTTGCGCCGTGTCAACTTCAGTGAGTTACGTGAGCTGGGCAAGCAGGCCCTGAGCTTAACGGATAGCACGGCGATCCATGCGCTCTACGAGCAGTACGCCGCCCAGCAAGGCTTAGGCAAGATTATCGCGCTCTACCAGCAAGAGCATGGAGATCCCAATGCCGTCCATGCCCAAAGCGACGAGCCCGCTGCCGAATAGTAGGCTAACGCCGAGCAAGTAGCTAACAAAAGAAGCCGTCCTTAAGTCGTGTGCTTAAGGTCGGTTTCGTTTTTTTTATGGCACAATTAGGCAGACTTTGTTCTTTGTGTTAAGAGGTGAGGCGTGAAGGTTTATCTTGATTTGATGCAGCGCATTTTGAATGAGGGCGTAGAGCGAGGGGATCGCACCGGTACGGGCACGCTGTCCTTGTTTGGCACGCAGATGCGCTTTGACTTGAGCCAAGGCTTTCCGCTCTTGACCACCAAGAAGGTGCACCTGCGCTCGATTATCTACGAGCTGCTCTGGTTCTTACAGGGCGACACCAACATCAAGTATCTGCATGACCATAAGGTCACCATTTGGGATGAGTGGGCCGATGAAAACGGCGATTTAGGCCCAGTCTACGGCAAGCAATGGCGCCGCTGGGAGTGCGCCGATGGCCGCGTGATCGACCAGGTGGCCAATGTGGTGGAGCAAATCAAGCACAATCCGAACAGCCGCCGTCTCATTGTCAGCGCCTGGAATGTCGCCGATGTCGACAGCATGGCACTGCCCCCATGCCACATGATGTTCCAATTCTATGTGGCTCAGGGCAAGTTAAGCTGCATGCTCTACCAGCGCAGCTGCGATTTCTTCTTGGGCGTACCGTTTAACATCGCCTCCTACTCCTTACTCACCATGATGATGGCCCAGCAATGTGACTTGCAGCCCGGTGAGTTTGTTTGGACTGGTGGTGACACCCACCTGTACTTAAACCACTTAGAGCAGGCCAAGGAGCAATTGTCACGCACCCCACGGACCCTGCCGCAGATGCTGATCAAGCGTCGTCCTGACTCCATCTTCGATTACCAATTTGAAGACTTCGAGTTAGTCAATTACGACCCATACCCAGTCATCAAGGCCCCGATTGCGGTATAAGCCCCACCGGGCTAGCCCCCCAGCAGGATCCAGTAAGGCCTGGGCCGTTTGGGGAGCAAAAGGTGCCAGAAGGGGGCAAATTGGAGCAGTAAGTGGCGCCGGGCGCGGCGTTTGCGTACCCATCATATGGGTTTGACCAGGTGTGAGGAGTTCTTATGTGTGGAATTGTTGGCGCGATTGCGCAGCGTCCGATTGCGGCCTTGCTCTTAGAGGGGCTCAAGGCCTTAGAGTATCGCGGCTATGATTCGGCGGGCTTAGCGCTGTTAGAAAACGGGGCGGCCCAAGTGGTTAAGACCGCCGGCAAGGTGGCGGCACTTGAAGCTAAGGTCAAGGAATTAGGCTGCGATGGGCGTCTTGGTATTGCCCACACCCGCTGGGCGACCCATGGCAAGGCCAATGAGGTCAATGCCCACCCGCATCTGGTGGGTAATGTCATCTTGGTGCACAATGGCATTATTGAGAACTACCAAGACCTCAAGCATAGGCTCGCAGCTGAGGGCTACACCTTTAAGTCCGAGACTGACACTGAGGTGCTGGCGGCCCTGATTCATTACTATCAGCACCGCGACTTAAAGTCCGATAGCAGCCTGAAGATGCACACCAGTAAGTTTAATGCCTTCAATCAGGCCTTAAATGAGGTCAAGGGCACTTACGGCGTGGCCATGATCGATTGCGAGAACCCGGATGCCCTCTATGTGGCCCGCTCGGGTTCGCCTTTAGTGGTGGGCTGTGGTATCGGTGAGAACTTTGTGGCCTCGGATATCATCGCGTTGCTGCCGGTCACCTCGAAGTTTATTTACTTAGAGGATGGCGATCGCGGCATCATTGGGCGCGATCACATCATGCTCTTTGACCGCGACCAAGTGCAGGTGCAGCGCACGGTGCAAAGCATTCAGGTTAACCCTGAGATCTTGGGCAAAGGTCCGTACAAGCATTACATGCAAAAGGAGATCTTTGAGCAGCCTGAGGCTTTGCGCAATACCTTGATGGGGCGTTTAGGCGACGATAACGTCAGCGCGGAGGCCTTTGTGGCGCAAGGTCAGGCACAAAGCCAGGCACAAGGTCAGGCACAAAGCCAGGCACAAGGTCAGGCACAAAGCCAGGACCAGGGACCAGGCCAGGACCACCCCCAAGATTTCCGGGATATACTCAAGGACATCGAGCACATTGAGATGGTGGCCTGCGGTACCTCGTACCACGCCGCCTTAGTGGGCAAGTACCTGATAGAAGAGCATGCGGGCGTTAGCACCAATGTCACCATTGCCTCGGAGTATCGCTACAAGCGCACCATCGTGCCGCCCAAGAGCCTCTTTGTGACCTTATCGCAATCAGGTGAGACCGCCGATACCATTGCGGCCTTGGAGCTGGCGCAATCCCAGGGCTACAGCCAGACCTTGGCGATCTGCAATGTCGATAACTCAAGTCTCGTGCGCATGTCCCAGTACGTGTTCTTAACGCGCGCAGGCCGTGAGATCGGCGTAGCTTCGACCAAGGCCTTTACCACCCAGCTCTTGGCCTTGATGCTCTTGACCCTGGCCTTAGGCCGGGCGCGCGGGGAAATCGATGCTCATACCGGCGCCAGCCTGATTAGTGCCTTACATCAGAGCCCGTCGGTAGTGCAATCCGTGCTCAAGCTCGATCGTGAGATTGAACGGCTGTCCTCGGATTTTGTGGGCAAGGAGCACACCTTATTCTTAGGGCGTGGGCCGATGTACCCGATTGCCTTAGAGGGCGCCTTAAAGCTCAAGGAAATCAGCTATATCCACGCCGAGGGCTATGCCTCAGGCGAGCTCAAGCATGGCCCAATTGCCTTAATTGACAGCAAGATGCCGGTGATTGTGGTGGCCCCAGATAATATCTGGCTGCCTAAGCTCATCTCCAATATCGAGGAGGTCAAGGCCCGTGGCGGCAAGCTCTACATCTTCTCGGGCAAGAACTTCGGGCACTCAGACGAGGCCACGATGTTTGACTTAGGCACGATTAGCCCATTTATCGCGCCGATCGCCTTTACCATTCCGCTCCAGCTCTTGGCCTACCATGTGGCGGTGATCAACGGCACCGACGTCGATCAGCCGCGCAACTTAGCCAAGTCGGTCACGGTCGAGTAGCACCAACTCCGGGGTGGCTCAGGCCGCCCCTTTTTCTGCGCTAAAATAGCCGCAAAAATAAGAAAAAACGCTCAGGCGCCTAGGGCGCTAAGGGAGGTCTCATGAGCGAAGTTAACTGGGGTAAGATTAAGTGGCAGTCGCGCCGAGGCATGCGTGAGCTGGATTTGATGCTCCTGCCTTTTGTCGAGCATGACCTGCCTAAGATGGATGATTCGGTCTTAGCCGACTATATGGATTTACTGGACGCCACCGATTTGGAGCTGTTCCGCTGGCTCCATCAGACCGCTGAGCCTAATAGCGAGCGCCGCCGCAAGATGGTTGAGACCATCATCAAGTGCCACGCCGGGCGCGCCGGCCGCGAAGGCGTCTAAAGCGCCCAGATCACAGGCGTCTCAGGTGTCCAGAGGCCTCAGGCCGCACGCGGTCTCAGGTGCCTAGGGATTTAAGTCCGTGCAGAGGTCTAAGGCCGCACGAGGTTTCAGCCCTGGTCACATCGTGAGTTAAGGCCTGCGGGGTGGCCGTGGGTAGTGAACCAGCAAAAGAAAAAATTTTTGTTTTTAGGGGTGAAAAGCAGCAGTGTTATTTGAAGATTATGCCTTACCGGGCTTTCTCTTAGAGGCCATGGTCGATTTGGGCTGGGAAGCCCCAACCGCAATTCAACGCTTGGTCTTACCGCAAGCCTTACAGGGCGCCGATATCTTAGGTAGTGCTCCTACCGGTACTGGTAAGAGTGCCGCCTTCTTGCTGCCGATCATTGCCCGTTTAGCCCAAAGACCACGCAAGGGCGTGCAGTGCATTATCTTAGAGCCAACGCGCGAGCTGGCCGAGCAGGTCAAAAACGATGCCTTAGACCTGTTAAAGCTGCAGCAAGAGTCGCTGGAGGCCGGGGACGGCGAGCTCAAGGAGGCCATTAGCTGCTCGACCGTGGTCGGCGGCGCCGATCGCAAGGAGCAGCGCGAGAGTCTTGCCACCATCGTGACCGCGACTCCAGGGCGCCTGCAAGAGTTTTTGCAAAAGGGCTGGCTCGACCCAAAGACGGTGGAGCTCTTGGTCATTGACGAGGCCGATCGCATGCTCGATCTGGGCTTTCGTGATGACATCGCGGCGATCACGCGCAAGCTCGACTCGCGCTACCAGACCATGCTTTTCTCGGCGACCTTAGAGGGCTTTGGCGTGCGTGACTTTGCGCGCAACGTGCTCAACAACCCAGTTGAGGTGCGTGCCACCTCCTTTAGCGCCGAGGACGCCGAAAACGGCGAAACGAGCGAAATGAGCAGCACCTTGCCGCAGCTGCCGGAGACCCTGAGCGCACGCGCCTATTACGCCGCCTATGATGCGCAGAAGGTGAAGATTCTCTTGCACCTGATGAAGACGATGCAGGGCAAGTCGATCGTCTTTGTGCGCACCAAGGACAACTTAGCGCGCCTATGTGCCGTGCTCAAAAGGCAAGGCATGAGCTTTGCAAGCCTGATGGGCGATAGTTCACAGCAAGAACGCAAGGCAGCGCTACGTCGCTTTAGTGACGGGAGTGTGCCCTTATTAATCGCAACGGACGTGGCGGCGCGTGGACTTGATATCGATGATGTAGCCTATGTCTACAACTACGATTTGCCAAGTCAGGCCGAGATTTACGTCCATCGTGCTGGTCGTACCGCGCGGGCCGGGCAAAAGGGCGTAGTCATCAGCTTGGTTAAGGCCGATGAAGTTGCGACCTTAGAGCGCATTGAGCGCTACACCCAGCGCCCGATTGAGCGTCGTGCCATCAAGGATGTGTGCGAGAGCTTTGAGCGCATTGGTGCGTCAAGCAAGAGCGAGGCAAAGCACAGCCGCGCCAAGGCTGGTGGTGGTTTTGCCAAGAAGGGCCCTAAGAATCCTAAGGATAGTGCTAAGCCTCATAAGAAAGTGCGCTTGCGTGACAAGAAGAATAAGGGTAAGCCTGACTTTGCCGCTAAGCGCGCCAAGAAGGCCGCACGGACTGCGAGCGCTGCACCAAGTGCTCCTAGCACCGAGCCGAGCGCCGCAAGCTAGAGCAAGGCACAAGGCACAAGGCACAAGGCACAGGGCCTAGAGCAGGGCTCAGGCTCTGGCTTAAGGCCGCTGGGCTCAGTCCTAAGTCAGTACCCTCGACGTTAAGGTTTAGTCCCACCGTGGTGGGCAGCGCCTCTGGCTTTAGACTTTGGAAGGTTCAAAATGGGAGCAACCATCTTACGTAATGCCAAGTTACACCTGGCTAAAGGTGTACTTGAGGGCGCTGACAGCTTAGCGGTGCAAAACCACCGCATCATTCCTTTGGATCCGGTGCTGTTAGAGGATGGTGCCTCCGAAGAAATCGACCTTAACGGCATGCATATCGCGCCGGGCTTTATTGACCTCTTAGTCAATGGCTGCGCCGGCGTTACCTTTGCTTCCGATTTAAGCTTAGATGGCTTAGAGCGCATGCGTCGCTGGCAGGCGCTGCATGGCACCTTAACCTTTGTGCCGACCTTGGTGTCAGGTCCACGTGAGAACATGACCCGTGCCTTAAGCACGGTGCGCAAGTTCATGGACAAGCACCCTGGCGTCTGCCCTGGCCTGCACTTAGAAGGTCCATTCATCAACCCAGAGCGCAAGGGCTTCCACGGCAGTGGCTATATCCGTGGTATTAGTAATTCGGATATCACCTATCTGCGTGAGAACTTAGATAACATCGCCTATATGACCATTGCTCCTGAGGTGGTGCGCGGCAAGTTCTTGGTTGAGCTCTTAGGTATGGGCCTTAAGCTTTCCTTAGGTCACACCAACGCTTCCTTCAACGACACGGTTGATGCCTTCAAGATGGGCGTCACCAATGTCACGCACCTGTTCAACGCGATGCGTCCGTTAAACGGCCGTGAGCCAGGCATTATTGGTGCGGTCTTAAACGCTCAGACGGTAACGGCCGGTGTCATTGCCGATGGCCGTCACGTGCACCCTGCGATTGTGCGCATCATCCACGCGATGTTAAAAGATCGCATGTACATCGTCTCGGACTCGCAGGCAGTTGCAGGCTCCCCTGAGATGATGAGCAGCTTCACCATCGCCGGTACCGAAGTCTTCAACGACTCCAAGCGTGGCCTGATCGACGCTAAGGGATCCTTAGTGGGCACCAATATCTGCATGATGGACGGCGTCAAGTTCTTAGTTAAGACCTGCGGTATTCCGCTTGAAGATGCGCTGCGCGCCGCCTCGGCGGTACCTGCGCGCGTCATGGGCATCGACCACGAGTCCGGCTATATCGACTCGGGCTATCGCGCCGACCTCATCGTCTTCAACGACGACTTCAAGATCCGCTACGTCATCCAAAACGGCTTCCTCAAGACCACCGCCGAGCTGATCTAAACAAAAAGAAAGCTCCGCTTTTCCAACGCGCCCCAGAGCCCCAGGTTCCGGGGCGCGTTGCGTTGTGCCCTTGTAACACGAAATTATGTTTAATTTTGCCGCAGGCGTTAACAATCGAGCTGTGGTTGAAAAGGTTGGGAGGAAAGAGAAAAAGAAGGGAATCAAAAAGGAGGGAGATTGGAGCGACCTACGGGAATCGAACCCGCGCCAAAAGCTTGGGAAGCTTTTGTTCTACCATTAAACCAAGGTCGCAACGGTGCTCATTATATACATTGGCGGCCAAAAAGCAAGCCCGGCGCGCCCGCGCGTCGTCCCAGTGCAACGTGCTTTACGCGCCCCTGCCCCGCCCCTCACGTACCATGAGGGTAGGGGCGGTACAGGCTGCTATTAGGGCAGCGCAGATGCAGCTGCTAGGGCGGCGCAGGCTGCGGCCAGGGCTGCGGGCGCGGCGCTGTTTGAGGCGCCGCTTAGGGCGCGGCTCGCGTGGTACTGGCGCTTAGGGCGCGGCACGCGTGGTACTGGCGCTTAGAGGGCGAGCTTGCGCTTTAAGTACTGGATGCTCTCCACGAGGGTGTTCGGGTCGGTTGCCGACGAGGCCGAGGTGACATACTTGAGCTTATCGTACGGACCGCCAATGAGCTCACCGTAGGCCGAGAGTGGCAGTACTTGGCCTTGCAGGTTGAGACCTAAGGACTTGAGCTCACGGCAAATGGCAAGGGTGTACTCGGCACCGGTGGAGTAAATGGCCTTGAAATCAGGGCAGCGCTCCAGTACCTGGTGCGTGATTTGGCCATAGGCGGTGGAGATGATGTCCATCGCCTCGACGCGGCTGCGATTGGTCTCCTCGAGCTTTTGGTCAAATTGCATCAAGATCTGGGCGTTAGCACCTAGGTGGTCGGACACCACGATCACCGTGGTATAGCCGTTGGCGCGGGCGACCACATTGCTGACCACGCGTTCGATTTCCGCCGCGCGCTTTTGCTCATTGCCAATGAGGTCGATGTTTTTGACCGGGACAAAGAGCACGTTGTCCTCAAGGCGCAGCATTTCAACCTGGGCGGCAACCAATGGGTTGGAGCCACCGACCAGACCAAAGATCTTTTGGTTGGAGAGGGCTTCACTGGTGGCACTCTCAGCGCGCATCACCTTGCGTGCCATCGTGGCCGTGAATGGACCTGGGTCGACTGCTAAGAACTTGATGCCCGACTTTAAAACGGCATCGGCGATGGTGTTGATGTCTTGCTGCGAGGTGCAGTCAAAGACAATGGCGCGGGTACCGTTCTCAGCTAAGGCCTTGATCTTATGGGCCAGATAATCGCTACCGTGGAATAAGTCCTTAAGATAGACCGGCTCGGTGCGATAGTTAAACTTCTCAGTAAAGAGATCGGCCACACGGCCGCTGGCGGCCGGGCGCAGATCGTCTAAGCCCACTAAGGACTTTTGGATCGGCTTGCCGTCGATCAGAATATAGCCGCCGACATTGGAGCGCTTTAAGGCCGGGAAGGCTGGAACCACAATCGCAACGCGATCGGGGTCGCCTAAGGCGTCCAAGAAGGCCTGGGTTTCGGTGCAGGTATTGCCGCGCATCGACGGATCAATGCGCTTAGCGTAGAGCTTGACGTCATTGGACTTTAAGAGCTTACCTGCGTAGAAGACCATTTGATAGCTTTGGTTGGGCATCAAATAGCGGCTGTTGGTGGAGTAAACCAAGCAATCAAAGTCCTTAATGGCTGGGTCTTTGATTCCGCGCGAGCTCACCAGGGAGCATACGCTGGAGCGGTTTTTTTGTAGCAATGAACCAACCGCGCTGGCTCCGGTAATCTCATCTGCAATGACAACACATTTAGCCATATCTTGTCCTTTGAAGCTTAGAGGAAAATCCTGGAACAAAGTCCACCCTATAGACTAGCACACCCAGCGCTCTGAGCATAGCTTAGGCCGAGTGCGGCTTTATACGCTTGCCCGCCACATGCGGGCTGGTTTTGGCCCAGTCAGGTCGCACCCATCAGGGGCAGCGCCGGGCGGCACCGCTCTAGAGCCGTGCCTGACCGCTGCGCCTTACCGTTGCGCCTTAATGCCGTGCTTACAACCACGCCTTAGCGCCGCATCTTACCGTTGCGCCTTAATGCCGTGCTTACAACCACGCCTTAGCGCCGCATCTTACCGTTGCGTCTTGGGGGCGGGCGCCTAGTGGCGCTCCGCTCAGGGCGCCTTAGCCCAAGGTTGAGATGCGGGCGCGCAGCATCAAGATCGAGGATGGGACCACGGAGATCTCATCGACCCCGATGCGAATCAGCTCTTGGGTAAAGCCCTCGTCAGCGGCTAACTCACCGCAGACACCGACCCAAATGCCGTGCTCGTGGGCATTCTTCACCGTCATCTCAATGAGGCGGATGACCGCGCGATGGTATGGATTTAAGAAGCGACCCACTTCCGCGTTTTGGCGGTCGACCGCCAAGGTGAACTGGGTCAAGTCGTTGGTGCCGATACTAAAGAAATCAACGTGCTCGGCTAATAAGTCCGAAATAATGGCCGAAGCTGGTGTCTCAATCATGATACCAAGCTCAACCTTGTCGGAGTATGGCTTGCCTTCGGCCTTGAGCTCAGCCTTGACCTCTTCGCAGATGCGGCGGCATTCCTTGACCTCCTCGACCGAGGAAATCATTGGGAACATAATGGCTAAGGTGCCGTAGACCGAGGCGCGGAACAGGGCACGAAGCTGGGTCTTAAAGATGTGCGGGCGCGAGAGGCAAATGCGAATGGCGCGCATGCCCATCGCCGGATTCTCCTCCGGCTTTAACATGAAGTAGTCGGCCGTCTTGTCCGCGCCGATATCTAAGGTGCGGATGACTACTTTCTTGCCTTCCATGCCCTGCAAGGTTTCCTTGTAGATTTCAAACTGCGTTTCTTCAGTCGGGAAATCTTGCGAGGAGAGGTAGATGTACTCCGAGCGGAACAGGCCAATACCCTCAGCATCTGAGGACTTGACCAAGTCGAGATCAGAGACCGCGCCGATGTTGGCGTAAAGGTTAATCTTGCGCCCTGAGAGGGTACGGGTTTCCTTGCCTCTAAATTGCTCCAAGCGGGCGCGTAAGGCGTCTTCGGTGCGCTTGCGCTCGGTGTAGGTGGCAATGGTGTGCTCATCAGGGTCGATGATGACGATACCGGCGCCGCCATCGACGATCGCCATCTTGCCCTCAAGCTCTGGGCTTAAGGCTTGTCCGATATTGATGACCGCAGGCAGGCCCAAGGTGCGGGCGAAGATTACGGTGTGCGAGCGCGAGGAGCCTTCGGAGGTGAGGATAGCGCGCACCAGGTCTTGGTCGAGCTGCACCGTCTCCGACGGGGCTAAGTCATCGGTAGCGAGGATGATCGGCTCATTGGAGTTGAGCGGATAAGGACCCTTGAGGCGGGTACCGTTACTTAAGATATCGCATAAGCGGCGCGAAACATCGATCACATCGGAGGCACGACCTTGCATGTAATCGTTGTCCATCTTGCTGAACATATCAGCAAAGCGGGCACCGGTGACATCGATTGCGTACTCGGCGTTGGTTTGTTCCTCGCGAATCGTGCTCTCAATGGCCTCGACGTAGTCAGGGTCATCGAGCATCATTTGGTGAATCTGGAATACGACCGCGTTTTGCTCACCTAACTTCTCGACCGTGGCGTCATAGAGCGAGCCTAATTGGGTGATCGCAATCGAGCGGGCATGTTCAAAGCGTGCGACTTCCGCTTCGACATCTTCTACGCTCTGCTTAGCCGAAGGTGGGGCACTGCGTTGCAAGAACGAGATGCGGCCCATGGCGATACCACGGCTGGCGGGATTGCCGCGCAGCACCAAGTGGTCTTCACTAAGCTCGCTTTCAAGGTTGCCACTTTCAGCATTGGCTTCAAATTGAGCCTGGGCCCAGGCGCTTTCATCGGAAACGAGCGTGGTTGGAGCGGCATTTGCCGCAGGGTCGAGTTTACCGTGATCGAGTGCTTGCTCGACTTTGGCATCACTGGAGTTGTAGCTCAGACCTGAGATGGCGTAAGCACTGGCCGGAGGCTCGTGTGGAGGCTCTTGAGGGGGCTTGATCTCTGGGCCATCGTTATTGGTTAAAGCGGAAGCTAAAGCCGCGACGTTCGCGGCGGCGGCAGCTGCTTTTTGGGCGGCCGCTGCGGCGGCTTGGGCGGCAGTTTCGGCCTGCTGCAAGGTTTGGGCTACCACCACCTCATCTTTTGGGGTGTCGACAGTCTGGGGGGCCGCAGCGGCTGGATTTTGATTTGCTTTAAGGTCGCTCAATTTTAGGTGTCCTTTGAGACGGCACAAGGTCAACCTCCTAATCTTAACTGAAAAAATGTAAGCCGTGCGCATGGCATGATGGCCAAAATGCCAAAGCTTGACCTAGGATCACTTTTGCCCGATCACTTAATCCCAAAATGAATGTAAGCCCCTGAGCCCCAGGCCAGCCTTGGTTGCAGCTTCAGGAGCTAACTGAGTGAATGCCCTCGCGCGGTGTGGCCCACCCTCCCGCCCCTGAGGCTGGGTGCTGGCTTCCCTGCGCCCTGTAGTGACTCAATCTGGGCTCGTGTGGCGCGCTGCTCGTGCTTGGCTTTCCGTTCTCTGGTCATGCCAAGCTTCAAGTCCAGTACAGGATCAGGTTTCAAGCACTGAGGCCGGACGAGGCGTTTGCGCGCTGAGCTGCAGCGCACTTGGGGCGGGCGCTGTTTGAGGGCGCCAAGATCAGGGGCAGGCGGCACAGCGGCGGGCGCAAAGTCAGGCCCAAAGTGCTAAAATTGGGCAAATTTTTAGGCTGCACCACCTAAGGGTGTGGCTTTGTTCTTGGGTGCTGGCACTTCCT
>CALXXU010000018.1 GCA_944392765.1 uncultured Anaerobiospirillum sp.
CCGCCATTAGCCTAGGCCAGCCTTAGCCTAGGCCAGCCTTAGCCTGGGCCGCCATTAGCCTAGGCCAGCCTTAGCCTGGGCCGCCATTAGCCCAGGCCCATACCTTGAGGCTCAGGCCCCGCCACGGCATACGGCCAGCGCGGCGCGTGCCCCACGCCTAGGCATACGACGCCCACAAAATCGGGCTTTAGGCCCTGCACCTGATATAATTGGGGCCGATTTTGTGACCCAGAAGAAATTTTACCGTCCGCTCGGCCCAAGCTGGGGCGGCAGGATGGGCCCCCAGCACGTGATCTGATCGCGTGCGGGCAGAGCTCGTGGGGCACTGGACCTATTTAACTCGTGGTTGGACTAAAACGATGTCTAATTCATATGATCTACAAACCTTCCAAGGTTTAATCTTCACTCTCCAAGATTACTGGATGCGACATGGGTGCATGGTCTCGCAGCCTTTTGACATGGAAGTCGGTGCTGGCACCTCCCACCCTATGACCTTCTTACGTTCTTTAGGTCCTGAGCCAATTTCGTGCTGCTATGTGCAACCATCGCGTCGTCCTACCGATGGCCGCTACGGCGAAAACCCAAACCGCCTGCAGCACTACTACCAGTTCCAGGTGATCTTGAAGCCATCGCCTGACAATATCCAAGACCTGTACTTAGGCTCGTTAAAGGAGCTGGGCTTTGACCCAACCGTCAACGATATCCGCTTCGTTGAAGATAACTGGGAAAATCCAACCTTAGGTGCTTGGGGCTTAGGCTGGGAAGTTTGGCTCAACGGCATGGAAGTCTCGCAGTTCACCTACTTCCAGCAAGTAGGCGGCCTCTCGTGCTACCCAGTTACCGGCGAGCTCACCTACGGCTTAGAGCGTCTTGCCATGTACATCCAAGGCAAGAACTCGATCTACGACCTGATTTGGGCTCACACCGCCAACGGCGACGTCACCTACGGTGATGTATTCCATCAAAACGAAGTCGAGCAATCCGCTTACAACTTTGAGCACGCCGACACTGCCTTCTTATTTAAGATGTTCGAGCAAATGGAAAAGGAGAGCAGCGAGCTCTTAGCTTTAGAGAAGCCTCTGCCATTACCAGCTTACGAGCGCATCTTAAAGGCGGCCCACTGCTTTAACCTGCTCGATGCCCGCCACGCTATCTCGGTCACGGAGCGTCAGCGTTACATCTTACGTATCCGCACCTTGTCCAAGGCCGTAGCCGAAGCCTACTACAAGTCCCGTGAGGCTTTAGGCTTCCCTATGTGCAAGCACTAAGCATCAGTGCTAGCGTGCTCCAACGCACGCTCCAAGGTTCACGGCTCAAGAAGAGCTCACAGAGCATTAAGAGCTCACAGAGCACTAAGAGTTCATAGAGCACTAAGAGTTCATAGAGCACTAAGAGCTCGCCCCGAGCTCACTTGAGCATTCAGATTTTGGCAGCCGCTGCATGCAGCTTCAGCTGCCCCGCTTTTTGATTTGGCATCATGGACAAGCAAAACTTACTCTTAGAATTAGGCACCGAAGAGCTGCCACCAAAGGCCCTGCGCAAGCTGGCCGAGGCCTTACGCGATAACTTCGTTAAGAACTTAGCCCAGGAAGGCTTAAATTACTCCGAGGCTAAGTGGTACGCCACCCCACGTCGTTTAGCCTTGTACCTCAAGGATCTCGACGTCAAGCAAGCCGATCGTGAGGTCGAGGTTAAGGGCCCTGCCATCAAGGCCGCCTTTGACGCCGAGGGCAACCCAACTAAGGCCGCTTTAGGCTGGGCCAGCGCCAATGGCATCAAGGTTGAGGATGCCCAGCGCTTAAAGACCGATAAGGGCGAGTGGCTCTATATCAAGTCGGTCAAGCACGGTACCGAAACTTCAAGCTTAGTACGCGATATGTTCGCCAAGGCTTTAGCCGGCTTACCTATTCCTAAGCTCATGCACTGGGGTGACAAACACGATGAGTTCGTCCGTCCAGTTCACACCTTATGCATGCTCTTTGGTGACCAATTAATCGAAGGTGAGATCTTAGGCGTTAAGTCCTCAAAGACCATCAAGGGTCACCGCTTTATGGGCAAGCAAGAGCTGACCATCAACCACGCCGACGAATACGTACAGAAGCTGCGCACCGAAGGCGCGGTCGTCGCCGACTTTGAAGAGCGCAAGGCTGCAATCAAGGCTCAGGTCGAGAAGCTGGCCGCCTCGGTTAACGGCAAGGCTGACTTAGATGACGCCTTATTAGAGGAAGTTACCTCCTTAGTTGAGGAGCCACACGTCTTCTTAGCTTCCTTTGAGGAGCGCTTCTTACAGGTACCTTCTGAGGCTCTGGTTTACACCATGAAGGGCGATCAGAAGTACTTCCCAATCTACGACGAGCAAGGCAAGCTCTTACCTAAGTTTGCTTTCGTCTCCAATATCAATCCTCAAGACACCACGGCTTTAATCTCGGGCAACGAGCGTGTGGTTCGTCCTCGTCTGTCGGATGCTGAGTTCTTCTTCAATACCGACCGCAAGCAGAGCTTAGAGTCGTTCTTCCCACGTCTTGAGACTATCGTCTATCAGCAAGACATCGGTACTATTGCCGAGCGTTCGGCGATTGTATCCAAGATCGCCGCTACCATTGCCCCAATGCTCGGTGCTGATGTCGCTTTAGCCCAGCGTGCCGCGCACTTAGCTAAGTGCGATCTTGCTACCACCTTGGTTACCGAGTTCACCGATACCCAAGGCATTATGGGTATGCACTACGCTGAGTTAGACGGTGAGAACCAAGACGTAGCCACTGCTATCTTCGAGCAGTACTGCCCACGCTTCTCGGGCGACTTGATCCCAACCAAGCCGGTACCAGTAGCCGTATCCTTAGCTGAAAAGCTGGCCACCTTGGTTGGCATCATGGGTATCAATCTGATGCCAAAGGGCGATAAGGATCCATTTGGTCTGCGTCGTGCTGCGATCGGTGTCATCCGCATCGTGATTGAGAACAAGTTAGAGCTCAACTTAGTTGATTTAATCAACAAGAGCTGCGAGTTCTTTGGGGACAAGATCAAGGCTCCACAATGCGCCCAAACGGTTGCTGACTACATCTTTGGTCGTCTCAAGGCCTACTACCAAGATCAAGGCATTGGCGCTGAGATCTTCCAGGCCGTACTCTCGACCCACCCTGTTTCGCTCTTAGACTTCGACAAGCGTGTTAAGGCCGTGGTCAAGTTCAAGGAGTTAAAGGAAGCTCAGGACTTAGCTGCCGCCTACAAGCGCGTCAACAACATCCAAGCTAAGAGCGGCCGCGTCAGCGCTGCGATCAAGCTCGAGCTGTTACAAGACGAGGCCGAGAAGAAGCTGGTTGAGCACTTAAATCAGCTCCTGCCAACCATCAACGAGCTCTACAGCCAAGGTCAGTACGATCAAGCTATGACCACCTTAGCCGAGCTGCGTGATGACGTCGACAACTTCTTTGAGAAGGTCATGGTTAACGATCCAAATGAGGCCATTAAGCAAAACCGCTTAGCAATCCTCAACGAGTTAAGCCAAGCCTTCTCCAAGACCGCTGACATCTCGGTACTGTACTAACAGTGCACAACTAAGCTGAGCGCGCCGCGCCGCAAGCGTCGCGCCGCAAGCTCCACGCTGCCCCGCTAAACTAGCTCGGTAGGCCTAAAAGCCCTGACATCGCAAGATGCCAGGGCTTTTTGCACGCCGCAAACACCAAGCAAGTCACTAGCACTGGGTGTAAAAGCCGTTTTAAGTTATGTTAATTTAGAGCGCAAAGCAGGTGCACAGCCCCGTCTCCGGCTGGTTCTATGGGTGCCGGTTGGCCTTTACCGCCAGCCAGCACACTTTCCGCGGCACCATGGGGGTGCCGCTAAATAATAGAGGCCTTTATTGTAGCATGAGACACCCTAACCATAATCATTCCTCATTCCCCACCCGCATTCCTACTACAGAAGAGCTTAGGGAGTATTACTTAGCCAAAGAAAAGGCGGCTAAGCCGTTCACCCAATACTCCCCCATTGCAGCGCCTATAACCACCAAAGTGGCTGTCATGACAGCAGAACCAGAGGTGCTTGATGCTAAGCAAGTTGGGGCTTATGGGCAAGATTGCATCTCCGATTCAGGGGATGCAGAGCTACAGGCCAACACCTCACTTACTGCGGCTGGTTTGAGCTTAGGTGCAGCCTTTGAGTCACCACAAACTCAGCGCCAAATTGGCCTCTAGCAAGGCACTTAAACGCCATTTCAAGTTATGTTAAATTTAGCACGAGCTATGCCAATTGTTCCATGTGGAACATTTTCCCGAGATGATTCCACCACGCAATCCACCAGCACCCAATGAAATGGTTCACGCCAAATTTTGGTGGGGAAAAGCTGCGCTGTGCAAAAGATTTTGCTCTTTTCCCACGTGCTATGTTCTACGTGGAACATTTGCCTATGGCCTATTTATCGGATTTAAGGCGGCAAAATCATTATTTCCCACTGAACTGCAATGCTTATCGAGCCACCGCGCGCGCCACGTTTGAGAAAAGTGAGTGCAGTGGGAACAACGCACTTCCCACTACGTAGAAGTCAAAGCGAGCGCGCAGCACAAAATTTGTTGCAAATTTAGCGCAGCATTTTGCGCCAAAAGCGTCCACCCTGCCCTCAAATGCCCAACAGACTACCCCAAAGCTTTCCTAAAGCGATCTTAAAGCTCCCTCAAAGCTCCCCTAAAGCACACATGGAACGTGGGATTTACTCCGTTTAGGGGATCAAAATGGGGAAAGTGAAGCCGAACAATGTTCCACATGGAACATTTAACGCCTATGTTGCCCCCAAGCTAAAGACTTTAATGCACTGCTTGTCGGATCTTTTTGCTTTCCAACCATCATCCCGCCCACTCAAGCTGACTTAATGCAAAATTTCCCACCTGCAATGTTCCACGTGGAACAATGATCTAAGCTGATAAATAAGCGATTTTTAGCGCCACGCTACCTTTTTATCCCACCACCCCGGCGCGCCCGAGGGGTGTTAAATGTTCCACATGGAACAATTTAGGCGTAATTGCGCCCAAGCAGTGGGTAAAGGGTGAGCTTCCAGGGGGTAAAGTGAACTCAGTTAAGAACCTTTGGGCTCCTTCTGGTCGGAAGAGTACGCCCCGCAACCAACAGCAGATCGTTTTAACCCCCAAGTTGCAACTTTCCCACGTGTGCTGTTCCACGTGGAACATTGCAAAAAGCCGATAAATATCAGCTTTTAGCACCAAAAGCTGCCATTATCCCACTTCAAGCCCCATTTTTCGGCGTCACGCTGCTTGTTGCTTTTTCTGGGCTCAAAATCCCTTTTTCGGGGGAAATTGTTCCACATGGAACATTTGCTTAAGATTTTTTTTTGCGCGCAGGTGGGTAAAAACGCCGCAAACGCGCCCGACTTGTCGGATATTTTTGCTTTCCAACCATCACAATGCAGGTTTTTGCCATTTTTCCCACGTGTATTGTTCCACGTGGAACAATGAAAAAAGCTGATAAATATCGACTTTTAGCGCCAAAGCGCCGAGCTATCCCACCGCTCCTACACGTTATGATGTTTAAGGCTTAGTTGGCGCGCGCCAACTCATTTTTTTTTTCGGGGGAAAATGTTCCATGTGGAACAATTCACCCCCTTATTTTGGTGGAAAAGCCTCTGTTGCTCGCTACTCAGTGGGAAATGGGTGCAGCTGGTGGATTGTTCTACATAGAACAGAGGCATTGAGCGCTCTGACTGGTGGGCAATCTGGCTCCAGTACGGAGTGAATCGAGCTTTTTCCCACCAAAAATGTTCCATGTGGAACATTGCAGCTGCGCTGGAGGGTAATTGAGCGCTTTTCCTGGGGGTAAAACGAATGAATCGGGCGCTCTTGTGGCTCAAACTGGCACTATGAACCTCAATTGTTCCACATGGAACATTGTACTTGCCCACTATTTTTCCCCCGCATTATCCCGCTAGCTGATGGCGCGCTAAGCCTGATAGCGCCTAGCTTTCTGGAGCAACGAGCGCAGCGCGCAGATTGCGTGCACCTGCTCAAATCGTGGTGAGGAACAATGAGAATTGCTTGTGGGAAAATGTTCCATGCGGAACATTTTCCCACAAGCTTAGCAGTATGTTCCACGCCGCGCGCTCCCCCACGCTCCGGCGCGCTGCCCCACGCGCCGGAGGTCAGGCCTGCCCCAGCGCCCGCCCCGTCATAGCAGGCCTCTGCTTTATTATGTAAAATTTTCCCAGGAGTACGAAAAAAGGCAGCCTGCGCTGCCCTTTTGTTTTGGGGAAGACGCGCCCGGGGGGCGCGCGCTTGCTTAGATGTCGAGCACGGCCTTTTCGGCGTTCTCGGCAATGAAGGTGCGACGCTCTTCGACTTCCTCGCCCATGAGCTTGGTTAAGAGGCTGTCGGCCTCGATCGCGTCGGCGATGCTGACCTTGAGCAAGGTGCGCGAGGCTGGGTTCATGGTGGTGTCCGAGAGCTGCTCGGCACTCATCTCACCTAAGCCCTTGTAGCGCTGAATCTTCACACCACTAAAGCCCTCACGCATCAAGGTCTCATAGGCCTCGTGGAAGTTCTTAACCGGGAACTGCTTGGAGCCCGAGCGCACAAAGGCGCCTTCCTCTAACAGGCCATAAACTTTCTTGTTCATATTCTTGAGCAAGGTGTAGTCACCGGAGTCCAAGAACGAGCGATCGAGCTTGTAGGTGTAGTCCATACCGTGGATGTGGTGGATGATCACCGGATAGAACTCATCACGGGCCTCATCACGTGCGATCTGACCCTTAAAGTGCAGGCCTTCCGATGGAATCGAAGGTAAGCCCTTCACAAAATCATCGAGCCACTCTTTCAGCTTCACCTCGTCCTTTAAGTCCTGCGACTCCAGTAAGCGGTAGTACATCAGATTAAGCAGGATATCCTTTTGGATCTTCGCGCTCATCTTCGGCAGAGCCGACATCACCTTGTTGTAATCGCTAAAGAGCCCCTCTAAGGCCACGCCCGAGAGCGGTACCGCCTCAGCGTTAACCGATAAGGTGGCATTGTCTAAGGCTAAGGAAGTGCGATATTGCAGCGCTTCTTTGTCGCTTTGGACGTAGACCGTCTGCTTGCCCTTTTGGTAGCGGTAAAGCGGTGGCTGGGCGATATAGACATAGCCGCGCTCAATCAGCTCTGGCATCTGACGGTAGAAGAAGGTCAACAGCAGAATGCGGATGTGCGCACCGTCCACGTCCGCATCGGTCATGATGATGACGTTGTGATAGCGGAACTTGTCCGGATTGTACTCGTCCTTGCCTACGCCACAGCCTAAGGCCGTGATCAAGGTGCCGATTTGCTGCGATTGAATCATGCGGTCAAAGCGGGCCTTCTCCACGTTAAGAATCTTACCGCGCAATGGCAAAATCGCTTGGAACTTGGAGTCGCGGCCGCCCTTGGCCGAACCACCGGCGGAGTCACCCTCGACCAAGAAGAGCTCGCATAAAGCTGGATCCTTCTCGCGGCACGAAGCTAACTTATCCGGCAGAGAGTTAATCTCTAAACCACCCTTCTTGCGGCTTAAATCGCGCGCCTTGCGCATCGCCTCACGCACCCGGGCCGTCTCAATAATCTTCATGCAGATCAGCTCGGCTTCCCCTGGATTTTCCTCCAAGAAAGCCATAAAGCTATCGCTCATCGAGTTATCGACCGCGTTAGCCGCCTCGGAGCTAACCAGCTTATCCTTGGTCTGCGATGAGAACTTAGGATCCGGCATCTTGACCGAAATTACGGCGGTCAGGCCCTCACGCGAATCATCGCCTGAAGTGTTGACCTTGTGCTTCTTGAGCAAGCCAGACTGCTCTAAGTAATTGTTGAGGGTGCGGGTCAAGCTGCGCTTAAAGCCCATCAAGTGGGTACCACCGTCCTTTTGTGGGACGTTGTTGGTAAAGCAGAAGATACTCTCAGAGTAAGCGTCGGTCCACTGCATCGCAATCTCAACTTGGATATTGTCCTTGTTGGTGGCCTTGCAGTGGAAGATCTTCTTATTTAAGACGTTCTTGCCCTTGTTGAGGTAGTCAACAAACTCGAGGATACCGCCATCGTGATGGAAGGTGTGCTTTTTGCCCTCACCGCGCTCGTCGATGAGGTGAATGCGAATACCGCTGTTTAAGAAGGCCAGCTCACGCAGACGCTTCTCTAACACCTTGTACTCAAAGGTGGTGTCCGAGAAAACCTGAGGGCTTGGCCAGAAGCGCACGCAGGTGCCGGTAGCTTCGGTGTCACCGATTGGGTGTAATGGCGCCTCAGGGGTGCCGCCATCTAAGTAGGTTTGCTGCCAGATATGACCCTGACGGCAAATAGTGAGCTCTAGGCGATCGGACAGCGCGTTCACCACCGAGATACCCACTCCGTGTAAGCCACCTGAGACCTTGTAGGAATTGGCATCAAACTTACCGCCTGCGTGGAGCACGGTCATAACGACCTCAGCAGCCGAGACGCCTTCTTGCGGGTGGATATCAACCGGGATACCACGGCCGTTGTCTTTGACCGAGACCGAACCATCTTGGTGGATCGTTACGAAAATCTCGTTACAGTAACCGGCCAAGGCTTCATCAATCGAATTATCAACAGCCTCAAACACCATGTGGTGTAAGCCCGAGCCATCGTCGGTATCGCCGATGTACATACCAGGGCGCAATCTGACAGCCTCAAGGCCGCGTAACACCTTGATGCTATCGCCGCTGTAATTATCTTGCTTGTCTGCTTCAGACATCTTGACCTCGTTACTAATGGTGGCGCCTAGCGCGCCCAAACAGTTTGCTCACAGCTCCCGCTGTCAACCTGCGCTGTAGGAGAGAGGCGGTACGACTAAGGAGGACCTTAGGATTACCTACGGCACAACCTTACCGCTCTCTAAGTTGAAAACCTTGCATTGAGACGTGTCGCTAGGGAAGAGCAGCTCTTGCTGGATATTGCTGATAAAAACTTGGTGCTGACACGACACCAGCGTGTCAAGCAAGATGCGTTGCGCCCGATCATCGAGCTCAGAATTGAGATCGTCGATGAGGTAGATGCAAGTACGGTTGGTCAGTTGCCGCAGCAACATGCCCTGCGCCAAACGCATCGCATACACCAGCATCTTGAGTTGCCCGCGCGACAAGGTAGCTCCTGCTGAAATGTTGTTGTTTTTGATCTTCAAATCAGCCCTATGACAACCGTATAAAGTATAGCCTAATCCCCGATCTTTTTCAAGGTTTTGCGCCAGCAAAACCCGCAGATCTTGGCCTTTTTCCCAGCCTTGGTTGAGCTCAAACTTAAGACGAAAGTCGGGTAAAAATTGCCCCACAATCTCCTGCAAAATTACCTGGAGCTGCTCTAAATAAGCCTGGCGTTTTTGGGTAATTTGCTCGGACAGGCGCGCCAGTGCCTCGTCCCAGACGCCCAGCTCATCAAAACCAAAGTTATGCGCCAAGGAAGCATTGAGCGTCAGGCTGCCCTCGCCTTGCAGTCCCGGCATGCCAGCAACAAGCTGCGGCGCAAAGTCCGAACAGGGCGCCGTCAAGCGCCGCTTGGGGGCGTCACGCCGCAGCAGCGTATTGCGCTGCTTTAAGGTCTTGCGGTATTGCAGCCACAGCTGCTTGAACTCGGGATCGGTGTAGTACACGCCCCAATCAATAAAGGCACGGCGTACCTCGGCCGACTTAGTGATGAGCTCTACCCCCTGGGGATGGATGATTTGCACGTAGATATGGTCGATTAAATCAACCATACGGGTGATCGGGTCAGAGTTGATCTTGATCACCGGCTCGCCATTGCGCGGACGCAACAGGCCAATCGTCGTGTCGAGCTCGGCGTTATCAGCTTGCACCTGGGCAAAAAGGGTAAATTGTGGCTGGCCTTGCCGAATCAAATACTGATAGCTGCTGGTACGAAACGAGCGCGCTAACGACAGGTAGTGGATCGCCTCAATAATCGAGGTCTTACCACTGCCATTGGGGCCGCAAATGAAGTTAAAGCCCGAGCAAGGAGTGAGCTCGACATACTCCAGATTGCGAAAGTCGTTGATCAGCAGGCGCTTGATGTACATGCAGGCGATTTGGTCCCAAAAAACAAGAAAGCTCCTGCCTAGGGCAGGAGCTCTGCAAAAAAATAAATAAAGCCTAATTAGACCATGATGTGGCTTACGACGTAGCGAATACGTACGCCCATATCATTGATTTCATCCTTAGGACGAATCAGAGTGTTGTTGTACGGAGGCGAGAAGCCAAAGACCACCTCATCGGTGTCCGTGGCATTTAAGATCTCACGCACGTAGTCATAATTGAGGTTGGACTCGCGATGGCCGGTCTCATCTGGGTAGTCGATATTGATAATGGCCTTTGCGGTCTCGTGCTCGCTGTTTTGTGTGTTTAAGGTTAACAGGTTGTGCGTGAAGGTGAAGTTAACCAGATTGAGGCGCTTGTTCGAGAACAGAGCGACACGCTTCACATTGCGCTTTAATTCCTCGAGCGGAATATGCAGCTCCGGAGCGCAGTTTGCAGGTAAAACGGCACGAACGTTAGGATACTTGCACTTGAGCAAGCGATTAACGATGGTGTAGCAGTTAATTTGGGTGTAGATAAAGTTCTCGGTGACGGCGAGCTTAATGAGCGCATCTTGATTGTTCGAGAGCAGCTTTTGCAGCTCAGTGACCCCGCGCAGGGTCATTAAGAACTTAACCTGACCCGTAGGTGGATTTTGGAGCTCCGTTTGAATCGCCGCCATACGGTGACCGTCTAAGGCGAAGATCGAGAACTCATTACCTTCGATCTCAAAGCGTACGCCCTTCAAGTAATCGCGGTAATTGTCGCGCGAGACGCAGAAGATCGACTTATCCAGCATATAGCGCAGCTTGTGCTCTTCGATCTCGATAAAGCTTGGCTCCGGCTCCTCATCTAAGGCAAAGAGCGGGAAGGAATTATCCTCAGGAACCGCGCGCACGCGCATCGAGTAATCGTTTTGCGCCGAGCTGATCTGTAAGAGATCTTCGTTCGGCTTGAGCTCGACGGCGACATCATCTTCGTTACCCAGCACGCGGAAAAACTCACTGGCACGATCAGCCATCATCAAGAACGAGCCTTCCGACTCGCATGCACCCTCAGGTAAAGGGATTACGGCCTTAAGCTGAACCGTGCCATCCGTACCGGTCATGGTGATGCCGTCTTTCTTGACATCGAGCATGAGGAATTGAGCCAAATCATCTGGATTCGATGCATTGCTCGCGCAAATCGAAGCCACCCGCGTGATCGGTTCAATGATGGTTTGAACAGGAACAGTGAATTTCATAAGAGAAATATTCCTTAACTGCCGTCTCAGACCAATCTGAGACCAAATATCCCCACATTATACAACCGACCTCTTAAGGCCCCGCAAAACCGCGTATTAATGGGGAAAAAATCCGGTAACACCGCCCTCAGGATTGCGCGCTCCCCTTAAGGCACCGCGTCGCCTCTAAGGCTGGTGCCACAAGCTTCAGGCAAGCCGCCTAGCTTCAGGCGGGCCCTCTGCTTCAGGTGAGTCCCCAGCTTCAGGTGAGCCCCCAGCTTCAGGTGAGCCCCCAGCTTCAGGTTTACCTGAACTTAAGGTTTGCGCGTCAGCTCAGCTAAAGCCTTAATGATGTGGTCGTACTTTTCCTTCAAGGAGCTGTCATGCTGGAGGCGATCACGGGTGCGGACAATAGCCTCATGCACCGAGGTGTGATCCTTCTTGAAAGCTCGACCCAAATCATTGAGCGAATTATTGGCAATGACATCGCGCGCGATCGTCATCGCCAAGGAGCGTGCCTGTGAAATCGACTTCTTCTTACAGCTTGAGAGCAAGTCCTTGACCGAGACGCCAAATTCCTTGGCGACCGTAGACTGGATCTCGCTTATCGTCAGCACATGCCCCGCGCCACTACTGATAAAGCCTGAGAGCGTGCGCACGGCATCGTCGTAGCTGAGCGAACCGTTGCTGTTTAAGAAGGAGTGCAGCGTCTTGAGCGCGCCCTCAATCTCACGCACATTTGGGTTCATATTGATCGAGATGTAATCGACGATGTCCTCGGACATAGTGATCCCCATCTCTTGGCACTTGGCATTGACGATGTCGCGGCGATTAGACCAATTCGGCTTCATCAATGGCATGCACAGACCTGAGCCCATACGCGATAAGAGGCTAGCATCAAAGCCCTTTTCTTTTAGCTCGCGCGGCATAATGTTGGCAGCGACAATGAGCTGCGTGCCGGGACGATCTAAGAAGGCAGAGATCACCTCAAAGAAGACCTGACGGCTCTTCACACCCTTAGCCAAAGCCTGGATGTCGTCGAAAATCAGAACGTCATACTGCAAGAAGGCTTGCTGGAAGTAAATCTGGCTATCGGCAAAGCGATTCTTACCGCTCTCGGAGATCGAGGAGACGTAGTTCTGCAAGAACTCCTCAGCGCGGATAAAAGCCACCTTGTAATCAGGGTGGTAGTAGGCAATCGCATTGGCAATAGCGTGCAGAATATGGGTCTTACCCACGCCCGAGTCGCCATAGACCAAGAACGGGTTAACCTGCGAGACACCGACGTACTTGGCCAAGAGCGAAGCGGCGTTCAAAATCTCGAAGTTGCGCGTATCGGACACGTAGGTGCTAAAGGTCTTAACCGGATTGATCTCAACCGTAGGCACCGCCAGGGTCAGCTCTGGCTGCTCTGGCACAAAGCCCGACATTGGATTAAGCGGCGCGCCTGGGAAGGAACCAGGGAGCGGACCGCGTGGATCGATGCTAGGGGCAAAGCCCATCACCGGCTCCACACCTGGAATTGCACCTAGGGCAGAACCTGGGGCAGCACCTGGGACAGCACCTGGGACAGCACCTGCCAGCAGGCCTGGGGCCGTGCCATCAAAGCGCTCTAAGAGCTCCGGCTCACCCTTACGCTTATGCGACAGGGCGCGATTTTTCGCCAGCTCAGCTTGGCGCGCCTTATAGGCCGCACGCTGGGCTGAGACAATCTTAAATTGCTCGGCTAAAACCTGGTTTAACTTCTTGCTGGACTCGATTTGCTCAGGAGTCAGCTTGAAATTATCTAAATTGAGCTGATGGCGCGAGCCGTCATCAGGTGCTAGGGCTTGGGCCATCAAGCTGCCCGAGCCTTCGACCTGACGCAATAAATCTGGAGCAGGCAGTACCGCTGGCTCATCTGGATTGAGCGTCGTGGTCTGCACCTTCTCTTGGCTTAAGAGGGAGTTAGGTTGTGGCAGCGAGGAGCAATTACGCTTGCGCTTAGCGGCAGCGGCATAGACGCTGGCCATAGGGCCCGTCACTACCTGCGGTAAGGCCGCGATGCTGGCAGTACGTGCCGCTTGCTCACGCTGAGCCTTGGTATTTAAGGCCTCAGTCACGAGATCGGAGGCATGCACCGGCTTTAAGATCTCATCGGCGAGCTCTTCGCAGCGCGTAATCTCGCGCACCGACTGTGGCACGTCAGGGGCCATGGCAGGAGCCATGGCAGGAGCCAAAGCAGGCTGAGCGGCAGGAGCCATCTGAGCTCCAGTCTCATCATGAGCCACATGAGCCACAGGAACACCCTGAACCGGGGCATTCTGGGACGGCAACGCCTGAGCGGAAATCACCTCGACCTCAGGCTCGGCAAAATGTGGTGCGGGTTGCGACTGCGGCGTCGACTGCGCATACGGAGCTACCTGCGGCGCTGACTGTGGCGGCAGGGCAGAATGAGGCACAGCAGGCGGCGGCACGAAGCTACGCACCGGCTGAGCCGGGGTACGCTCATAGTCATACCAATCGTCAGCGGTGTTCAGATCCGAACGTGGCATCAGCGGCATATTGTGGATGCCTGCAGCCATCGCCTCAGTATTTTGCGTGGACTTAGCGGCTGCACCGATATATGGGGTGTCCTCAGGGGCAAGCGTTAATGCGCTGGCAGGCAGATCAACCCCTAAGCTGTCCTCAAGGCGCAGATCAGGGCCACCCTCGGCCTCAGCGGTAAATGGGGCGGTTGGAGCGCTTGGGCGCTCGGCATGCACTAAGTGAGCATCGCCACCATTGAAGTGAGCATCGCCACCATTGAAATGAGCATCGCCGTTGAAGCGCGCTTCATCGTTGGCCACTGGGGACGAGCGATGGGCCATAGCCCCATCGTCCTCAATCAGGCAGAACTCACGGGCGATCGGATCGCAGAATGGATCACAGGCCGTAGGTGCAGGAATGTATGGCTCAACCTCACCATACATCTCACGCAGATCAGGCTGAGTATCCTCAGCCTCAGCGATCAACGCGGCTAAATCGCTGTTAGCAGCAAATTCGGTGTTGTTAAGGCACTGGCGATCATAAGTCTGCGAAGAGACCGCACCATCCTGCGCTGGCTTGAAGAGATCGAAGCCGGAGGCACAGTTGCTCGGTTGGGAATCTGTAACCCATGACGAAGTATGTAATTCCCGATGGTTTGTGTCATGTTCCTCGTAAGAGGAGTTAGCAGGCAACCTAAGCGATGCTAAATCGCCAGTTTTTACAACATCAGTTACAGCTTCACCGCTACGGCTTGAAAAATCCTGAGCAATCAAGTCCGCAGCAGCTGACTGCATCTGAATAGGGTTAGCGCTTACTGCTGGGGTAGCAGTCGCATTAAATTCTGGGGCTGCATTTGGGGTGTGACGAGGCGCGCCCACACCAGCAACACTGGTGGAGCCTGGGAAGGCGTGCGCCGAAGCGGCCATGCCTGAAGCCATGCCTAGCGTCATGCCAGAGGTCATACCGGACATGCCTTGTGCCATGCCAGCCATGCCCGACATACCTTGAGGGAAGGTGCCAAAACCCGCATTGATCGGATTTAAGCCCTCGGCTGAACCTGCGGTGATAAGACAATCCACCTTAGGGAAGGCCGAAGGTCCAGCATTAGTACCCTCGAGGCTAATGGCAGCCAAAAATTCTGGACGCGGCAGCAGACCTGAAGCATGCAGCTGGGCCAATTCCTTAGCCGAAACGACCTCCAAGGAATAGCCTAAGCTTGGGTTGTCCAGCAGCGACTTGACCTCGTTGAAGCAACGCCAGCTGTAAGGAGCAAAGCTCCTCAAGGCGTACTCCGAGGAACAGACGAGGCGCACCTTGTCTAAGGCAGGGTCAAAGATAAAGCCCACTTCGTAGAAGAAGAGCTTTATGACCTTCGCCTCAAGCGTCTCTGCTGTCGACGCGGCAACCCTTAAGATTACCTCGCGCCAAATTTGCCAAGAGTTCATAAAACGAACATACCCTCAGCGACGTATCACCCCCGCCACCATCTTCAAAAGCGAGCTGAGTTAAGTCATAACGCTTTTGGAGATGAAGCGTGTATCGGGAATCTTTACGCGCTCTAAGAGCAGCCCACGTGTCACCTAGGGTCACACGATGAAGCCTATGACTGACCTGAGATCAAATAGTGGCTTGCACCGCGACCTAGCGGCACAGCAAAGCAACCATTCAACCGTTGATTACGACTACGCTCAGGTGGAGTCGTGCACCCATTTACTCAAGCACTAGGGGATACGCCTGAAACTCTCTGACTTAGGAACCAAGGAAGCTTGACCGCCTAGGGCAGCAATCACGCGCCAACAATCTCCTTCAACTAACAACACAAAAAAACTAACAAGCCATAACGATCTCGATCTCTTAGCGATCTCATCGATCGCAAAAAGTGATCGTTTACCGCTAAATATGATCTTAAGCGATCAGATACGATCGGATCCATACTGATCTAATGCGATCAAAAAGCCGATCTCGATCAGCTTTATGCGCCGACCATGCTCCTATCTCATTTCCCCGCAGCGCACAAAGCTCACGTGAAATTGATCCAGGAATACTCTCAAGATCCTTTCCCGATGGCGTCAATCTGTCCCAGACAACGTTGCTCGCTTCAGTGAACGTCCTTCCAGCTCAACCTTAGGTGTCACCGCCTTAAAAGAAGCGATGGATTAAGCCTTAATGGAGTCACAAGCGCACCTTGGTCATGATGTTGGCAACGCTACTGCGCACCAGTACCACCAAAGACACTCGATTGTTTGTTG
This sequence comes from uncultured Anaerobiospirillum sp., assembly GCA_944392765.1. Taxonomy (GTDB): domain Bacteria; phylum Pseudomonadota; class Gammaproteobacteria; order Enterobacterales; family Succinivibrionaceae; genus Anaerobiospirillum. Next base: position 16,001 of record CALXXU010000018.1, read on the forward strand.
TTTGATTGGGTCAGGAACTGCCTTACGATCTAAGATCTCTAAGCCAGTCGGTTATTGACACGGGTTTAACTAGACTTGCCACAAAACCGATGGGACAAGCACTCCGAAAACCACCGGAAATTGTGCATATGATACGTGGTTCCGGGCCTAAGATCAAGGGACAAATCGCGATCAAATGGGATTTGCATGCGTTTTGTGGGCATTCTAGCTACCAGATGGAGCACGCCGAAAAAGGTCTAATTTGATCGGATTAATGATCAAAATTATCACGAACGCGCATTCTTGTCGGGCTCGTGACCGCTTACGCGCGCCCAGCTAGCGCGCCTAGCTCAAACTTTTGGCGGCAATCTCTGTCGCCCAAAATTTTTTTCATACGTATCTAGATCTTAATTTGCCTTCAGCACCGATCGCACTTAGATCAGATCTGAGATCACCGCTTAAGCTAGATCGGATCTAAGTTAACCCAAGATCACGCCCCAAAATGCCCTAAAAATCAGGGCTCCTCCGATGATCTGACTTTAGATCCAAGATCGATCTTAGTAGCCAGAAGATAGACAGGGTATGGACGATCTGCCGCTCGATCAAACAAGCGCTCTCAGAGAGAGCCAAACCAGCGATCAAGCAGGTGATCTCAGTGGGATCTAACACGCGATCAACCATGTGATCACGCACGATCGCCTCAGTGATCGCAGGTAGCGCCTTCGTGCGATCACACACGATCGCCTCAAAGATCGCAGCAATGATCACCTAGCGATCAACCCTCGCAGGCTCGGCGCCCGCCCCAGACCGCTGTCTACACCGGCCCCTACGAGCATTTCACCCCCACATCACAAAAGCGCTTGTTTATGCCACTTCACTACTAAACTACGCCCGCTCTACAAAATTGGGCACGTAAAACTTTATTTATGCAAAAGAAAGGTTCAAAAACGCGCTAAGCCGCATCAGATCAGGCTTTACGGGTAATTTGGTCGTTAAGACCCCAAAAGTGTGACTTCAATCACGCAGCATTCCAAGAACCGCATGAAATCGGGCATAGCGTCCGCTCAAACCGCCGCGCAGGTAAGAAAAGGCCCCCGAGGCCAAAAAGCGCACAGCTTAAATTTGAAATCAGGTAAAGCCTTTGAGTTCGCTCAAAGGCTTTTTTATTACCCCTGAAAACGCAGGAGCACGCCATGTCACGCAAGACTCGCGAACGCCGTAAGGCCAAAGCCCAAGAGCTCAACGCCCTCAACTACCAAGACGCCCCGAAGACTGAGGCCAAGTCCCAGCCGCAGCACCAGCTGCTGCGCCGTTTCACCCCGCAGTCCCTCCGCATCGCCTTTTGGGATTCATGCGCAGACTACGACTAAAGGAGCGCGCCATGAAACCTAAACCGGCCTCTTTCTCCACCCCAGTTACCGCCACCACTGCTCAATAAAAGGATTTCATATGGAACACCAAATGTTGCAACACCAAACCGCTGCCGCGCATGAGCAGCATTACTTCACCCCGGCTCCCAACAGCGTTTTCCTGAGCACTCATCAGGACAGCCTGCGCTCCCAGCGCCAGGCCGTTGCCCCAAGTGAGCCCGACGCTGAGTCCACTGCAACTAAGGAGCGCTTAGCTGCAGAGCGCGCCGCTGCCGCGCGCGAGCGCTTAGCTCACGCGGCGCAAGTACGCGCGATCCAAAAGGCCCACCTGCAAAGCAAGGCGCAAGACTTTAACGCGTGGTTAGCTCAGGCCCCGCTTACCTCCAGCGCTGCTAGCGACATGCTCAGCACCGAGTCTGCTTCGTTACAGCTCAAGTCTGAGCTGTTAACTAAGCTCAGCACCTTCCCACCTAAGGCCCCCCAGATCACTTGCGCCTGCAAGTGCCTGCGCTCACACCTCATTGCCTTGGTTCCAGAAAGTCAGCAGGCTCTGGCCCATAAGCGCACTGAGGCCGAGCAGCTTAACTGCGACTACCTTGCCTTGGTGCTCAATTGCCTCAAGCCAGCCGCACGTCCTGCCTTCTACAATGCTTGCCTGACCAGCATCACGGCACTTGAGGGCCTAACCCGTGCCCGGCTCGAGCAGCAAGAACAAGCCGCTGACCAATATGCGCCTCTCACCTTGCGCACTTGGGCCCAGCAGTTCACGGGCGCCCCGGAAACGCAGTTAGTCCGGAACTGGGATCTGGCCGCACTCAGCCATTTTGAGTGCTGTGATTACGAGCTGCCCGCCCAGCCTAAGGCCTACGACGTCAAGCGCACCTGCTTAGCCTTAGGCGAGCGCGCCCAATGCGTCACCTTAGAGGCACAGCAGGCGATCAACGATCTGATCTTGTGCGTTACCCGCCTGCAACCGCGTTACTTGGGAGGCGCCTTACCTAAGATCAACGCGCTCTTTAAGCGCGATGGCGCAGGCTTCATCCAAGGCTTAGCGGAATTAGGCTGCACCCTGCCCCAGCGCTATCCGTTAGTGAAGTTGCTGCGTCCTGAGATCACCTCACCTGATCCGACGGATCCAACCAAGCAGGAAGAGCAGATCAACGCCTATCTCAAGTCCACCGAGCTCAAGCTCAAAGGCAAGCTGCGCAAGCAGGCCGAGCGCAACGACGCACAGTTCCAACAGGAGCTGGAGCAAAAGGCCGCATTAGCCTCCGTCAGCGCTCCAGAACCACAGGATCACGACGAGCACTCAGCTCCCGCCGCCTCAGGCCAGCCTGATAACCGCGTAAGCGCCGCCGCTTCAGGCGCGCGCCCTGCGACCAACGCCAATCCGCTCAGTGCTCGCCCTGCGACTAACGCCGCCCCGCTCAGCGCGCGCCCTGCGACCAACGCCGCCCCGCTCAGCGCTCACCCTGCGACCAACGCCGCCCCGCTCAGCGCTCGCCCTGCGACTAACGCCGCCCCGCTCAGCGCTCACCCTGCGACCAACGCCAACCCGCTCAGCGCGCGCCTTGCGACCAACGCCGCCCCGCTCAGCGCTCGCCCAAGGATCGAGCCCGAGCAACCGGACTTTGATCCGAGCGACGAGGACTATGAGGCCGAGGAAGCCGATCTAAGTGATCGCTCCAGGGACGATCCCGATCTGCCTCAGGCGGACTTTGACTCGAGCGATGAGGACGCTGAGGACGTCGATCCGAGCGATCAATTCTGGATTGATCCAGATCAGCCTGAGGCGGACTTTGACTCGAGCGATGAGGACGCTGAGGACGTCGATCCGAGCGATCAATTCTGGATTGATCCAGATCAGCCTGAGGCGGACTTTGACTCAAGCGACGAGGACGCTGAGGATGACGATCTGAGCGATCGCGCCTGGGATGATCCAGAACAGCCCGAGGCGGACTGTGATTCAAGCGACGAGGACGATGAGTTTGACGATCTCAGCGCTCGCTCCTGGGACGAGCCAGAGCCATCCGAGTCTTCTTTTGCCCCGAGCGACAATGCCTATAAGGGGGTAGCTCTAAGCGAGCGCTCCTGGTTTGGGCCGGAACTGCCGCAGGCGCGCTTGGAGCCGGGCTACAAGGCTGAGAGTGCCGCGAACAGCTCCCACTTTACACACCGCGCTCCGCCAATCAGCACCAAGCAGTACTACCAGCAGAGCATCGACAATGAGCGGGGACGCCTGGGCCCGCAAGCCTCCTCAGTTCTTAACCGCCCGGTCTCAGAGCGCAGCGCGCAACTGTCGGCGGTTCCGGGCCAGGCGCAGCTCGATGGCGACATAAAGCTTGCGGGGACAAGCCCGGCCGACACTAAGCCTAAGACCTGGCTTAGTCAGGGTAGATCCAAGGTCATGGATCTGATCGAGCGCTACACCAAGCACAACTAGAGCAGCCTGGCCTGAGCCGCCCTGGGGAGGGCCTCTGGTTAGCAGGCCCGCCCTCATGGTTATGCTTGAGTACTATTTAGATCGGGCGTAATCTTGTGCTGAGATCAAGAACGGCATTTAGATCGGCTTTTGCGATCAAAAATGTTGAATATTTACTTGATCTGAAAGCGGAAAAATTTGTAAAATAAGGTATTCAAACTTTTGCCCCTAGGGTTGGTGTGTCCGTTGGACGATCAAAACTAGGTGTGCTGAAGGCTGTGGGATGCAAATCCCGCGCGCTTTTGGTACGTGGTGAAGGTTAAGGATTTCCTGTTACCAGGAATGAAGTAGCTAACAGTGCGCTTCTCTTAGTTGAGATGAAACTAGGCTTAGCCTTGAGCTCTCTTAACTTTGAGGATTGACGCTCGGTGCTTAGCTTTGAGCTCTCCTGAGAATGAGAGGTGGTTAAACCTTGAGCTCTCTTGTGAGATTGCCCAATTTGAGCCTTGAGCTCTCTACCTGAGATTGAACTCGGTAGCCTGCTGCTCTCCTCTCGGTGGATTGAGCTTGGCGGGTGCTTTGAGCTCTCTTAGTTAGAATCGATTGATGCTCGGTTGCTTTGAGCTCTCATCTTGCGGTGGCCTATCGCTGTGAGTTTGATTGAGCTTGGTGGCCTTGAGCTCTCTTCTAAATAAGATTGAGCTTGGCGCTTGCTTTGAGCTCTCCTAAGTGGGGATTGAGCGCGGCAGCCTTGAGATCTCTTGGGTATCGATTGACGCTCGGTGAAGATTGGGTCGATCTAATGAGATTGAGTTCGGTGCGATTGCTGTAAGTTCTTTGGGATTGAGCTTGGCGGTACCTTGAGCTCTCCCATGAGTTGAGATTGAGTTCGGCCACCATGTTGCTCTCTGCAAGGAGTGATCGATGTTCGCGGCCTTGAGCTCTCCTAAGTGCGGACTTCTGTGAAGTCAGGTGTTTAGTTGATTGAGTTCGGTTTGCTTGAGCTCTCGCCTTGAAGATTGAGCTCGGTGCGTCTAGCACGTTTCCTAAGAGGTACCTGTGGTTGCTTGTTCTCTTGGGCATGCGCAGCCTCAACTTACTCAACTTGAGTAGGGCGAGGGGCCTGCCTCGACTTAAGGTGCTTTCTTTGCGCCCCATCCTGAAGAGCTGCTTTGGCTCCTCGGTTGCTTAAACCAAGAACTGGTTGCAGTGTGCGCGACTACTCGGCTAGCTGCAGTTAGAGTCTTGGCCGGAATAGACTGGGAGCGGTCTACGGGTCTTTGGCACGTAGACTACTCTAAACTTAAGTCTGTTTTACGGCTGACTTAACCCGCAGTGGGCTGTAGCGGTGCGCTGACAACGAGCGTTTGGTTTTTAGTGACCGGCCGACCAAGCCTGATTCTTCCTTGTTTTTTTGCGCAAAAAAAGAGCCTCGGGGAAGTGCGGCCTAAATTCTTAGGTTGTTGCCTCACAAGTCGTGGCTGCTATTAGCTCTTACGTGAGCTGGAAGGTCGAGGCTTACGCTGCTCTTATTGGCAACTCCAGCAAGGCATTTTGCGCTTGGCACGATCCCGTGCGCTTGCTCCTAATGTTAGGCATCGAGTGCTTTGTGCAGGCACGATGCGGTTTGCTGGCTAGCAACTTCACCCAGTCAGGAAACTCTGCGTTACGTAACGCCCTCATAGAACAGAGCATTACGGGCGGATTAAACCTTGGTTTGGTCCTAAGATTTGCTGCAATCAGCGCGCACGGCCAGAGGTCTAGCCAAAGGCTACCAAAGGCTGATGGTGACTTGGTACCCCGGCACTTTGCTTAATTAGGTGGAGCAAAGTAAGTGGTACTCGGCACGCCTCAGGTGAGCAAGGCTTACGCCGTAAGGCTATGCCTTAAGGTACTTGGCACTGCCACTTGCCTTATGCCCACAGAGCTTTGCACGCAATCAAAGCAACTCTTCAGCCCTTTCCTTTTGAGCCTAAGACGCGTATGCTATGGGGCTCTCAAGGCTCAGGCGTTATGAACCTTGCAGGTCTAAATCTCCTCTTGAGGAGATTGTGCTGCCCCTGTTTTTGGGGGTAGGGGGCCTTATGGCTAAAGAGACCACTTCGTGGTCTTTTTTGTGCCAGTTTTTTCCTTAGCTGAATACGGGTTCGTATCCAGCACCAGCATCGATGATTAAGGCACTGCCGCTGAGGCAATTGCCGCCCCTTTGGAGAATTTGTTAAATGAAACGTACTTTTCAGCCTAACGTTTTAAAGCGTAAGCGCACCCACGGTTTCCGTAAGCGTATGGCTACCGCTGATGGTCGCAAGGTTTTATCCCGTCGTCGTGCAAAGGGCCGCAAGCGTTTAACCGTCTAGTTACGCCGTAATGCCTAACCATGCCTTTCCTCGGGAAGTTCGCCTGTTGACGCCCGAGGATTACGACCAGGTATTTAAGAAGCCCGTACGCGCAGGTTGCAATGGCATATTAGTTCTTGCTCGCAAGAACGAACTGTCACATCCGCGCCTCGGGCTAATTGTGCCTAAGAAGGTGCTCAAACGAGCTGTATGGCGCAATCGGGTCAAGCGTCTGGTGCGCGAATCTTTTCGCTTAAGCCAAGATGGCCTGCCGAACGTCGACCTGGTCTTTTTAGCCAAGCCGGGCATAGGTGACCTGAGCAATCGCGACTTAACTTCTGCTCTTACACGGCTATGGGCTCAAATCTCTCGCCAATTGGGCAAAGCGCGATCCTCCTGATCCGCACCTACCAAAAAGTTCTAAGTCCTCTCTTAGGACAGCGTTGCCGCTTTTATCCGAGCTGTTCGCAATATACCCTCGAAGCCATCCAAGAATGGGGGCTAGCCAAGGGTACGTGGCTGGGAATGAAGCGCTTAAGCCGCTGCCACCCCCTAAATGAGGGCGGCTTTGATCCCGTACCTAGAAGAGATGGCACGGTATCAGACCTAGAGAGCGCTCAGGAAAATCCTACCGCAGACTCAAATCTTCAGGCTCAGCCTGAGGATTTGTCACACCCAAAGAAAACTGAGGCAGCCACGACTACTGAGGCTACTGCCACGCCGCCTAACTCATCCCAGCCGTAAAGGCTCTGGGGGCTATCCCCTACTTAGGGCTATCCCCTACTTAGGGCTATCCCAGATAGCGCCTAGGGGCTCTTTTGTCCCTGACAAAAGCTCTATTTTGGTTTGCGGGCTTAGTCTTGCGCCCTCAGCCTTGCGAGCGCGCGGTGAGGTTTGTTTGGCCTGGGCCCGTGCTGGGGCGCTCAAGCGGTAATTTGGGTATAATAGGCGTTTGTCTTGGCTAAGGCGCCGCGCCCATTCTTCTCACTTTTTGTTCTGGTGGGCACCGTGCTTGAGGCAAGGCATAGGCACTATCCAAATTTTTGCTGGCTTCAGCTGGCAGGATTTGGGACGCTCGTACGCGGTTTGGTTATCTGGTTGTGCCATGGAACAGCAAAGAAACATCCTATTTATTCTTTTCTTAACTCTCTCCTTGTTCATCTATTGGTCTTGGGAGAGTGACAAGATCACGCTGCAGCAACAAGAAGAGTTGCAGGCGCAACGCATTGAAATGGCGGCTGCGGCTGAGAGCTCCGAGCAGGCTGTGGGCAAGCTCATCACCTTGCAAAGCGACACCTTAAACCTGACCTTATCTTCGGTCGGTGGCGATGTCGTGGACGCCAAGTTACTGCAGGTTAAGCAAGAGTTAGGTAAGGACGATCCTTTCCACCTCTTAATGCGCGACCCATTATTCGTCTATGAGGCGCAAAGTGGCTTAATCGGTGCCAATGGCCCTGATTCCAAGGCCCGCCCGACCTATACCAGCGCCCAAAACAGCTACGTGTTAGCTGAAGGCGAGGATAGTGTCAGCGCAGTCTTGACCTTTAGCCAAGACGGGGTTGACTACACCAAGACCTACACCTTAAAGCGCGGCTCCTATGTGGTCGACGTCACCGTAGACGTGCAAAACCACAATAGCAACGCCGTTTCCATGGCTTTCTATGGCCAGTTAAAGCAGACTGTGGACGCCTCCTTACAGCAAAACTCCGGTCTGTTTATGGTCGCAGGTGCTTATCGTGGCACGGCTTACTCTACCGCCGAGACCCGCTACGAAAAGAACACCTTAGAGGACTTAGTTGACCGTTCGCGCGAGCGCAATGCCGTCAATGTCGCCACCCCAGGCGGCTGGGTCGCGATGATTCAGCACTACTTCGTCTCGGCTTGGATCGGCGATACCACCGAAGGCACGACCAATGTGATCTTCTCCAACGCCGCTAACAACGGCGCTGAGGCCATTATCGGTATTCGCACTGAGCCTACGACGATTGCCGCTGGTCAAAGCCACCAATTTAAGTCGCAGATGTGGATTGGTCCTAAGAACCAAGAGCAAATGGAGCAGTTAGCTCCTAACCTCGACCTGACCGTGGACTACGGCTGGCTGTGGTTCTTATCGATTCCTCTGTTTAAGATTCTGGAGTTTATCCAAGGCTTTATCGGCAACTGGGGCTTCTCGATTATTATCTTGACCTTAGTGGTACGTTCGGTCTTGTTCCCTCTGACCAAGGCCCAATACACCTCGATGGCTAAGATGCGCCTGTTAACCCCAAAGATGCAGGAGCTGCGTGAGCGCTATGGCGACGATCGCCAGAAGCTGGGCCAGGAGACGATGCGTCTGTACAAGACCGAGAAGGTAAATCCATTAGGTGGCTGCTTACCGCTGCTCATCCAGATGCCTATCTTCATCGCCTTGTACTGGACCTTAATGGAGTCGACCGAGCTGCGTCACGCCCCATTCATTTTCTGGATTGAGGACTTGTCGGTACACGATCCTTATTTCGTAACCCCAATCCTCTACGGCATCTCGATGTTCTTTATCCAAAAGATGTCGCCAACCCCAGTTAATGATCCAGTACAGCGTAAGGTGCTGATGGCAATGCCTATTGTCTTCACCTTTATGTTCTGCACCTTCCCAGCAGGTCTGACTGTTTACTGGTTAGTCTCCAACTGCTTCACCATTCTCCAGCAGGTCATTATCTACCGCTCGCTGGAAAAGAAGGGTCTGCATGTTAAGACGCCAGCTCCGGCTAAGTCCAAGTAAATTTGGCTAAGGCCAAATAATTTTGGCTAAGACCAAGTAATTTTGGCTAAGTCCAAGTAACTGGCACTTAAAGCCTGAGTTTAAGTAATGGCGCCGGATCGTTAGTGCTGCATTGACTGACGGTTCGTCCTACTTAGCCGCCCCGCGCGGCCTCGCCCCAAATTCTGAGGTTCCCGTTCAAAAACCTTGAGGATTTGGGGCGCTTTTTTTGACAAGTTGCCATGAATTTGATTTAAGCTAGTGATGGAGTTTAAAAGTTTTTAACGTGCCTGCTCGCCTCGTGAAGCCTAATTGGATGGCTTGTATCTACGTATTGTCCGGCAAATCGCCCCATCAGCACGGCGTTAAATACTTTTAAACTGGCTCACTAGGGCTTTGAGTTTATGGCTAGTACCTGAGGTTTTTATGATCGACTTTAACGACTCAATTGCCGCGATCGCGACCCCACCGGGGCGCGGCGGTATTGCTATTGTGCGCATCTCAGGACCAGATGCCCTTAAAGTCGCAAGCCTCATAACCACGCCGCCGGGCGCGAGCGCGCGCCCCATTAAGGCACGCACTGCCTATTTTCGTAAGTTCTACGACGGCCCCGAAGAGATCGATGAGGGCGTAGTGCTGTACTTTGCCGCCCCACACTCCTACACGGGCGAGGATGTCGTCGAGCTCCAAGGCCATGGCGGCAACGTAGTACCCCAACGTGTCCTCTCGGCTGTGCTCAAGATCGCCGGCGTGCGCCAAGCTGAGCCCGGTGAGTTTACCCGCCGCGCCTTTTTAAACGGCAAAATGGATTTGACCGCCGCTGAAGCGGTCGAGGATTTGATTTCGGCCGGCTCTGAGAGTGCCGCCAAGGCCGCCTTAGCATCGCTCAGCGGCGCTTTCGCCAGCCGTCTTGAGACCTTAAGCGCTAAGCTCACCCAATTTCGCGTACGCTTAGAGGCCTGTCTTGATTTCCCTGAAGAGCACGAAGATTTCTTTGACTCAGGCCGCGCCGCTACTGAATTAGAGTCGTTGGAGGCCCTGACCCGTCAGGCTTTGACCATTGCAGGTCAAGGCGTGCGCTTAAACGAAGGCGCGCGCATTGTGCTGGCAGGCCAGCCCAACGCCGGTAAGAGCTCGCTGTTAAACGCGCTAGCAGGCAGTGAGCGCGCTATTGTCACCAATATTCCGGGCACCACGCGTGATGTCCTGACGATCAATATCGAAATCGGGGGCATTCCGGTCACGATCACCGATACCGCTGGTATCCGCGATCGCCCGAGCGATGAAATTGAAGCGATCGGGATCGAACGCGCCTTAAATGAGCTCAAGCAAGCAGACTTAGTCCTGCTGATGATTGACTCCTCTAAGCCTGCCGCCGAAGCCCGTGAGGCTTTAGCCCATATTCAAAAACTCTTTGATCACCCTAAGAACTTAATGGTGGTCAAGTCCAAGATCGATTTAGCCCCGAACGCGGAGACTGCCGAGCTCTTAACGCAAGAGCCGTGGTCGCACTTGCCGCAAATTGCGACCTCGACTAAGACCGAGCACGGCTTAGATCTTTTGCGCCAGCAGCTCAACGAAGTGTTAGGCCTGATTCCCAGCGAAGGCGTGTTCTCAGCGCGCCGCCGCCATGTCTTTGAGCTTAACGAGTGCGCCGCTGCGCTTACGCGCGCCCAAGAAATGCTTGAGCTGGGCGACTTAGTCTTAACCGCACGCGAGCTGACCTTGGCCCAAGACCATCTAGGCACGATTACCGGCAAGGTCACCTCCGATGACATTCTGGGCATTATTTTTTCCACTTTCTGCATTGGCAAATAGGTAGAGCCAACAGCACGCTGCCCCGGCCCTTTGCCTCGGCCCTCAGGCCCCCTACCTGAGGGCGCTGAGCAGCGCTCCTGATTCACTAATTAAGGGTTTGATTCTATGGATAGTAAGTACTTAAATCGCCAACTGATCTGCTGGCTCTCCTACAACCCGTATTTTGACGATAATGGCACTGAAAACCGCGTAATCTATCTGTATCCACGCTATATCGTAAATAATGGCAAGTTTGAATGGGTTGATAGCGAAGTCGATTTCCCAACCGTGGGACGAATGGCGGTGCGAGTTTATGGTAAAGAAACAGCAATTGATCTCTATCAGCGTTTAGGCCCGTTAGTCAGCGTACGCATCAACACCGATCCACAACCAGCGTACGAAGCCAAAAACTATTACACTCTGCGCTATAACCCAAGCTTTGGCCGCGACCGCAGCGAAATTTGGCTCGAGTCGGTTGATAGCACGTCCTTCTACGAAATCAAAGAATGCAGCCAAGATCTCAATAGTATCTTGCGCTACCACCAATGCGACAGCTACAGTGACAGCGATTGCTTTAGTAACGCGATCTTGCTGCGTATTGGCAATATGCTCTATGGCCCGTTTGAACACGAATACAGCGCCGGTATCATGAAACTCCACGGCTTGGAGCGCTATGACTTTTTGATCGGCGGCTACCCTATTGCCAAATTTGACCAGAGCATTATCACGATTCGCGATCAACGCGATCGCGATGCGATCTACGCCCTGCCCGCCAATGCCTTAGACGCTCCCCAATCCTGCTCGCGCAATTACGACATGATCGATCAACATCGCTTGATCGAGCTGTTCTTAGAGCGCGTCCGTGCTCAGCTCAATTTAAGCCGCGCCGAAATTCGTCCGGTCGCCGACTTCTGCAAGGAGCTCTTTGAGGGCAATCAGAAGATCGACTTTAGCGAGCAACGCCTGCAAACGATCAAGCAGCTCTTACCGCGCCTCTTCCGCGACGAGGATATGTACAAGAATATTATCGAGCTGACGATCGATAATGACGAGTTCCGTGAGCACTTGATCTCCGATATCGTCAGCGGCGATGGCGAGCGCCTGATGCGCAATCTGCCTCGAGCCTACCTCGAAGAGGTGAAGACGACCCTGTTAAATCGGACCCAAGACGAGCTCTTAGACGATCCGCAAATCGCCCGTACCCTCTCTAAGCAGCAAAAAGAGCAGGCTCAGGTCCCGGCTGCGCCGCAGATTGACACCGCTAGCTTTGATTTCTTGCAAGACGACAACGCTATCGCCAACCTGCACAGTTTGGTCGGCGAGGGCAATAACGTCTTAACCAAGCTCAATGCCGTGTACTCGAGCCTCGCCCTAGCCTTAGACCCGGATATCGATATGGATATGGCCGTGAACACCACGACCTTAAATCCAACCTTGATCGCCCACTTTATGGACGTCGGTGGCCTGATCGTGAAGCTGTGCGCGAATGTACGCACGGTGCTCCACGCCGCCTTAGAGCATGCCGATAATTTAGGCGACAAGAAAGACGAGCTCCAAGAGTTAAGCACGGCTTTAGACCAGCTGCACCAGAACTTAAATAACCGCATCTCTGAGCTGCAAAACAGCAAGATCTTGGCTGAGTACACCCAGAACTATCAGGGTGTGCCTAACCTCAGTGTCAAGCTCGAAGAGATCTCGTCGATTGCAGGTATGGGCGCTCAAGCGACCCAGGAATCGTTAGCCGCCGCGCAAAAGGAAGCTGAAGCTAAGGTCGCCCAAGCTAAGGCCGAGGCCCAGCGCCAAATTGCCGAAGCCCAAGCACGCGCTGAGCAACAAGCACGCCTTGAGGCCGCTGCCGCTGAGGCTGGAATCGCGATTGCTGCGGCCGAGCAGGCCAAGAAGAAGGGACAGCTCATCAAGAATCGCGAATTTTCCTCCGACGACGTGGCCCAAAGTGCTGCCATTGCGACCTTAAGCCAGGAGCTGGAGAAGCTCAAGAAGCAGCTTGAGGGCCAGCAAGAGCAAAACAAGCTGCTCGAAAGCCGCAATAAGCAGTTGACCGAAGAGCTCTCACTGTACGATGAAGGCCGCGCCTCGCAGCTGCTCTCAGGCAACAGCAAGAAGAGCGCCCTCAAGGCTAAGGCTCAGGCTAAGCCAGTGCAGGTTAAGACCTCGACGGAGCAAACCACTAAGGCCTTAGAGGCACTTGATGCCGCCATCAGCTCCAAGCAGCAAGAGTCCAAGGAACTCAACTTAAAGATTGCCGCGCAAAACAACACGATCAACGAGCAGCAACAGACCTTATTGCAGCTGCAAGAACAAGCCAACCAGCTCTCAGCGCGCAATGAGCAGCAACAAAAGCTCGCCCAAGAGCTCGAGCACAAGCTCAAGGACGCCCTCAAGGCGTACCAAGACCGTGCTACCACCGCGCTCAAGCTGATTGACGCCAAGATCTTAGCTGAGACCTTAGGCACGGTCGCCCCGGTAGTCAGCACTCCTATTATCACGACCGAGGCGCTCGCCCCTACTGTGGTCAAGGGCAAGGGCGCGCCGATGCGCAGCAGCGAGGTGTCCTCAGATGAGGCGATGGCCCAACTGGCACCAAACTTCGATACTAAGCTATTAGCTGAGGCTAAAAGTGTCGATAGCGCCGGTAAGATTGTGGATCGCGTCGGACGTTACTTGAACGACGTGGGGCATCGCAACTTATCCGTCAACGATGTCGCAAACTACCTGATCTGCATCACCCAAGGCTTTATTACCACCTTTGCCGGTGAGCCAGGCACCGGTAAGACCTCGCTGTGCAATCTGTTAGCACGCGCCTTAGGTTTAGCCCGCGCCGACGGCGCCGATCGCTTTAGCGAAGTATCAGTCGAGCGCGGCTGGACCTCGCTTAAGGACATGATCGGTTACTACAACCCACTGACCAAGCGTATGGAGAAGAGCAATGCGGAGATCTTCGACGCCTTCGTCGATTTAAACCGTGAGGCTCAGTGGGCCAGCGACGGTTCAGCCTACAACCCAGCCAAGATCGCCCCTTACTTCATCTTGCTCGACGAGGCCAACTTAAGTCCAATTGAGCACTACTGGGCGCCATTCTTCAGAAATTGCGATTTCAGTCCATTAAACGAGCGCACGATCAGCTTAGGTGGCAACGCCAATTGGCTCTTACCAGATCACCTGCGCTTCTTGGCCACGGTCAACTTCGACCACACGACTGAGGAGCTCTCCCCACGCTTCTTAGATCGCAGCTGGGTTATCACCTTAGAGCCGAACGTGGTCGAGTTAGAGCCCGATGAGCTCCCAGAGCACGACGAGAGCATGGTGCCATTTGCCAGCTTGCTTGATGCGTTCAGCACCCAAAGCGGCGATCAACTCGACTCGAGCTTATCAGACAAGTGGGATGCGATTCAGGAAATCTTTGCCCACGAAAAGTGTGCCCTGCCGCTGCGCCCACGCAATATCCGCATGGTTTACAACTACTGCGTGGTTGCCGCCAAGTGCATGACGCGCACGACCACGGCCACCAAGTTTGCGCCGCTTGATTACGCGGTCGCCCAGAAGATCTTGCCTACGATCAATGGCAGCGGCGAGCGTTATCGCTACCTTATCACTGAGCTCATGAAGGAGTGCTCGGAGCAGACGATGCCGCTTTGTGCCCAGCACTTAAAGCGCATCGAGCGCACCGGTGGCGCCGAGTTAGGCTTCTATCAGTTCTTTGCCCGCTAAGGCATAAGCAGCAGTCCTAAGCGCCCTTAGGGCTGCTGGATCAGCAAGGATACTTTATGGCTTTACTTTCTGCCACTTTACGAAGTATTGATCAGCGTTATCCGACGCTCGAGCTGCCTTTGTCGTTGCAGGCACCAGAACTAAGTACGGTCGATCTTGCCTCCTGCCCCAACGTCATTGAGGATGCCCGCTATGACCTGGAGCTCAAGCTCGATTTAAACGAGCTGCAACAGGAGCTCACGACCTATGCCCAAGAGCGCAACGCCGCTCAAGCTAAGCTCAACGAGCTCTTAGACCAAGACGAGGCTGAGGATAGCGCGGACAGTTCTGAGGACAGCGCCGCGCCGTCGAGCGCCGGTGCTACGCCGTCGAGCGCCGGTGCTACGCCGTCGAGCGCGGGAGCTGCGCTAGCGCGCCGGGACTTAGGCTTAGATGATGCCGAAGAGAGTGTCGACGGTTTAGGCCCACAGCTGTACGGTAGCTCCGCCCCACAAGCGAACACCTTGTTTAGCACCTCGGGCCTGTTCAAAGGCATTGCGCGGATTGCCCTGAAGATCAACGACCAAGACAAGGGTTTCTTCGTCTTTCGTACCTTCAGTGATAGCCGCAATTTATCGGTGACCCAGCAGACCACGCAGTGGTATCGCAATCGCTCGAGCTTAAATCAGCAAAGTGAGCACAAACTCGAGGGTAACAATATCCTCACCGCAAATTTAAGCCAAGACACGCGCTACACCGGTCATAACAACCAGCTGTTTTTAATGCAGTACGACACGGTGACCTTGAGCATCGTGATCACCTTAAAAGACCGCAGTGAGCTCACGCTCTACAGCAATTTCTTGCTGTGCGCGAGCCAGCACCAGTCGGACAATCGCAATATCAGCCAAATCTTAACAGAGCTGACTGCGATCGAAGACGACACGATCTTGGATCTGATGTTTGCCCACCGCAGCAAGCAAGAGTCTTTAAACTCGAACTTCTTTGGCGGGCACCGCGCCTATCAGTCGTTGAGCTCGTATGTCGCGCTGTTAGAGCAAGTGCATAGCTGCTATCGCGATAATTACAACTACTTTCGCACCCTCGCCCGTCACATGTTGGTCAAGGCCGATATTGTGACCTCCTTTGACCAGGTACGCATGCTCACGCACCAAAGCCAAATGTGGCTCACGCAGAATTTACAGGTTTTAACCGAAGTTCTGCCCGAGCAGGCAGCGGTGAACTATCTGGGCAAGAACTATCTGCCGCTGCAGCTGCAAAGCACCACCAATGTCAAAAGCTACGACACCTACGAAAACCGCGTAGTAGTCGGCTTTTTACAGCTGGTCTTGCACAATGCCGAAAAGATTGCCCAGGACTACAAGGACTTCTTGCACGAGCACTTAAACTCGATCAAGGCCTTGCGCTCCAAGCTCAACGCCAATGGTGACACCTACGAGGCGCCGATTATCACCTTAAAGTTCTTGCAGTACCAAAAGTGCGAGCAGGAACTGGAGCACCTCTACGAGTTGCTCACCGACTTAAATAGCATTTACCGGGGCTATAGCCAGCTGTTTAAGCTCAAGGATGTCTTGCTGCAAAATCTCCCGCGCAAGGCCAAGGCCTTCCAGGAGATCAAGCCGTACGCGCAGGTGTTCCACACGATCAACCGCTGGTTCCACTTCGGCGAGTTCTCGCTGCAAAAGGACATGCTCTTCTTGCAAGGCAAGACCTTAGACAAGCTCTTTGAGTACTATTGCCTCTATCGCATCTTGGATATGTTGCTCAAGGCGGGCTTTACTCCGATTAGCGGTGAGGCCTCGTACACCTTTGCCTACGCGCAAAACGAGCCGACCTGGCAGGCGCCGCTCAGCGCGCCCCAGTACCAGCCGCGTAAGTGGGAGCCGCGCCGCGTCAGCCCTACAAGCACCGGCCCTACCAACCCGGCCAACTCCAACATCCCGGGTCCAAGCCCACGCAGCAGTTACATTCGCCCGTATCAGCGCCCTAATAATCAAGGCGTCGATCTGCCTAATACGCGCGTGAATCCGCTCAGTGCCCGCTTTACCCCAGGAGCTGAGCACTTACAAGGGCCGACTGCCCGTAGTGGCTTTACCCAGCGCTTTGATCCGCGCAATAATCTGCGCTATCACAGCGGCTATCACAACCCGACTCAAGCCACGACCGGCGGCACCCGCCGCGTTGGGGGGATGAGTGTGCGTGCCAACTACCATTACGACGATCCGGTGGCCAACACCTACGTCTTAACGCGCGGCAAGCAAAAGGTCACGGTGTACTATCAGCCGGTCATTTCGACCACGGCCTTTTACAACCAGATCTTTGCTTTTCGCACCAATGGCAACACCAACACGGGGCGGTACTTTGAGGACAATTTCTACAGCCCGGACTTTATCTTGAAGTTCTCAAGTGGCGATACGTTCCAAGGCGACGATGACTACATCATCCTCGACGCCAAGTTCGCCCGTAGCTCCAACGTAATCGATTACTACATCGACGACCTGATCAAGAAGTACAGCACCAACACCGCGATTGCGGTCGTGCGCCGGACTCAAGTAGTCAGGGACGAGGACGACGAGGACAGCGCCCCACTGGGCACGCCGATTGAGGGCATGCCGGGCTACGAGTTTGTCGCGACCAAGACGCCGCGCATGATTATGGCGCTGCACGGTCGTGTTGCGAGCAATTCCAGCTTCAAGGAGCGCAGCGCAGACGCCCATGACGCGCCTTTCTACTGGCGTTACCACAACACGCCGATGGCGCAATTTTTCCAGCCTACGACCAATATCGGCGTGCTGGAGCTGGGCACCAACGAGAGTTCCACGCAGCTCTTGTGGTCAGAGCTGGTGCGCACGCTGCCGTACTTAAAGCGCGGCACCAAGAACAAGGCACTCGCGCCTGATGACGCCCCCGAGAGCGGAGCTGACAACGCCCCAGACAGTGCGCTCGATAGCGAGTTCGACCGCGCCGCCGACTTTGCCTAAGGCCCAGGCCGTTTGAGCCCAGCTCAAGCGGCCTGACGCTATCTGCGGCAAACGCGCTCTAGCGCGCCACAGCGCGCGTTTATGCCCTAAGCCCAGGCAACCTACGGTTCACGCCTCCAGCGCGCTCCTAGGCCCCGCTACGCAGTGCTCTTAAGGTGGCCTCAAGCGCGGCATCTTGCCTGAGACCGAAGGGCGGCTCTCAGAGAGCGCGGCACACGCGTTCTAGCGTGCCTCAGCGCGCGTTTGGGCCCTAAGCCCAGTCAACCTACGGTTCACGCCTCCAGCGCGCTCCTAGGCCCCGCTACGCGTTGCTCTTAAGGCCCCTTCAGCTCAGCACCTGCAGCATCTCGCTCAATGGCGGTGCTAAACGCAAGTAACCGGCCCACCCACCCGCCCCACGGGGCGCGGCCGTCCGGTACCGCTCAATCCGAGTGGCCGCGCCTCCCGGTTTGGTCACAATCTCCCGCGCAAATTTGCCCACGCTCGCACGTTATCAAGCACGCACACAAAATCGGAAGATCAGCACACTCAATTCTGCCTTTCCCAGCCATATCGGTGTTCTCAAGTAACCTGAACGGTATTGTGCTCCAATTTTTAGATTTTTCGTGTCACCCTCAAAATCCTTAAAGTACACAGAATTTAGCGTTAAAAAGATAATGGAGTGTAGTTTTAGCCCATTGAAGCCCATTTTGACCAAATAACGCAATTTCAGTTGCTTTTGCTTGTGGGAAAGTCATGATTTTACATATCTAGCTTAATCAAGAGCATTGAAGCTTCCAACAAGCTAAAACACAGCATAAAACCACGGTTTAAGCAAACAACAAACCCGGTATAGCCGGTAATTTTCCCACAAGTCAAATGCACTAAGATAAATTTAAGGCAGCTTACTAACTAGATAAAACTAACCTGCAAAAAACTCACGGTCTCGGCCCCCTCAACTCTCCTGAACAAATGCGATATTTATCGCTTTTTAAAAGAGAATTGCCCCCTTAAGCGGCGGCAGTTGAGCCTAAAGGACTTTAGGTGAGATTTTGGTTAAAATAATGTAGTTTAGCTGAGCTTACACTAAATTCCACTTGGGCTTATTTACGCCATTGTGGTGTGGTAGACATTGGTCGCTGCGATCACCAACAAGATGAAGCTAGCCCAAAGACACCAGGAGCCGCTCAAAACGGAGATTAGGGCTAAATTCGGGGCAAAGTAGGTACACGATTGAGGAATCTGGATATCAAGCGGCCGAGGCCGTCCAGCGCCGTTCGGAAGGGCTGCTCTCAGCCGGAGATAAGTGGTGCTCAAAGTGTGAGATCGCGCAACTTTTGGCTAAAATCTGTATACAGTTAACCGCGCTTAAAGCGCATGGCTCTGCGGTTTTATCAGGGCTGGATCGCTGGAATAAATTTTTATTAATTTACCCGTATACAGACAAAAACCAGACCACAGCTGACGGCAGGAGCTAAAGGTACACGAAGTGGGTCGACCTCGTGCCCCAAAAATTGCCTTTTACCGGCACAATTGGCCCGGCATGATTCTTCTGTCGGTTCATAAAACGCGCGGGGCGCTCAAAATAGGTACACCGAGCCCCCAGAGGTCGACGGCCTAAAGAAGCTAGGGCGCCGGTGGCGCAATAAGGTACACAGTGCACTCGAGTCGACCTAGCGTTAATAGGTCGACCCAGCGCCCTCAATACACTGTGTTGGGACAAGGGAGCGGGCGTGCAGTTTGATACGCGGCTGCGCGGCAAAATGCGAGCGGAAGCGCGTTTTAGCTTAAATCTGTATACAGGTAACCCGCGCCAAGCCGCATGGAACGGGGCTTGCGCCGTTTTTTTGGGGGTCAGCGCGAAATCTCAAATCATTTTCCCGTATACGGAGAAATAGCGCGCCTGTGCCCAATTGTTGAAGAATTGGGGCACATTAGTGGCGCCTGGTACCCACTGAGCGATGGCTATGGGCGGCCGCCTTGCGCTAGAAAAGTGTGCGCTAGTGCACTGTTTTGTTAAAATATGTATACAGACCGCACCAACAAAGCGCTTGTTTACGCGCTTTACGCTACGGCGTCACGCTTAATGCAAAATTTTTAGCTATGTGCCCGTATACTGATTAGTCATCAAGCTGCTTGAGGTCTTGGGCAAAGGCCTGAACAGCGGCGCGGAAGTTAACCTTGAGCGCCTGCACGAGCGCGCCGTAGCCGTCGGCGCTGAGCGTGCTATTGTGCTCATAGGACTTGCTCATCACCACCAGCGGCAGCGGCATTTCCCCTTGTTTGGTCACCGGGGTGAAGGCGGTGATAGGTTTAGGCTGTTTTCTTACCTTAAAGGCCACCGTAACCAGCGCCTGGCCGTCGGCTGTGCCTTGGAATTTCGCCACATAGACCTCATAGCTGAGGTTCTTAGGCGCCTGTGCGGCGATGAGCTCGTCGCTCACCAAGAGGCTAAGCTCGTCGCTCAAACTCGTGCTGTAGCGGAAGTTTTTAGCTGGGCGCAAGGTCACGTCCGAGGTCTGCAAGACCACGCCACCTTGATTTAAGATCGGCGCTAAGCTGAGCTTGACCGCGTAATCGTGGAGATAGGCCTCAGGTCTTACGTCCTGAGTGAGGGTGTAGCGCTCAAAGTTAACCTCAGCTGCGCTCATACAGCCCCCTAAGGCGAGGGCACACAGGACCAATGCTAATTTGCTATGACGCATTTTTTACTCCTGACGATTAGGGCGTGGAGCCTGCGGAATCGGATCGGCCCCCGCACCGAAAATCAGGCTGGTTGGGTCTTGGCCTACTTCGCTCGCTGCAGGCGCGATATCTTGGAGCAGCTGCTCGATATTCTTGAGATTCTGCAAGATGCCCTCATAGAGCGGGGTGCTCGGGCCATAGCCCTTGACCGTGTCGTTGAAGTTATCAAAAGCCTCCGCTAGCTTGGCAATAACCTGGGTGCGGTCCATCATATTATTAGTGACGCTGAAGGCATTCATCGCAGCGGTGATCGCGCGCAAGCTCTCTTGCAGATCGGTAGAGAGTCCAGCTAAGTCCAATTCATTGAGCTTGGCGATAAAGGCATCAATCTGGGTGCTCAACGACTGCATAGGGATGAGCGGAATCACGTTGTAATTGCGATAGGCCATCACACCATCGGCCCCGAGGCTGCTACCGCTTTGCGCAATGACGTCCGCTCTTAAGGCACACTTATGATTAGGGTCGTGCTTGAGCTCAATCATATTGTTGCTAAAGATCATATTGGCTGAGCCCACTTGGGCACACAGTCCCTGCTCTTTAAGCATAGTGTTAAGTGAAGACTCGATGAGCTCTTGATTCTCGGTGGTGCGATCGATCGCGATCAAGACCGGCAGCACATGGCTGGTGAAGACCTCACTTTGGTCCTCAAACCACGGCACCTTAACCACCTCACCGACCTTAACGCCGCGAAACATCACGGCCGCGCCCGGCGTGAGCGCGTAAATGGAATCCTCGAGCATCACCACATACAGAAGCGAGCCCTCAAGTGAGGCCAAACGCGCCTCCTCCCGCTTCGGGTAGAGGGTGTAGGTAGCCCCGTCGGCTACCTCCTGCACGGGCACTTCCGCATTGGCCGGAATGAAGTTATCAAAGGACACGCCGCCCACAATGAGGTTGTCTAAGGACTCAGAGTAAAAGGACAGACCTGAGGTGCTGACGTTAAGCTCCACGCCTGAGCTAATCCAAAAGGCGGTGTTAGGGGTCACAAGCTGCGCATAAGGCTCACGGATAAAGACACCGTATTCGATCAGCTGGCTCTCCACATCCAAATAGGTCTCGGTGATCGCGCCCACCTCAAAACCGCGAAAGGTCACGACATCGCCGTTACCTAACTTACGCGAGTCTGACGAGATCAATTTGAGCATCAATCCACGCTCACCGCTGTGCCGTACCGGCGGCTCATCTAAGGCCACAAATTCCTTCGCGTAACTGCTCTTTGCGCCCATGTTGAGCTCGATATAGGAGCCTGAGAGCAGGGTATCAAGGCCCGAGACCCCGGTGTTTTCGATGCGCGGCTTAACCACCCAGAATTGAGTGTCCGAGCGCAAGAGATCGTCGGTTCCCTTGTCCATTTGCACCGTGAGCTCGATATGCTGGTAGTCAGGCGAGACCATCACGTCTTTGACGATACCCACATTGACCGAGCGCATTTTGACCAAGGTCTTACCCTCTTCAATGCCTTGGGCACTGTTGGTGGTGATCGTGATAGTCGGACCATTATTGAGCTTACTGTTCCACAGTAAGGAGCCCGCGATAATCAAGGCAATAAGAGGCACCACCCAAATAAGGGAAAAGCGTCCTGCCTTCACCTGGGTCCCGTGAGCCGGGGCTTGGTTAGTTGCAACCTGCTTATTGGGCTTAGATTCTTGCTGATCACTGCTTGCCATGATGTTGTCTCAGTCAGTCAATTAGCTAAAGCTTGGAATCGTTGATAGGTGCGCACCAGCGTGGCGGCGCGACACGCGGCCAAAGCGGCCGCTGAGGCGGTACCCGCCGAGTTCGGCGCGGCGCACAGGGCGGGCGCCGGAGCCGCCCTCACTGCGGGAGCGGGCGCAGGGGCGCGCTGATCAGGCGCCGGAGCGGACGTTTGCGGCCTACGGCGTGCCTGCTGGCGCTCCTTGTGCCGCAAACGCAGATTATCCCAAATCAAGCGCTCATCGAACTCGTCGGCGGCGAGCATGGTGATAAGGACCACGCCGCAAAAGAATAAGATCGCGATCCCCGGCTCAATCGTGATAATGCCGGTGATACGTACCACGGTCGACATAATAATCACGACGAAGACGTCGATCATCGACCAGCGCCCGATAAAGAGCACTAAATGGTAAAGCTTGTTGAATTTGCTCGGGCACGCGGTCGGGCGGATGTAGGCGTAGATTAATAACGCAATCATGCACAAGATCTTGAGCACCGGGATACAGATCGAGGCCACCAAGATCACCAAGGCCACAAAGTACGAGCCCATCCCCCACAGGGAAATCACACCATCGATAATGTTCGAGCCTAGGTTACTACCCAAATAGCCCGTGAACATAATGGGATAAACGTTGCTAGGCACGTACAAGATCAGCGCAGTGATAAGCAGCGCTACCGTCTTTTGGCCGCAGTGCCGGGCGCGATTGTCATTTAAGCTGCCACAGCGCGGACAGTGCTGCGCGCCTTCGTAGAGCGTGGCATGTTCGGCATTGGTACTGCCCTGGGCGCGGGCACGCGCTTTTTGCTCGGGACTTAGTGAGCCTACGCGCTGATAGACCATACCGCAATGGCGGCACATAATCAGCCCTTGGTCGATACCACGCACCCCAATCTTGGCCTCCATAAGACCTGCTTTTGTGTGATGGAGCACCAGGCCCCAGATGCGATAAGGACTGCCGTGGCGATAGCACCAGATCATAAGGCCGGCAAAGACCATAGCGGTAAAGAAGCCCACATGAAAGCTCACCTCCGCCAGGCCCACCAGCTTTACCAGGCTAACTAAGACGCCCAAGATAAAGACATCGACCATGGCAAAGCGATAGCAAAAGGCGTAGAGATTGGCCACCGTCGGGGTGATCTTAAGGCGCAAAAAGACATGGGCAATGACGATAAGGTGCATGCCCAAAGGAAAGAGAAAGGTAAAGAGCAGGCAAACGTACAGCAGCAGGGCCCAGTTGTCCTGGAGGACG
This sequence comes from uncultured Anaerobiospirillum sp., assembly GCA_944392765.1. Taxonomy (GTDB): domain Bacteria; phylum Pseudomonadota; class Gammaproteobacteria; order Enterobacterales; family Succinivibrionaceae; genus Anaerobiospirillum. Next base: position 39,018 of record CALXXU010000018.1, read on the forward strand.
TAGAAGATCGAGATGAGCGACATCGACTGGGAGATGCCCATCGCCGAGATGCTGAGAAAAGGTAGGGTCAGCGCGGTGAAGAGCATGATGACCGAGGCGATCGACACCACCGCTAAATCGTAGATCGAGACCTTATAGCCCGAGCGCTGCTGAGTGCGACAACGTGGGCACACTACTTTTACGCCCTTTTGATAAGGGGGCATTTCAAATACCAGGTCGCAGGAGCGACACAGCTGCTTGCTTTTAACCGTCCCCGCAGGCGGTGCACTGGGCGGCGTTGACCGCCGCAACAGCTTGATCTCAGAGTGCGCGTTGCCCATTATGTGCCCTATAACGATGAACTACCGACTGACTTACGTCAGCGGTTTCGCAGCGTCGCAACTGCTTTTAGTAATGCTCCGCAATCAGCTTT
>CALXXU010000019.1 GCA_944392765.1 uncultured Anaerobiospirillum sp.
GACATCAGCGGCAATAACGAAGAGGCACAACGGCTTATGCCGCAAGTCTGTGCCGATCTGAGGGCACAGCTTAGCCCCGATTTTCCGCACAACTTCAACTTTGATGAGCAGCCATTTTTGGTACAAAAGCTGGACTACCACCAGGAACTGCCTCACGCCCAAAAGCCCCAGCTCCTACAATTCTATGCCATAGCTGACCTCCAGGTAGCAGCCCAAGAGATTGCGCAATCAGAGCAAGAGCAAAACTTCTCCCCAAGCCAAGCCCTCACTGATGCTCTGATCGGCAACATCTCCATTGTTGGTACCACGCTGCATGAAGATGAAGCTTCCGATCTGCCGAACGCTTTGATCTGCCTGTGGAATATCGCCAACATGTTACAGCGCAAGGAAGATTACTACACTAGCGGCCAAGGCTATCGCAGCATTCACAGCGACGGCATCAATCGAGCGCTGCAAGCGATTGCGACCATCTCGGCCCTAACCCCGCAATGTGATGATCAGTACGCAGACTGACCCTTAATTTCCTACAGTTTTCAGACTAGAGACCAAAAACGCTGATTTTAAGCCATTTTGCACCAAAAAGCGTTTCTAAGTTTTAAACTAGAACTTGAACGAAAAAATGGGCATAAAGCCTTATGGAATCATGGTTCTAGGCTTCGAGTCTGAAAACCGTGGGAAATTAAGGCTGACATGTGCTCATTAATGATGGCATCCCACTAACTTCGTCCGAACAAGCTTCGTCTGAACAAGCTTCGAGCGCCTGAGCTGCGACCCAACCAATAAGGAGCGTCTATGCAAATGGAACAGGCATCACGTAAATCAAGTCACGTATTTGGCACCAATATGGCCGATTTGGACCTCTCGAATCTGAGCGATATGCTCAAAGCCTATTGGTCGACGGCTGTTTACTTCATGATGCAAGAAAAGGACTTTGCCAGAGGGGTAAGTTACAGCATGCTTTCAGCAAGCAGCTCGACATGACCATTCGAGGCTGTGTTGCTCTGGCCATCTTAACATTCACCCGCTAAACCCAAGAAAGGCTGACCGAGGCAAGCTTGGGAAAATGTTTTGAGCGGCTTTTTTCACCTATTGCCGCCCCCCTGTCCTACAATAGCTGAGTTGACTTAACGAACAAGGGGCTAATCATGAGTGATGCGTTTTACTATCCCTACCCTGATGTCACCAAAGTTTTCGACCAAGACAAGGTTCAGCTACTGCTAGGCTTTGGGACCCAAGAGCTTGAGCAGCACTTCCTGCACGGCAGTATTGAAGAGCTCGACGCCATTAGCGCCCAGCTCTTAGCCCTTTGTCCGCTCAATGAACCCCACCACTTTAAACTCTGCGTCTTAGATCTGGCCAACTTGAGGGCCGAGTGCCACACGGACTGGGTTCACCATGAACCGCAGCTCTATGTCATGCTGCTGGATGCGAGCGATGAATCCTGGCGCTACGTCGCCCCCTACGAGGGCAAGCGCGATAATGCCCGCGATTTTCTCAATAACGTGCGCAAGGTGCAGGACTATCTTGCTCAAGTCTATGACTTAAGTCAGCCCCACCTGCGTTATTACGCTACGCCCGACCTCATTATTGGCCAACGGCAGGATGATCTTAGCTTCTTAGAGCAGCTGATCGCTGCCAACTATGACTGCGTGGTCGACTTTCAAGAAGGCAGTACCATTGCCCATGACATCAAGATCTGGAGCCTCATGTTAGATTTTCTTGACCCCGTGATGGCGCATCCTACCCCTGAAGTACGCGATAAAGTTGCCATCAGGGAGGTGCCCCGCTCAATGCAGCCCCAGCTCCACGTCAATGAGCAAAAAACTTCACTTAATCTCAACATCTTTATTGGCCCGCTCGACATTGAGGAGTTAAGGCCGCACTTCCAGCGGGTGGCCGATATTATGATTGAATGCGGCGAGCAAGACCCGAGCACTATCAACGCAATCAGCGCTGACTACCATCTCGAGTTTTCCTTGGTGACCCGTTACTTCGCAGCTGACGGCACGGTTCATTTTGAACGCAACGATGATGCCATTGATCTTGCGTCCTGCCTGGGGGCGCTGATGGTGCTGGGCAGCACTATCAAAAAACAAGAACCATACAATATCTACTGCAACTGCATGCTCGCGCAGAACCTGGCTTACACCTTGGCTCATGAAGAGGAAGTGTTCACCAATGGCCATGGCTTTCATACGGTGGAGCCTGAGACCTTGCTGAAGCTGCTCAAGATCCTCTCTATTTGCAACAATTTGGAAATTATGGGCTGCCTCAAGGAGGAAGAAAAAGCCGATTAAGCGGCCTCAAGCCCGCCCGCAGCCGCCAAGCCCCCAGCAGCCGCCAAGCCCCCAGCAGCCGCCAGGCGCCCGGCACCGCCCCCTGTGGGCTGGCGCCACGCCACTGAAGGACCCAAGTGCGAAAATAGGAGCTCTGCTGCATCAAGGGCTATGTTACGCCGCCTTGAGCAAGCTATAATCGGGGCATGTCTTTTTCAAGTGAGGTAAATTATGGATTTTACGCTCGGCTCAAAACCTAGTACTTTAGAGATGCCTTTTAATGAGAAATTGCTCCAAGAACGACTTGGTTACGATGCAGCGGGCATCATCAAGTACTTAGGCCCCGTGTCACAGCGCGAGGCCGATGAGTTCTGGGCGCATATCTTAAGCCAAAAGACGCCTCTTATCCCCCATGGCCTCAAGCTCTATGCCCTTGATGTCGCCAATCTCGACGTCGAGCTCCATGGCTTTGCCGCTACCCATCAACCTGATGTCTATATGTTCTTGGCTGATAGCGTTTATCATACCCCGCGCTATCTGCATCATTTTGAGGGCAAGCAAGACGTTGCCGCCAACTACTTAACCAATGTGCGCAAGGTGCAGCAATTTATCGCGCGTCACGCTCGTATCCGCCGTCCTCAAGATCAAGCAAACGCTCAGCCGGTCTTGATCTTCACTAAGCACGCTGATCGTCTTAACTATTTAGAACAAATGACCGCTGCAGGCTTTGACCTCATGATTGACTTTCACCAAGGCTGCACTGTGGCTATTGCCGCCACCAAAGCAGCGCTCAAGTACTTAAAAAAGGACGAGCGCGCTCCCATTGAACTGCCGCCTGAAGAAAGCGTAATGTTGAAGATTAAGGGCAAAAGAGTCCCCCTTAAGACTTGGGTTAGCATCAACCCGGAAGTGTTCCAAACAAAGCTTGCAGAGTTCCAAGGCCTTGCACACAAGCAGCTGAAATCCTACCAGCTCGATCCTAACAATCCGCAACGCATCATCAACGAATTTGGCTATTCATACCAATTCGTCAAAGAACAAACCAAAGCCAACGGCACTACCAAATATGTGATCGACGAGGAGGCAGTGCGCGAAGCCGCCGCGATTCATACCAGCATCACTGTAGCAACCACCATCAGCGACTGCACCTACCTCGAGGCATTTGGGGCGGTCCTCTCCCCTTTTGCGATGGCGCAGCTATTGCGCGAACAAGAGGAAGAGGTGGCCCCAAACTTTAAATGCCACGGCTATTACGATATGCCTAAGCAGGCCGTGCGCAATTTAATCCAAGCCCAAGCCTTTTTCTCGCTGATTTCGGGCACTGAATGTGTCAATCCGTCGTTCCTCACGCCCTAGCATTAACCCCAATTGTAAGTGAGGTCAGCCATGCTTTTTGTCCCCATGCTCCCGGTAGATAGCACTAAGCGCAGGCCATGCGGCTCGGATCAGTTGGGGCTAATGACCCCAAGCGATAAAATACGGCACGAAGCAAGGACTGTTCATAACCAGAGCAGCTACGCCCACGACTGGCACCGAGCAATCAGAACCAAGGTACTGCAGCCCCAGACGGTATGCTCACCCTGGTTCAATTTAGAGAGCACTGTCCCTGCATATATGCGCTTTTAGCGCACGGCGCTGACCACCTGGAACCGACTAACACCTAGAACCTAGAGGAGCCCTTTCTATGAGCACAAAAGAGCAGCCTATCTCCAACCTTGGCCTCTCGGGCTTCATTGCCCAGCGCGTGCAGCGCAAGGATGGCAGCTACCGCTGCACTTTGCGTTGCAAGCCTAAGGGCTCGGACAAATTCATCCCTGCAGGCAAGATCGACGAGGGTGAGTTTGGTGTAGTCATCTTCAGAGAAGAGTTTATCGCGCGCTTCCCTCAGCTCAAGGATGTAATCGTCATCCGCAAGCCCGATCGCAGCTACGTCTATTGCAGCGCCGCCGAACCAGCAAGCGTAGCAGAGACCTGTGCTCCAGCGCCCGCACCTCAAGCTCAGCCCAAACCACAAAGTGCCGCCCCGACCTTACAACCAGGCGAGCATCCAATTGCTGAGCTGAACTTACCTGGTTTTATTGCCCAGCGCAACAAGCGCGCCGACGGCACCTATCGCTGCAGCTTACGCTACAAGCTCAAGGGCACAACTAAGTGTCCAAGCGTAGGCAAGGTCGCGGGCAACGACGAGTTTGGCCCGATTATTTTCAACGACAGCTTTGTCGCGCTGTACCCTAAGCTCAAAGAGCTCACGGTTCTGCGCACCAGCGACCGAGGCTATGTCTACCTTGAAGGCGCCCTCAAGCTACCTGAGGACACTGCCAAGGCCCCTGCCGCTAAGCCTGCTACCAAGAAGGCTCCGACCAAGCCATCGGGCGCTAAGAGCGCTGCGGCCAAGCCTGCCGCCGCAAAGACCTCGGTCCCTAAGACTGATGCAAGCACAGCTAAGGATTCTAAGACTGTTGCGGCCCAGCCTGCGGCCGCAAAGACCTCGGCGGCCAAGGCTAGCGCTAAAACTGCCAGCGCGCAGAACGCTGAAGCTAAGCCTGCTGCGACTAAGCCAGCAGCTACTGCGACTAAGCCTGCTGCTACTGAGACAGCGGCCCCTGAAGCTCAGCCTCAGAACACTAAGGCCCAGGTTAAACCTGTAGCTGGCACGCTCACGCTGGAGACGCTGCGCGCTCAGACTTCCTCTAACTTAAATGGCGGCCTGTACGGTAATGATGCTGCAAGCCAAAACCTGCCAGGCTTTTGGGTCAACTGTCCAGGTGAGCCAAGCGAGGCTGACGTCAAGGCCATTTTCGGCCGCTCGACAGCGGAGTTAGGCCAGCTGCTGGCTCAATTCAGCCCAGAGCAGACTGAGCAATTCTTCTTGGAGCAAATCAAGAGCAAGCAGCACGATCCTAAGCGCCGCTTGTTCTTGCTGAAGCTTGACCTCAATAATCTGCCGCAAGCACAGAGCTCTTCAGGGGCGCGTTCGGAGCAAGCGGCCCAGCCTTACCTGTTCTTAGCCGAAGATCAGTGGGCAGCACCGTGCTATGTCGGCGCCCCTCAAAGCAATGTCAGCTCTATTGAGGGCCTATGTGATGAAGCTGAACGCCTCTCAGATTTAGTGCAAGCAACGCGCGGCACCCCAGAGCCTGATGACAGTGATGAACAACGCGCTATCCGTCCGGTCTTACTGTTAGGCCCGAAATTCAGTGGCAAATCCGCCCTGACCTACTGTGCTGATGCCAACTTTGATTTGATCACTCAGCTTGACTCCAAGAGCGCAGTGGGGGCGTCAGCCCTGGATATGGCGGCCCGCTTTAATATCGTCAGCGCTCAAAACCGTATTGCGACCAATCCGCAGTGGCATCACTTAGCCCTGCCTCCGGCCACCGATCTCGAGCTTGAAGGCGAAGATGATACCATCTTGGTGCACTTACACGTCTTGCTCAACAACCAAGGCTACGAAGCCACAATCAAGCGCTACACCCAAATGGCTCAGAGATTCATTAGGCATAAGCGCGCAGGCAGCACGCCTGACGTTAATGATCTGCAATGCCTCAAGCTCAAGCTAGTTACGGCAAGTGGTGAGCAAAAGAGCTATCGGCTCAACACCAAGAACATTGAGCAACAAGCCTTGGCCCCTAACCTCGTGGTCTTAGGTACGACCATTGCCAACCTCACCGGGGGCGAGTTAGTACGCGGCGCCCAGATGCTGACTCACTATCCTCAGAGCCTGTCGGACTTTGCGCAGCGCGCCGAGCTCAAGTTTACGGGCGATCAAGGCTCTCGCCTGCTCTTAGCTTGGGCCCTTAACTACATTTTCAGCAACGAAGTACGAGCCTTGCACCAATAATTAGGAGTCTCGAGTGAGCCGAATCAAAGAATTTCCGATCGCCCAATTAGGGATCCCGGCCTTAGTGACGCAGCGCTCCAAGCGTAAAGCCTAAGATTATGCTTAGGTTCAGGCCGCAAGGCCTAAGCATGACACGAGGCCTAAGCATGACACGAGGCCTAGGCCCGAAAGGGCACGCCATGCGCGCAAGTGCTGCTTCTAAGCTCCCAATGGCGCCCTGATTGAGAAAAGAGGATGAAGGCATGTTCGCATTGCTCACATTGGCATTTTTTACGGGCTTTGTGATTCCGCTGCAAACGGCGGCCAATGGTAATTTGAAGCGCCAGATGCGCTCGCCGTTTCTTGCCTCCTGCATTAACTGCTCGGTTGGCGCTTGCGTGCTGACCGTGCTGATCTTGGCCAGCGGTGAGAGCTTCTACCGGCCGCTTGATTTCCTCTTGAGCCTTGACTGGTGGCTGTACCTGTCTGGCCCCTTAGGGGCTGTCATCTTGATCGTGGCGATTGTGCTCAGCGCGCGCCTAGGTATGCTCGGCACCTCGCTTTCAACTATGACCGGCATGATGGTCTCAGGTCTGGTCTTTGACGCCAATGGCTGGTTCAATCTGCAAGTTCATCCTTTCAGCGGCGCCCGCGCCTTAGCCTTGATCCTAATGCTCATCGGCCTGGCGATCGCGCTTAATCTGCCCAGCTACCTGCACAAACACGGCGCCAAGCTTTCCTTGGCCACGATAGGCTGGTTCTTGGTCGGCTGTGTCTCGGGCACCTTGCTCACCACTCAAGGCGCCATTAATGCTATCTTCCGCGTCGAAATCGGTTCGGTGCTGGTGTGCGCTTGGATCTCCATGATCCTCACCGCCCTAATCGTGCTCATCATCGCCTTGTGCCTACGGCACTCTCCTACACGAATCTTGGAGCTCCAGGTTAAGGGGCGCTATTGGATTTTCATCGGCGGCTTTATCGGCGCGACCACTATCATCGCAACTGCCCTCTTTGTGCCGCTAATCGGCGCGGGCACCACCATGACCTTAGGTGTGGCCGGTCAGCTGTGCTGTGCCATGCTGATGGACCACATTGGACTGTGGGAGGTTGAAGTCCGCCGTATTAGGATCACTCAAATTGTGGGCTTAATCTTAATCGTCGGCGCCGTCGCCCTGATCCGCCTACTCTAACCATTACTTAGGAGCCATACCATGGCAAAATTTTCCCCAGCTGATCTGCCCAAGCTGAGCGCCCAACGCGTCAAGCGCAGCGACGGCAGCTACTCCTGCTCGATTCGCAGTAAAGACGCATACAACCGCCTCGTCACGGTCGGCCATGTCAGAGACAAAAAAGAATTTGGCCCCATCGACTTCACCCCAAACTTCCTGGAGCAGTACCCCCAGCTCAAGCAGCTCACAGTGGTGCGCATGGAAGATCGCAGCATCACCTACTTGCCAAAAGAGGATGAGCCAACTAAGACCACTCCAGCTCAACAGGCGCGCCAAACCACTATGACTGCTTCCAGCAAAACTAAGACAGCTTCCAGCAAAGCCCGGCCAACCAAGGTGCAGCCTGCCAATGACCAGATAGTCGAACCCGGTAATTACTTTGAACGCTCCGAGTTCGACGTGCTGCTGCAAGAAATGCTGGGGCAATCGATCCTAAACGAGATGGATCGCAAGTCAGGTCGCACCGCAGAGCCTCGTTTGGGTCAAGGCAACGCTCTGTTTGGTCATGACCATGCCCAGGAGCAGGTGCAACAAGCTCTGTTCCAGCTGACTTCAGAAGACTACACTAAGAATTTATTCCAAGCTAGCAACAAAAAGGCCGCGCGCGAGCTGACCTTTGGCTCTGACTTGGCCAATTGCCCTAAATTAAGCAAGAACAGCCTCCAGCTCTTCACGGTCGACCTCAAAGAGTTCTCAGAGCTTAAGCCGACCTATTTGGGGCAAGGTGAAATGGCTGACGGTGAAATTCCTGAGCACCTCGTGATCTTAACGGATCCCCACACCCGCTGCGTGCGCTACTTTGGCCCGTCCCCATGCGCGATGACTGAAACCCAACAGTTCGTGGCGGTAGCCGATCAAGTGACCAACTTCATTGCACAAGCACGCGAACTTAAGTTAAGTGCAGTCAACCAAGTCAAGCCGCTTATCACTTACGATCAGCAGCTTAATGATCCTGCCACTCTGGAACCTCTCACGGCGGCAGGCTACGACGTGCTCGCCCGCTTAACTAACGACTCGCCGCTTGGAACTATGGCTATTAATGCCGTCATTAACCGGAAAATGCACCAGGGCAAGGGCAAGAAGTACCCCGACTTCATGAACATTTCCCATATGGCGGTACCTAAGGCGCAGTGCCCGGTTCTGAGCACCGGCCAAACCCTGAACCTGCACGTTTTCGTCATGCCGCAGTTCTTTGAGCTACCGGAGACGCATGTCTTTAGCATGGCCGATCTCGACGTGCCGCAACGTATCTCTGCGGCTCAACGCCCTAAACTGCGTGAGCAGGCTTTTCGCAAATGGTGTTACGTCTTAGCTACGACCACTTCACTTGACGTTGCCACCATGCTCAACGCCTACTGGGAGCGCGTCACGCTCATCGATGAGTTAAACGATTACCAAGGGGAGTTGAAGTCCACGCTATCCGAGCCAATCGATGGTTCGACCTTCATGGGCTGCCTCTTTTGCATGTTCCAAAGCCATAGCGTCGAGGTAGACATGCCTGATCTCCACGATCTGGCCTCCATGCTCTTCGGCCAATTCAACCCATTCTAAGCATCCCCTTCATCCTTCCTGCACCAGCGACACACGGGCGCATCGCCCTGAGTCGCTGGTCCTCCCCCATCCTGACAACACGCATCTCGACCTTCCTTCACCGTTGACAGCGCCCCAGCACCTAGCATGCTAAAATTTTAAGCTGTCATAGCGGTCTCAGACGCAGGGATGACGCCAATTCCTTTCTCTTAGAGACTTCTTGTCACCACATCCTCAGATAAAATGCCCCTTATATTGCGCTTTGCTGGTAAACTAAGAGCCAATCAGGTCTTTTAGAGGAATTTGCTGTGAGCAAAAAGGAACATGCGTTAGCAGGGTTACAACTGCCTGAGTTGGTGATACAGCGACAGGGCAAGTCGCGCTACCAAGTACGCTGCCAACTTGAAGAGGGCGCAAATCTCACAATAGTCGGCCGTGTTTTTGACGATCAAGAATTTGGTCCTATCAGCTTCCGCATGGACTTCGTAGAGCGCTTTCCCCAGCTTAAAGAGGTCACCATCATCCGCAAAGACGATGGCAGCTTGGTGTACCTCAAAGACACCAGCGCACAGCCTCCATGCTTAGATGGGCGCGGGCGCTACCTTGAGACTGCTGCCAAGTCGCAGGCTCCAGCAGCCGCACCTCAAGCTGCCGCCCCAGCTCAGGCCCCAGCCACCGCTCCAGCAGCTTCCGCTCAGGAACCAAGCGCTCAGACTGTTACGGCCCAAGCAACCGCAACTGCGAGCGCCGCTCCAGCAGCTCCCGCTGCAAATATGGCCGCTGTCTTAGGGCGCATCTGGCTCAAACTCGACGCCTTACGCTTTAGCCCTGAGGATAAGATTAAGCTCATGGCCTTAGCCCAGGAATATTGCCAAGCCGATATGGACGACGCTGCAATCTGGAAGGTCTTCAGCGAAGGCCCTCTGAGCACGCTGTTCCTCAATCATATCGACCAGAATGCGCGCATCCTCTGCGCCGACTTATTCTGCTTGATTGGAGCTGAAACTCAACCAAGCTCTGCCCCAGCTCAAACTCAAGTGGCCGCAACTACTCCAGAGCCTGCAGTGGCTGCTGCTGCTGAGAGTGCAGCGGCACCTGCTGAAGCCACTGAGAGTGCAGCGGCACCTGCTGAAGCCACTGAGAGTGCAGCGGCACCTGCTGAAGCTGCTGAGATTGAAACGGCACCTGCTGAAGCCCCTACCACCGAGAATGCAGCGGCTGAAGAGAGCACTGAAGCTAAGCTTGAAGCGGTGTTAGCGCGCTATGAGCGGCAAATCGACAAATTGGGCTTTACCCCTGAAGATAAGGCCCAGCTCATGGAGCTTGGCCGTGAGCGTTGCCAGGCCGATATGAACGACGATGATATCTGGCAGCTCTTAAGCGAGGGCCCGCTCAGTACTCTGTTCATGGCGCAAGTCGACCGACAGTTCCTGCCCCCTGCTATTAATAAGGACGAGCAGCAACTTACGGAAGTGCTTAAGCGCTTTGAGCATCAAATCGATATCTTTGGCTTTGCCCCTGAGGATAAGGCCAAGCTCATGCAGCTTGGCCACGAGCGCTGCCGGGTGGGCATGACCGACGATGACATCTGGGATCTCTTAAGCAAAGGTCCACTCAGTGAGCTGTACTTGGGTCAGATCGATAAGCAGTTTGAAGAATGCTGCGATGACTTTTTTGACTCAGATCAGGAAGATGACTCCGATGATGAGGCAGTTCCGGCCAGCGCTGAGGTTCAACCGGCCGCTCAGGCAGCCACCGCTCAGGCTCCAGCCCCTCAGGCAGCCACCGCTCAGGCTCCAGCCCCTCAGGCAGCCACCGCTCAGACTACAGCCCCTCAGGCAGCAACTGCTCAGGCCCCTGCGAGCAAGCCGACCTTCACCTTGGTCGAACCTGAGCCCCAGTTGCAGCCTCAAGATAAAATCACCGCGCAAGCGATCGCTCAGCTGGAGCAGCGTGCCGCCAAGTATCGCCAAAAGCTCCAAGAAGAAGGCAATAAGCCGGGTATGCACCTAAATAACTACGAGCGCGATAGCAATCCTAAGGTGCAAGCTGTTTACTACGCGGGCGAGATCAAGAAGTGCACTACGCTCAAACGTAATAGCACGCACCTTTTCACGCTTGACGTCGATGATTTTTCCGATGTTCCTGAGGAAATGGCTTTATGTGGTGAGCCCTTGCAGGCTCCCGGTGAGGTAGGCGTACCAAAGCGTCTTGCTTTCTTGGTCGATCGTAAGAGCACCAAGCTGCTCTACATGTCTCCGTGTGAGCACAGCATGTTAGAGCCGCAAGCATTTATGGCCGAAGCCCAAAAGATCACCAAATTTATGGCGCAGGCACGCGGCGTTTCTGGAGCTGACCTCAACAATCTTAAGCCGCTGATTACTTACGATAATCTCTTCCATAACCTTGATGCCATGCAAACGGTAGTGGACGCCGGTTTTGATTGCGTTATGCGCCTCCATTTTGCCAGTGACATTGGCAAGGCCGCTATGGACTATGCCATCTCTCAAGGCATGCACCAAGGCAAATTCACTATCAAGGTCGATAAATACGAGGGCATGCTCGACACCATGGTGCCGCCTAAGCTCTGCCCAACGATCCAAACGGCCCAGGGCGAGAAAAAGGTTTCCTTGCACGTGTTCCTCTTGCCAGGCTTCTTAAAAGCGGATCTGGAAGAGCAGCTTAATTTTGCCAGCATCAAGGCTCCTGCCAACCTCAATCGCCTCAGTGCTAAGGAACGCTCTGAGCTGAGCCAACAGGCCTTTAGACGCTGGGCGATGGTCATCGCTACCACCGATCCGTACCTTTCAGGACAAGACGTCTTGGATGCTTTCTACGAGCGTACCGTCAAGCGCGAAGAGCTCGACACGCTGGAGCACCATGAGCTTTCCTATATCTGCTTTGGCCGGGAGCGCAGCACCTTTATGGGGCGCCTCTTTTCAATCCAGAAAACCGCGCAGCAGCTTATGAATGGAATTCCATTTATGGACCAGCTGATGCCGTTTATGGGAATCCTAAATCAGGCGATCAACAAGGCCATGCCTGACTTTCGATAATTGCAAACTATAGCCTCAACTTAAGTTGAGGCGAGCAAAAAAGGCAGCACACGCTGCCTTTTTTCTTCTTGCTATCCTCAAAGCGCTGGCGCTTTGGTGCCCGGTTGCAGATTAGCTCTTAGGACCAGAGATGGTAAAGGACGAGGACTTGAGGCGCACAAAGGTTACTTCCTCATAGCCGTCCTCATTTTCCTTAGGCACGTAATCGGTGAACTTGAGATTGGTCTTGATCCAAGCTCGCTTGACTTCATCGGAGTCGCTTGGCTTGAGATCGCAATCATGGTAGATAAAGACGTCATGGACGTCATTGGCCCCATTTAAGATTACCGGGCCCTCTTCTCCTGGTAAGAAGACATACCAGCCAATAGTGAGCCACTTGGTCTTATCGATGCGGGCATTAAAGGCGACCGAGCAGTCTTCGCTGCTCTCGTTTTTGATGTCGACGCGCACGTCCGCCAGCGCTGGACTCAGAGCCCCCAAACAAAACACAGGAACTAAGGCCAGGGCAATCTTCTTAACCACGGTCATAACGCCTCCTTACGACACCAAAATCAGGCCTTATTATAGCGACTTAAGCGCGATGCTTGGCCCAAAAACACAAAAAGACAGGGTTAACCTGTCTTCGTGCTGGTGGAGGACGGTGCCAGGGTCGAACTGGCATTTTTTGATTTGCAATCAAACGTAATCAGCCGTTATACGAACCGTCCAAAAAACCAATTTTTTCTACACTAATTTGGTGCGAAAGGTCGGGGTCGAACCGACACGGTTGTCACCAACCGAGGGATTTTAAGTCCCTTGCGTCTACCAATTTCGCCACTCTCGCATCAAAAGTGGAGGACGGTGCCAGGGTCGAACTGGCATTTTTTGATTTGCAATCAAACGTAATCAGCCGTTATACGAACCGTCCTTGCTGCAAGCACCTTAGCGCGTCGCAACGGTGGTGTATTCTACGCAAGCGCCCTAGGCCTGTCAACACTGTGCCTCGTTTTTGCCCGCAACTAAAAGCATGCACCACCCCCAAGTTCAGACCTCTTCCCATAAATAAGCGCAAAGCGTCCGCCCGAAGCGGCTTATAAAGCCCACAATTTTCTTTAGCCACCAAATCTCCCCAATAAATTTGTGCCATCTTAGGGCTTAAGCCCATGTGACTACGGTGGGGCGTGACGCTAGGACAAACACAAGGAAGCTGTCACTTAATTAATGTCCAAATTTTTGGCAGAAGTGCTGGTACTGGAGGTAGCTGTCAAACTTAACCGTCCGTCTTACCTTTGGGCGGATTGTGTAATTCCATCTTTTGCTCTCCTCAGGCCTTATGCAAATTTTTGGACACTTATTTTGTTATAGCTTCCCAATGCATTGGTTTAAGGCAGGCACTCAGCGCAGGTTTAGAGCGAACGCTCAGCGCAAATTTGTGGCGGGTGCGGCAACAGATTGGGGGCTGCGTCGGGGCTTGCGCTGGGGGCGTGAGCGCACTAAGCTTAGACTTGGTGTTCCACCTGATTCGGTGTTTCGTAAGGAGCGGTCATGGATCCCAAGACAGATTTAGCAGCCTTTGAGCAAGAAGCCTTGAGCGTCACTCAGGCCTTGGATAAGACCAATGCCCAACTCAATCAATTGGGGCGCATCTTGGTGGTCGGTGAGCTCTCGCAACTTACCCAGCGCAACCACTGGTACTTCAGCATCAAAGATGAGCAAAGCGTGCTCGATTGCGTGATGTTCGCCCGCCTCACCCAGCAAGTTGAGTTCACCCCAGTGCTGGGCCAAAAGGTGCTGATCGTGGGCACGCCTTCGATCTACCTTAAAAGCGGCCGCATGCAATTTAAGGTCGAAATGATGCAGCTAGCCGGGCGGGGGCGGATCATGGAAGAGCTCAAAGAGCGCGAGGCTCTGTTGCGCGCTGAGGGCTGGTTTGACCCAGCACGCAAGCGCCCGCTTCCACGCATCTTCAATCATGTCGGCGTCGTCACCTCATGTGATGGCCGCGTCATCGATGACATTATCTTCAATGCCACTAGGCGCAATCCTCTGATTCGTCTGACCTTCTTTGATACCTTAGTGCAGGGCCCTACCGCGCCGCAGTCCTTAGTGGCGGCCTTAAATCGCGCCTATAACATGGCAACTGACGGCGTACTGCCGCCTAATATGCCCGGCAATTACAAGCGCTTTTATATCCAAAGCGGCCAGGTGCAACCTAACTTTGACGCCATAATCATTGGGCGCGGCGGCGGCTCCTTTGAGGATTTACTCTGCTTTTCCGACGCCGATGTCGTGCGCATGGTGGGCATGTCGCCAGTGCCGATCATCTCAGCGGTGGGCCACGATGAGGACCGCCCAATCTGCGATTTGGCGGCGGACATTCGCGTTAGCACCCCAACGGCGGCCGCCGAGCTTATCACCCCGATTACGCGCTCCCAGATGCTGACCTTCCTCAATCAATTGGTGACCAGGCAGCACGATCTCATGCTCGAGCGCCAAGATGAGCTCAGCGCGCGCTATGAGGCCTTAACCGAGCGCCTTGATACCAGCTTGCAAGGCTTGTTAGTAAGCCGCATGCACAATGCTGAGATTAAGCTCAACCTCCTGATGCAACGTGCTAAGTCTGAGCTTACCTCTCGGCTTGAGTCCTATGAGCAGCGCCTGCTGCGCGCTGAGGGCTGTTTAAAGGAGCACAGTCCCGAACGTCAGACCTCAAGCCAAGAGCAGCGTTTACAAAGCGCCCTCTATCGCTTAGAGCAGGTTCCGGCAAAGCTTACCGCTCTGAGCACGCAAAACTCGCATTATTGTGACCGCCTCAATGCCGCCGCCAATGCGCTGAGCGTACGTCTTAACCAGCAGATCACCAATGTCACGACGGTACTGCCTGAGCGCTTAAATCAAGCCTTAGACTATCAAGTACTGGCCTGTCGTGAGCGCTGCGCGAGCTTAAGTGCGCAGTTAAACCAGCGCAGTGCCGCCTTGGAGCAGCGCCTCTTAGTGGATTCCACTAAGCTGCGCTTTGAGCTGATTGCAGGCTTAGAGCGGGGACTGATGCGGGCGCTTGACCGTGCCGAGGCGCGTTGCTCGAGCGAGCTTACCGACAAAGTTCACGCTTTGATGGAGCAGCGCCTCAAGCACCTTGACCATCAGCTCACCGCCTTAGAGCAGCGCTGTGCCCGCTGCTACGAGCAAAAGCTCGCTCCGGCGCTCACGGAGCACAACACCAAGCTTGCCGCCTTAACCTCGCAGCTATCCGGCCTCAATCCGCTCTACCAGCTCCAGCGCGGCCTCTCGATCACCACTAAGGATGGCGTTCATAGCGTCGCCGGGACTGAGCTCAAAGCCGGGGACACTATCGTCACCTTGATGTTAGGTTACGAGGTCACCTCAACTGTCACTCAGGTTCAGGCCTCGGACAAGCTTAAGCCTGATACCAAGGCCTAGACCGCTCTTAGCCTCGGTTGGCGGCATTAGGCCTCAGGCTTGAGCTTGCGACATTGTTCGTGCAGCTGCGCGATCAAATCGACGCTCAGATAGACAATAGCGCTGTTGCCGCTGCCATCGAGCTCCAAGAGCGGTTCATCGTAGTGCTCATAGCTAAACTCATTGAGCACCTCAATGGCGTAATTGCCCGAAAGCAAGCCGTAGCTGACGCAGATACCATTGAACTCGCCATAGACCATGGCGTCAGTGGCCTGCACCGCCAAGGCCTCAATCACCTTATGCAGCTTTGGATTGAGTGCAGCGACCGGGCAATCAGCTTCAGTTGGCCCCGCCGTCTGAGGCTGAGCAGTTTCTGGGGCCGCTGGCGTGCCCTGAGCCCCTGCAGCGCTCTGAGCGCCCGACGTGTCCTGAGCACCAGGCGCGCTCTGAGTATCCAACGCATCCTGAGCACCAGGCGCGTTCTGAGCGCCCGACATGTCCTGAGCACCAGGCGCGTTCTGAGCGCCCGACGTGTTCTGAGCACCCGACGCATCCTGAGCAGCTGGCGCGCTCGCAGCGGCCGCTTGCTGCTGGGCTAAGGCCTCGCTTAAGCTTGGCCCGGACTCATCTACCCCCGACTCCTCCTCACGCAACTTGGTGATGACGTCTTGGACTTGGGCACTCTCTAAGAGCTTAGTGCGGATCTTATTGAGGTCCAGCACCAAATTCTCAGGCTCGTGATAGGTGCGCAGATTCCAGAAAATGCCGCTACGCAACAAGTTCTCATTGGCGCTGGGCTCAAAGAAGTAGCTTGAGACCATGCTGGCGACCTTATGGGCTTTGTTGTGGCAATCAGCCGTTGGCACTGGAGTTAAGAACATCCGCGCCAAGAGGTTGATATAGCGCAGCTGAATCTTGTTATCCTCGCGATTTTGCCCTATCTCGTAGCTGACGCTCACCGCCAGGAAGCGCTGCAATTGCTGGATGTGGTCAAGCTGCAAGTTGAGCGAGTTAACGTCGTTGCCGCTGTAAAGATGCAAGGTGCGCAGCATCAAGTCCTCAAAGAGCAGCGGACCGTCGGCTAAGATGATGTTAAGGGCCCCTTGCAGATACTCCAAGACCAAGCGCTCAATCTGATAGCGTCCTTGGGAGGCGTACATCGTCACGATATAGCGCGCGAGCATCCGCACTAAGCCGCGCTTGCCCTTGATCGGCACTAAGGCAGCGGTCAGCTCTAAGGCCAAATAGGCATAGTAGAGCGTGGCCTTAAGGCGCAAGTAGAACTCGCGGCCTTCACTGGTCACTAAGAGCTCAGGCGCAATCACGATAAAGCGCAGATGCTGATAGTGGGCGCGCAAGAGCTTAAAGCTAAAGCGCGGGCTCAACAGCGATGGACTTGGCACCAGGCACAGGCCTAAGTTGTCCTCACACAGACGGCCTAAATCGAGCATTTCCTGCTCGAGCACGCCTGAGTTAAAGCCCAAGGCAGCGCTGGTGGTGGTATTGAGCAATAACTGCTCTAAGCGCTGAGCCCGCTCTAAATCGCAATCAGCCCAGAACTTAGTAGGCCCCTCTAGCTTGCTCTCCTCGTAATAGGCACTAAGACAAGCCAAGAGAGAAATTGGGCGCTGGGAGTTAAGGGCGGTCTCCACCTCGGCGCTAGGCATTTCACTTGAAAGCTGTGCCTTGAGTTTATGGGTCAGGCGATGCGACCACTCTTCTACCCGCGCGAGAGGATCAGGACCTGGTTTTGGCTCAACCGACTCTGCGCTCTTAAGTGGCTCTGCGGCGGCAACCGGACGGATGCCACTTCGTCCCAGGCTCTCTAGGGTATTGACCGGCACGACCGTGGCACTAGGCGCAAAGTCCTCTTTTAACAGGTGCAAGGAGCCCAATGGGCCAAAGCCGTACAGCACCAAGTTTTGGAGCAAGCGGTTGTAGCTGACACCGTAAATGCTGCACTCTAGCAGCGACAATTGCTGTTGATAGCCTTGGTTAAAGAGCAAAGCGGAGAGCTCAGGACCACGAATAGAGAGATCGTAAATGGCCTTGAGATCGGTGATACGCGCCAAGGTGTAGAAGCGATCTTCGTTTTGGCACAAGACGCGTCGCACTACCGGTGCCACATACTTCGTGCACAGCGGTGCCACTTGAGGCGCGAGCGCATTGAACTCAGGATTAGACCAAGCCAAGGTGCGGTGGGCAAAATCAGGATTAAGCGCAACGCAATTAGTCGCAGTTAAGCCATAAATCCAGTCCTTATGCTCGGCAAACAGCTGGGCTAAGACCGCTTGGTCTTCAACCTGCTTGAGCTCAGCTTGAGCCATCTTCGGCAGTGGCAGCACCGACAGCGCGCTCTTTAAGGAGAGCGCAATAATGCTCTTGGCCTTAGGATTGGAGCTCAATGGCAGCTCAGGTTCTATCTGTGCGGCAACCTCCTCAGGTTCCGCTTCCGGTATCGCTTCGGCCTTAGTAGCTTGTAAGGCCTTTAAGCCCTCGCTCATGGCTTGGGCCAAGAAGCTCGAGCCGCCAAAGGAGCTTGAGTCGAGCTCACCAGCCTCCAGCGCCCCCATACCCTTATGGGCGCTGCGGGCGGCGCGGCGCTCAGCTTGAGCTTGCGCGGCAATTGCGGCATCGTCATCAAAGAACTCGGCAAATGGCGAATGTTCTGCCAAGTGCTCCGATGCGGGCTCAGGAGCATGCTCAGGCAGCTCAGTCAGCTCAGTGTCACCATCAAGGTCAAAGAAGTCGAAATCGGCGCGCGCCTTAGCCGCGATGCTATTAGCGCTGCGCTCGGAGCTGACCACAGGAGCGCCCGCCCCACCTAAATCAAAGAAGTCAGCACCTGCGCTCTTATTAGCACTGGCCTTATTAGCATTGCTCTTGTGCGCGGCGGCTTGAGCCAAGGCCTGTGCCGCCCCTAAGGTTGGAGGGGCGCTGTGCTGAACCCGCGCGGCGGCTTGCTCTAAGTGCGCCTTTTGCTTGATCCCAAAGCGCTCGGCGTAATCGGCTCCAACCTCGGCAGCAGTGGCGGACTTAGCAGCAGAAATGCCCGCTGACTTAGCTGCGGAATTGGCCGCTAGCTTGGTGGCAGTCTTAGGCACTGACTGAGCGGCAGTCTTAGGCGCGTGAGCCCCTAAATCAGTCTTACGGGCATGAGCCAGCTCAGCCGCAGCGTCCTCACTTTCCTCGGACGCTTCAGGCTTATCGGCCAAAATTTCTGGCAGCTCACCGGTGCGCAGGAAATGCTGCACGATGTCCGTGACTACGGTCGTAAGCTCACTGTTTAAGTGCGCACTAGGCTCATTAGGGTTAGCTTCAGCGACCAACTTAAAGCCCGCTTGCTTGAGCTCAGCGGCGGCCACGCTCTGCGTTAAGTCAAGCAAGGTCTTGACGTATTTAGGATTGGTCTCTTGCAGCAGCACATAGGCTTGAGCTTGATCCGTGCTTATGGCCGAACCATCGCTTAAGCGCACCTCGTGCATCTGAGCAATCAAGGCATCTTGCTCACGCAGCTGCCGGGTCAAGCTCTCAGTGCTTACTTGGGTGAGCTCTAAATTCTGGTAGCTGGGATCGCGCTGCACTAAGCAATAAAGAGAGCGTGCCATCAAGCGCAAAACGATGATGTTAAGGGGCAAGGAAGCGGTAAAGGAGTCATCCTTGAGCAGGCGCCAGGTATTGTGCGCAAGCGTCCCCTGATCCTTAGGGGCAAAGAGCACTAAGTTGAGCACAATAAGCTCGAAGAATTGCTCTGGAATCGCACTGAGCTTAGGGCCGTAGTGTTCTACCAGGCGCGTGATAAATAAGTTGAAGGCGTAAGGATTTGCGCGCGCCACCGCAAGATAAAAGCGCTCGAGATTGACGTGCTCTTCTGGGTGCTGCAAATAGCGCTCAAAGTACACCAAGCCGTGGTAGAAGGCCGCTGGTATCAGGTCGATCGTCTTTTGCACGCTAAAGTTATAGTGGGCTAAGGCCAAAAGCTGCAACGCAGCGCGCTCACTTGCACTGGCCCCTAAAGTGAGCGGCGCAAAGAGCGGGCGCAGAACCAGCTCAAAGCACATCACTTGGTCTAAGCGCGCCTTTTGCTTGAGCGGATTGAGCACAAATTGCTTGAGATTGGTGCCGTAATCCTGATTTAAATCAGGATAGTCCCGTGCCACCTCGTGCTCGGGATCGGTCGCTTTAGTGGCATTCCAGACCAAGTAGCTGTGGTGGAGGAAGGACAGTTCATCCCAGACCCAAGGCACTAAGTGAAAGCGCTCTAAGGCCCCCAAGGAGCAGGCGCGCTGCAGCGCCTCAAATTCACCTAAGTTGACCCAACGGGCAAAGGCGATCCTATTCTCATTGAGCTGATTGACGCTGTAGTCAAAGGTACGCCCCAAGTGCTCGCCTGACCACTCGCCCTTAAAATCATTAGGATCGACCAAGGCCGCCTGGGTAGCGCCCAAGCGCTTAGCGGTGCTAGGCCCAAAGGACACCGCCTTATCTGCGTTGAGCTTACGGCGCAGGCGCTTACCTTTAGCTCCAAAGGCATCTAAATTGAGCTGCGCCTCTTGCTCTTGGTGATAGCGCTCTTCGATCGCAGCCAAGTAAGCCTCATAGAGGCTATTTTGGGCTTGTTGCAGCAACTCCCGGCCATTGTCGACCGACATCGGATTGTTGACTAAGTCACTAACTTCCGTGCCTAAATCGAGGGCACAAGCCTCAGGCATAGCCGCAACCGGTGCTGACCACGTAGCATCCTGTGGGGCGACCGCCAAATCATAGCCATTGAAGTAGCAGCACAGCTTGGTCTTGCTAAAGTCCGGCAGCATCAGGCGCACATTGTCATCGTGCTTAAGCTCGCAGGCAAGTAATTCCATCTGAGCGCTCAGCTCAGGGTCGCAGCGCCCCAGCGCCGTTTGCAGCAGGTTAAGAAAGCCCGCATCAAAGCCGGTACGCACGCCCTTGGTCATCATGAGCAAGGTCACTTGCTCCGGATCAACCTGCGCAGGCAGCGCGCTCTTTAAATCGTCATAGTAAGCTGCAGGATTTACCGCTAATGCCGCGACATCAAGGCCTTGGGCATATTGGCCGTAGTCAAAACGGTCAAAATCCTCCTGAGCCTTACCTGAAGTAGGCTCTGCCAGCGCGCCGCTGCCATCAGCTGGGTTGAGAGTAGAGCTTCGAGCTGAGCTCTCTCCCTGAAAGGCCATTTGCTCTGGGCTAGCTTCCTGGGCTGCCGCTTGGCCTTGGGCTGCAGCTTGGCCCTGGGCTGCAGCTTGGCCCTGGGCAGCAGCTTGGCCTTGGGCAGCAGCTTGGCCCTGGGCTGCAGCTTGGCCTTGGGCAGCAGCTTGGCCCTGGGCTGCAGCTTGGCTCTGAGCTGCCGCGCTCTTTTTGGCAGCGGCAGCCGCCCGTACCGCCTCAGCGATGACGCGCGCGGCATCGGATACCACCGGCTCAGCTGCATCATTCTTGCGCTTATTGCGGCTCTTCTTTTGGGCGGCTAAGGCAGCGGCTAACGTGGCCGCAGCCTCAGCTTCCTTTTGGGCCATCTGCTCATCTTCACGGCGCTTTTCCTCATCAAAGCGCAGCTTGGCCGCATGCAGCTCACGGGCGAGCACGACGTCGTGTTGATCTTCCCAATCAAAGGCCGCACCAGTTTTCGCTTCGATCGCCTGCACCATCGAGCTCGCTTGCAGCTGGGCTAAGCTTGATTGAGCCGAGCGCAAAGGCTCCAGCACACGTTCTAGGCGCTGCTCTAAGCGGCGCTGGCGCTGATTGCTGTTGATCTCCGAAAGTGGCCGCAGCGAGAGCGGACGGCGTGGCGCCTCCACTTGCTCGGGCGTCACATAAATCTTAGGGCAGGCCTCTTGGTAGTCCTCCGCCAGCTCACGCTTGTACGGGAAATTGTCCGGAATTTTAATCGCCTGATGGGACGGGGCGATCGTGCGCGCTACGATATCAAGTGCGGTCGAGTGTTCAGCATCCGGAAGCTTAGGCAGGACGTACTTAGGATCGGAGTAATCGTAGTGATAGGAGCCAATATCGCAGGCGTAGGAGTAAAGCGTGCGGATATAGCGCATGCCATCATGGGGCAGAGGATGCTCATCTAAGATCGTTTGCAGCACCGAGCGTTGGTTAGCGTCCAGACTGCGTACCTGGGCAGCGCCCAAGAACTCAAAGACGCGCAGCATGATGTTGTAGTTAGAGAGCTTTTCTTTAGCGCGGGTAATGGTCTCAAGCTCACCTACGGTGTGGCGCTCTTTGCGCTCTGCCACCAAGCGCTGCAAGGTCGCGATATCGGCATCGCTGGTGATATCAGGACGCTTGAGCAAGTAGACCGTTTGATAAATCGAGAGGTTAGACGGCACCGACAGAGGCACGATGCAAATACCAGAGCGCTCTAAGATGCGTACGATCTTGTACCAGCAGTCGCTATTGATAATGCCGTCAGGCTCAACAAAGTACGAAGATGGCAGCTCCAAGCGCATATCAGCAAAAAGCTGTTGCACTTCAATCGGATAAATGCCGCGATGCAGGGCTTGCTTACACACCCCATTTAAGGCGCGGGTAAAGGTAACAGGCAATGGCTCCTTGCGATTGATGAGCGCTACGATGTTTTCTAACGCGTACAGCATTAATCCCTTACCTCCACACAAACCTCAGCAGCTTAACGCCGCCCACCAGGTGACCACGCCACCTACCCTGCAACCGGCCCGCCTGCACCAGCACGACCTGCACTGACACAACCAGCACAGGCACAACCTGTACTGACACAACCAGCACAGGCACAACCTGTACTGACACAACCAACACAGGCACGACCAGCACTGACAGCACCGGGCGCTTGCGCCACTCACTTGGCTCGACCGAGCACCAAGCTGGCAATTGGCCCGCCAGCGACAAGCAACCGGCACGCATCCGGCCCAATCAGCAGCCCTCAGACAGAACCTGAAAAGACCTGACGTCCCAGGACACCAATCCGAACCGACCAGCCATTAATCCGGCACTAAAAAATTCTGTAAATTTTTAGCTAAAAACTTGCCAGCATAGGACCGTTCAACTAGGCGCCACGGCCGTCTGGCCCGTTTTTGCTTGGGAGCGCACAGCCTGACCACGTAAATTGAGCGCAAGATCTCTGACTTTGCTAAACTAAAGTGTTTAATTTCACGCAAAAAATGGCCCAAACCGCCCTGCGCGGCGGGAAAAGACAATTTTAGCGAATTTTGCGCGCCCACGACACTGTGCTTAGGCGGTAAAAGAAAAGCCGCACGCAACTTGGATACTAGTAGGCAAGTTCCAAAAATGTAGCCTACCTCACAGACTAAACGGCGTACTTTGGCGACAATAAGCCCATCGATAAGAACCAGCCTGCAAAGCAGAGCTGGGATTAGGAGCAAGATAGGAGAATTGTCATGGCAGATTGCATGTACTGCAACGAGACTCACGAGAAGCGTGCTGAGCTGTTAATTGAGGTAGGCAAGTTACCACACTCGACCCTGTTTATCCTCAAGAACCAGAACCACTTAGGCCGCGTGGTCATTGCCTTAAACTGCCACCGCACTGAGCTCTTTGAGTTAAGCGAGGAAGAGCGCAATGGCTACTTTGCCGACGTTGCCCGCGTCTCCAAGGCCATGAAGGAGCTCTTCAACCCAGACAAGATCAACTACGGTATCTTCGGTGACGGCGTACCACACGTCCACATGCACATGGTGCCAAAGTACAAGGACCAACTGCAGTGGGGTCACTTCTTCTGGGATAAGGGCGAAAAGGAAGTCTATCTGAGCGACGAAGAGTACGCCAAGATGGTAGCTGACTACAAGGCTAAGCTCGGCATCTAAGCTACGTCCAACAATACCTCAACTTGACTGGGCACCTACGGGTGCCCTTTTTTATGCCTGCTGCCGCCATTGCAAAATATAAACGATTACTTATCAATGCCAAGCCAAAGTCCCCGTCTTTACTGCAAAATTTTGCAATGAAATGCAAAACACTGCAAAAATTTGCAGGCAAAGGATCCAACGCTAGAAATAGTGCCGAACTTGCTCGCTACTCAGCGCTCTCAGAGAGCCATTCATGCAAACTATCCCCTATTTAAGCCCTGACATTCAACTGGTGCAAGCAGCTGCGATTTCGTTGCATTTTTGCAAAAACATCGCACTTTTTCAGATTTACATCACAAAACTGAAGGGTGATCTTTGCAAGTTTTGCAGAGCTTCTGCAAAATCACCTGCAAAGGATGACGCAGAGATTACATGGTTGGGCTCCCTAGAGACTCACCTGTCATGAGCCCTGCGTGCAATGCATTTATACCAAGCCCCAGTAGCGCTTGTGGTGGAGTTGCTACCGGCTTGATCTTAAGGATACGCTCGCATTAGAGCGCTCCAAGTACCAACTGAGCCCATTACGAGGCGCTTGTGGCAAGCGCTGAACCTTGGGCCCAGTATGACTTGGTTTGAGGTGTGTTATGACTGAAACCACTCCAACGGCTAAGAAGTCGCTTGTTGAGATCCTCAAGGGCATGGGCAAGGAATACTACTTGCTCTCGGCGATGCTCTTTTTCTTCTTTGTGGCCTGGGCAGGCTGCTACTCCCTGCTGGCGGTGTGGCTGCAACGCTTCTTTAACTTAACTGGCGCCCAGATTGGCTTTGCTTACGGCGTTTTCTCCGTGACCGCCTTAATCTTAGCCCCGGTCTACGGCATGATTCAGGATCGCCTGATCTTACGTCGCCACCTGCTCTTCTTCGTGGGCATCATGCTCGTCCTGTGCGGCCCTTTCTACATCTTCATTATTGAGCCGCTCTTACGCACCAATGTCATCGTCGGTAGCGTCGCCTTGGGCCTTTATATGGGCTTTGCCTTCCAAGCTGGTATCGGCGCCTTAGAGTCCTACACCGAGCGCTTTGGTCGTGTCGCAGGCTTTGAGTTCGGCCACGCCCGTATGTGGGGTACCTTAGGCTGGGCCTCGACGGTCGCCCTCACCGGCATCCTCATTAACATTGACCCGCACTACAACTTCTATCTCTCGACCTTTGGTGGCTTAATCTTCCTCATCATGCTGGTCATGCTCAACACCTCTGAGCAGTTCTCGCGCAAGATGCTCGACCAGTACAAGATTGACAATCAAAAGAAGACCTCGTTAGTCGAAATTATCAATCTATTAAAAATGCCGGCATTTTGGGCGGTAATTGTTTGGGTCTTAGGATCATCCATGTATGGTGTCTACGATCAACAATTTATGCGTTATTTTGTGAGCAAATTCACAGATCAGGCTGAAGGCGCTCAAATGTACGGCTTCCTCAATTCGACCCAAGTCTTCATCGAGACTATCTGCACCTTCTTGGCTCCATTTGTCGTTAACAAGATCGGCGCTAAGAACGGCTTGATTGTCGCATCGACCATCATGTTCTGTCGTATTGGCCTTTCAGGCTTGGTCGACAGCACCTGGGCCATCGCAGCGGTCAAGCTGTTACACGGCCCTGAAGTCCCAATGGTCATGATTTCCTTCTTCAAGTACATCACGACCCGCTTTAACCCAGCTATGTCGGCCACCATCTACTTAGTGGGCCTGACCTTAATCAGCCAAATTGTTTCGGCAATCCTGGCTCCAGTGGCCGGTCACCTCTACGATACCTGGGGCTTTGGTCACACCTACTTGCTGATGGCTGCCTTCGTACTGGTCACTACCATCATCTCGCTCTTTGCTTTAAGCAACAAGACCTTACCAGGCACCAAGGAAGCCAATATCTAAAAAGAGTGCCGGTCCTTACCTTGAGAGTGTGTGTGCGGTAAGGGCCCGCCTTGGCAACACGCCGCCTCTCTTAGGGTGAGAGGCTCCACTCAGATTTCAATGCCGTCGGATCTGTGCGCAATCAAATTAGGGCCGACGGAGCGGAGAATTTTCATGATCGATCAAGCAAACCACCAGGCCAAGTTAGCTCAGGCCAATGCCTTTATCGCGGAGCATGCCTGCGAGGTCAATAAGCGCTTCTACCCAGGCTATCACTTAGCCGCGCGCTATGGTTGGATCAACGACCCTAATGGCTTCTGCTACGCCTTAGGCAAGTACCACATCTTCTACCAATTCTACCCATACGATGCCAAGTGGGGCCCAATGCACTGGGGCCACGCCACCTCAACTGACCTCATCCACTGGCAGCATGAGGAAGTCGCCTTAGCTCCATCCGAGGACTACGATCGCGACGGCTGCTTCTCGGGCTCGGCCATCGAGCACGACGGCAAGCTCTACCTTATCTACACTGGCCATAAGGTCTTAGTGGAAGCAGGTGACAACTCAATTTGCCGCGAAGTGCAAGCTTTAGCAGTTTCCACTGACGGCATCCACTTTGAGAAGCTCGGCGTGGTGATTGAACCCGAGCACGAGGATATCCACAACTTCCGTGACCCTAAAGTCTGGCAAGATGAAGCAGGCCTCTTCCACGTAGTCTTTGGTGCCACCAACTTAAAGCACGAAGGTGAAATTCGTCACTACACCAGCTCTGACCTGCAACATTGGCAATTCGTCTCGGTGGTCAAGGAGATGGAAGATCAAAGCTTTATGTATGAGTGCCCAGACTTCTTTGAGCTGCCGCGTAAGGCAGGTGAGGCGAGCACTTGGGTCTTAGCGACTTCACCGATGGGCCAAGCCCCATTTGGCTACCACCGCCAGAACACCTCGGTTAACTCTTGGCAGACCGGCACCTTTGATGGCATGCATTTTAAGGCTCAAGGCAAGCTCTATGAGGTTGATCGCGGCCATGACTTCTATGCCACCCAATCGACCGCGACCCCTGATGGCCGCCGCATTGTCCTAGCTTGGATGAATATGTGGAAGCTGCCTTTCCTCAACTATGGCGACCACTGGTGCGGCGCTTTGACCTTACCGCGTGAGATCACCTTACGTGACGGCCATTTGTGCCAAGCTCCAGTCAAGGAAGTGGAGAGCCTGCGCACCACCAGCTACGCTTTAGGCGACCTCACCTTGAAGTCGACCATTCAGACCTTAAGCACCAACAGTGCTTTAGAGCTGTCCTTTACCTTTAAACCACAGAACAACGACGCCGAGCAATACGGCATTGCCCTCGGCAACTCGCTGCGCCTCTTTGTCGACCGTCAGACCAAGACGCTGACCTTATTCCGCTTAGATCTCAACGCCACCTCCTATCGCGCTTTAGAGCTTGATTGGGATAAGGAGCATGAGCTGCGTATCTTCATCGATAACAGCTCAATCGAGGTCTTTGTCGATGGCGGCTATGACACCATGACCTCCAACTTCTTTGGCACGGATCACAGCGTAACCCTGTACAGCACCAATGGCAGTGCGACCTTCCAAAAGGTCACCTATCACGACTTAGCCACCCCACTCTTCCACAGCTAAATCCAGATTCACAACGACATACATCGAGCCGTCGTCAACACCACACGACGGCCACCCTCTATTGTGAAGCATGTAATTGAAGCCCTAGGCCCCTCGCCTGGGGCTTTTTTTTTTAGCCCCATGGTCGGCGCTGCCGCGCCCAAAGCGCGCGGATCGAGCGATGACTGCGCGCAACTGCGCGCGGATAGAGCGCGGACAGAGCGCGGATAGAGCCGAGCTGCGGCTTAGTCTTAGCTAAAAGTCGGCTGTGGCTTGGTTAACGTCGACCACCAAGACCTTGCGTACCACGACCCGGCGTCCTTGAATTAAGCCCACTAAAAGAACCCGTTGTACTTGGGTCGTCTCCAGCTCATAGGAGCTCTTACCTAAGGCCGATTGCAGCGGAGAATCGACATGCACCAAGTTATGGAGCGCCATAGAGGTCATTTGACTTAGTTGCTCCTCGTTTTTGGCGAGCGCAAACTCGATCACAATGGCACTGCCAGGAGTGTAAATGGTCAGATTGTGGTGACGACGCACTTGGGCGCTTGCGACCTCGAGCAAGGCCTGCGATAAATCAAAGTCCTCTGAGGACAGGGTCTTCTGCACCACATTGCGTGCCTTATTATCATCCTCAATCGGGCGCGTGGAGAAGTTGACCCCTCGCCACGACTCATCGTAGAGCGACAAGTCATGGGCGCGCTGCAGCAGGCGTGTGGTGTCATCGTCCCACGAGATCCCAAATGCCTCCTCAATCGAGGCGTGCTCTTTGCCCTCATTTGGCGTTAGACCCCGCACGGTTTGAGCGGCTGCATCAGTCTGAGTGGCAGCATCAGTCTGAGCGGCACTATCTGCTTGAGCAGCGCCATCAGCCTGAGTTGCATCCT
Source organism: uncultured Anaerobiospirillum sp. (assembly GCA_944392765.1). Classification (GTDB taxonomy): domain Bacteria; phylum Pseudomonadota; class Gammaproteobacteria; order Enterobacterales; family Succinivibrionaceae; genus Anaerobiospirillum. Next base: position 27,536 of record CALXXU010000019.1, read on the forward strand.
TAGCACTGAACTCACTTAAGGCCTGAGCCTCCAGCTCTGGGTCACGCTCGGTATCTTCATCGTAGATAAAGAGACCGTACGCGGCCGCTGGGCTCTTATGCCCAGGAGTTGCCGCAGAGGCCTCATCTCTTAAGGCTTCAGCCGTGCTCGGCTCTGCTGCGTTAGCGTTTAACTCAGCGGCGCGCGCCTCGGCACTTGCGACTGCATCCGCCGCAGGAGCGGGCGCTGTGGGCGTCGACTCTGCATTGGGCGCTGCTGGAACTGCGCTTGAGGCGGCACCTGGTGCCTTCTGTGTAGGAGCTACCGAGGCTTGCGCTGAAGCGGTGGCCGGGGCTTGCGCTGAAGCGGCGGCCGGGGCTTGCTCTGAAGCGGCGGCTGGGGTCTTGTCCGCTGCTTGGTGATACTGCTGCGCCGCTAGCGCCGCAGCCTCGACCTCGCGGCGGAATTGCTCGGACTCAGCACGGCTGACCTCAAGCTCATCCACCATGCGCAGCATCTTAGGCAGGTCGCGCCCGAGCGCTAAGTCTTCGGCGTGGGACAGATGCAGCTGGCAAAAGAGCGCCACCGCCTCATTGACCGCGTTAGCCGATAAGGTGATAGGACCTGGGACGCTCAGCCAATTGATGATATTGGTCAAAAGCGGTACGTAGACTGGAGCTTGGCCTTTGACCGGGAAAAAGTGCTCCGGATCTAAGGTTAAGTCCGGCAAGTCGCCGATCTCCATCCGCAAATCTTCAGGGGAGCGCTTGCCTTGCACCGTCTTAAACATGTCATCTAAGCCCGCGATCTTAAAGAGCGTGTGCAGGTGCTCGACCTGATCTAAGGCTGCGGTGAAATCATACTCAATCTCCCGGCGAACCCGCTTGCTCGGTCCTAACGCCTCAGAAAGCTTGCCCTCAGACTTGGAGTTGAGCGGGCAATCGGCACGAAAGAGCACAGCTAAGACCATTAAGCGCAGCTTGCGATAGATGTAGCGATTAGGCACTAAGTCGAGATTAGGCAGCGAGCGCTCGCGGCTGTAAGTTAAAAAGCCTAAGGCACGCAGCAAATCCGCAAGCTCAAAGGGCATCCGCTTAACCGGATCATGCTTGGAGCTGCGCGAACGCGCCATACGTGCACGGATCAAATCAAGACGTGCCACCTCGGCCATGATCTGATCTGGGGCATTCTCATCGATTTCTATCCCGGTAGGCCCGGTTTGCGCGTTCTTGGTCAAGCGCTCTAAGGCCGCCAGATCCTCACTGTTAACCGTTGGGAAGCCGCCTTCGGCGCGCGCATCGGTATGCTCAAAAGCCGCCTGCAAGACATTGTTCTCAAAGTCGCGCTTCTTCTTGAGCACATCCAAGGCCACCTGACGATCCGTCTCTTCCGAGTTGATCCGAACCATGAGCTTATCGTCAAGCTCTGGGATCTCATCGGGCATAGCCTCAGCCATAGCCGGATCTGGTGACGGCGCTACCGTTTCCGGCTTGCTTTGAGCAATAGCATTGGCCTGCTCCACCGTCATGCGCAAAGCGTTGGCTAAAGTAGGATTGCCCGAAGTAGATGCAGTAGCCTCCGGCTGGTTATCAAAGTAACCGACCAAGTCATAATCAGGCATCAAGCCTTGCAGCGCGCTGCTCTTGGCCTGAATTTCCAAATTCTGAAGCGCCGTCTGGACCTTAGAATAATCAAGGCCTGCAGCCTGATCGCCCTTGCGTTGCGACTTCAAGACCGCAGCATTATTGAGGTGCTTAACCAGATCCTGGAGCATCATTTGCCCTTGAGTTAAGCGGCTGGCCCGAGGTGCTTGCACTTGCTCACCAAAGCCGAGAATAGCGTCAATTCGATCTTGGGTGGCTTCCTTATCTTGCTGCGCTTGAACAGTGAGCTTACGGCGACGACTCGTTTGCTTAGTGCGCGGCGGTACCAGCGGCACTTCAGCACTAGGGCGCACGGCATAATGCTCCAAGTCCTCAGGTTTAGCTGCTGACTCTTGCTCCTTACTCTCTTGAGCTTGGTCATGACTAGCTGAAGCATCCCCTACTTGCTTCTTGCTGTCCTCTGCTTGCTCCTTATTATCCTCTGCCGACTTAGCCGCATCACGCTTTTTCTTGGAAGAGCCATATTCGATCTTGTCACGACCTGGAATTTGATCCGGATAGCCCGCAATGGTCAGCGGCAGCTGATAGAGATCGGGACTTGCGTAGCAGCGCCCGCGCAGCACGGTATTGAAGAAGCGAATTAAAGACTCAAACGGCATGCGGCTGATAGCATGCAGATAGAGAATATCAAGATCGGGCATGACCTCGACCGGCTCCAGGAACGGCGAGGTGTCGTGGTCATAACTCAATACTGGATTAAAGTGCGTATCAGGCTGGCGCAGCTGAGCGATCACCAAGCGCGGCAACAAAACCTCATGCTCGCGATCGATGCTGTAGCCACCAAAGTTTTGGGCAAAAAGCTCCCAGAGCGCGTTATCGTCCGCGATCGCGTAATTAAGACTTAAATAGTCATAAACGCGCTCGACCACCTCTTTAGGCACTTGGGCTTTGAGCTCAGCCACGGTAAAGCCCAGGCGCGTTGCAAATTCAGGGCTTTGCCAGCGCGCGCTGTTTAAGTCGGAGTTGACCACCTCACCGTCATCATGAGGCTGCCAGCCTAACTCCGGCAAGGCACATTGCGCACTGATTAAGATATGGCGGAAAGCCTTGCCGTGCTGACTTAAGAGCAACAACAGGCGCGATAACAGACTGGCGCGCAGGTTATAGCACTCAGGTAAATGCATTACGCTCAAAAGCGGAGCATCAAAGTTATCGATGATGAGCACGCGGCTGTTTTCTTGGCACGCGTCCAATAAACGCATCACCTGCAACAAGGCAATACGATCGACCACGCTGCTTAAGATGCCACTAAAGTCTTCACCTGATGCACTCTCCAGGTCATTTACAGTTTTGACATCACTCAAGTGCGTGCATTGCTGATAGAGCTGATCGTAGAAGGTAGCCGCAAAGGAGTCCCCACGATAAAACTGATAATCAAGCTCGGCCATATGCGCAATCAAGCCTTGGCTGCGACGGCGATTTAAGATATCAGTACCGCAGATATAAGGACCTGAGATTAACTCTTCGGTGGTGGGATAAGAATGGTGCACTACATCCGCTTGGCTGTAGCACATCTGGGCAAAATCAAGATAGATAACGTCTTTGGGCTCTTCCTGCCAATCACGCAGCACCGCTAAATTATCAGGTAAAACCTCATGACGTCCGCTGTAAAGCGCGGCAATAATCTTAAGCAGCACCGTCTTGCCCATACCCAAAGGACGGGCAATCAGGTCAAAACGACGCTCGCCCCCTAAGTAGGAAGAGAGAAAGTCGGTCTTATCGATCAATAAATGGCGTTTAGTCAGCTCGGTGAGATCATGATAGAAACGCTCGGAGCGGGGATCTGGGGCAAGATTGCTTCCTAAAGGCTGACCATGGCTATCGATGAGCTCACTATCCAATTTAGAGGATAGCAGCGAGGTGAGCACCGAATGACCACGATCGTGGTCACTGAGCACGGGCTCGAGCTCATCTAACATCTTTTGGACTTTAACGAAGTCCTGCCCGGCCTGATTCATCACAAGCGCAGACGGCTGCTTGACCTCACGCTCGGGGCCCACACTTAACACCCGTACCACGTCTTGCGCTTCGTTGGAGGCCTGATCGGGCATCGACTTAGACAGATCAACCGAAGCCAAACCTGTTTTCAGGTCTTGTGCGCGCTTATCTTCGTGTTCGTGAGCCACGACCGTACCCTCAACCAATGAAACTCAATTAATTAAAGCTAGCAAAATACCTAATGAAACGCTGAATGTAAAGACTTAACGCGGCGCAGCAAGTTCCGAATAAAAACAATCATGCCTGCATGGGCAAAGCTCAGGCAGGCATGGAGACAACAAACTCAGGGCAGAGGCAAGCTGTAAGCAGTCTGAGCGCTCCCCCTGCCTTATGGACACCTAGATCTTGAAATGGCACAGACGTGCGTTCAAGGACTCGATATCCGAGGCCGTGTTGGTGATGATAGAACCAGTGTCACTGGCAACTCGAGCTACTTCCTGAGCACTATTGGTTAACTCTTGAATATGAGAGGCAATCTCGGCAGTAGCGGCGCTTTGCTCCTCGACCGAGGCGGCGATATGGGTGATTTGGTCATTGACCTCATGAACTTGGTTCAAGATGCTATTGAGCACATCTTCAAGACCAGAAGTTTCCTTGGCGATATCGTCCATATCGTTGACCGAGCGCTCCATCGAGGCGGTGGCATTATTGGCATCACGCTCGATTAAGTGGACTGTATCAGTGATCTCATTGATCGACGAGCTGGTGCGAGTAGCCAAAGCTCTAACTTCGTCGGCAACCACGGCAAAACCACGACCGGCTTCACCGGCACGCGCGGCCTCAATGGCAGCATTTAAGGCCAAGAGGTTAGTTTGCGAGGCAATCTCATCGATAGTGCTGACGATAGTCGAAATATCGCGCGAGCGATTGATCATAGCCGAGATCTGCTTGCTATCTTCCTTGGTCAGCTCCGACTGCTTGTAGATGCTCTGAATCGAATCCTTAGCCTGAGCGATACCTTGATTGGTAATATCACGCGACTTGTTAGAAAGTGCCGTGGCCTCCTCACAATTACGAGCAATCTCAGAGGTGGTCGAAACCATTTCATCTGAGGCGGCGGCCGCCGTTATGGTGCGATTTTGGGTATCGTGGGCATTTTCCTCGAGCGACTTCATATTCTCGGTAATGGACTTCATACTGGCCACCGCATCAGCGCTGGCATCACGCATGGCGCCAATCACCTCCGCTTCCATTTTGCGCAGGCTCTCTAAGCTGGTTTCTAGCTGGCCAAACTCATCACGATGCATAAGCTTAACCGGCGTAACCAGATCATAGTTCTCGATATTGCGGATACTGCCCATCACGTTATTGATCGCGCGCTTGCAGTAATTGCCGCTGAAATTGGCCACGATAAAGGAGAAGCCCAGCACCAAAAGCGATACCACCGAAATAACCGCGATCGGCTCGCTGCTTGCGGCAGCCTCTGCTGTGGCGACCGCACCTTTGATCTGAGAGTCCTGCACCTTATTGATATTATTCAAAACCGTCGTGAACAGCGGGAGCGCTTCGCTTACGTAGGTTTGCGCAGCTGAGGTGACATCATCCGCGTCCATCGCAGCGCGAATCTTACCCGAGTAAAGGCTCTCCAAGGCACTAATACCTTGCTTAATCGCACCAATTTCAGTAGGAAAGCGCGATGACTGCAACTCACCACTTTGCGCCTTTAAGGTTGCGAACTCTTGATTGATTTGATCGATCAAGGACGGATTTTGATGGTAGCGGTTGATGCAGATGATCATGTTCTCTTGCAGCGAAATCGTAGTCACGAGCACATTCTCAACGCGCTGATAACGTTCTTGCAGGGTCCAGTTGATCGTGTCAGCCGCCGTGCGGGTACGCTGCAGCGAGTACAAGGCCGTTAACGCAATGATGGCGGTAAAAGCGATAATGACACCAAAGCTGAATAACAGCTTGGTCTTGAGTTTAAGCGAAAAATACCAGTTCATGAGCAGTCCTCACATAACCCTGCTTAGCAAGCTGATCTTGACTCGTTCGCAGCCAACACCAAAGATAGTGTCTAGATGCCGTCACTTAATGCATGAACGTGACGTTTAAGGGCGGCAAAGCAAAATTCAAGCACAAGATCGTAGAGCAAGTGTAACGCAAAAAATGCACCTAGTTTTGGAGCTAGTAGGCAACTTTACCAAGGTCAGATCCCGCATTTAGATCCCGCGTACCCAAGTTGAGGCTAGATACCTGAACCTTGGCTTATTTATGCGATAAGTTTGCGCGCCCCTTAGCCTAATCGGCCCTGCTGCTCAATGCCAATTTAGTGCGCAGATTGATAGCCTGTTGCACCAAAATGGAAGCTCATGACATAAATCAGTGCTGGTTATGCCGTATATTGGTGCACAAAGTCACGAGCAAACGCGGTTGAGAGATGCGGTTGAGAAGTGCTGTTGAGAAGTGCTGTTGAAGGACGTGGTTGGCGGGGGCCAATGATGGAGGACGAGCTTGGCGGGATGAGGCTTGCGGACCAGTTGGCGGACGAGGTTGGCAGGCGCAATTTGCCCTGTGGAAAAATATAACCCCCAGCACCTTCGCTCAAGCTTGGGCACTGGGGGCTACCTCACCCTTAGCACGGATGAACTCAATCTCAAGCGCTAGCCCCCGTCAAAGAAGCTACTGCAAGTTTCTCAACTTTCAACGCACGGGAACTTATTTATATAGGAGGTGTCCCGTGGTCACTCAAGCGTGGTTCACCGCTTCTAAGTTACAAAACAAGCTTTTGAGGTAACATGCCATGTTCCTGTAATCAGTCTTGCCTTGTAGTCACTGAGCAGCAAAAGCACTCTACTCAGTGCGCAAGGTAAGGGGTTGGCTCTAGATCTGACGTGGGCACGTACGACTTACGAACCACTCTTTTTACCCTCAAACATGCAGTTTCGTCATGGAGGGGGCTGATAAGCTCTGCACTAGCGCACTTAACCTAGGATGACTTCAATCAGCATAACCTTGCAATCGGCAGATCAAGCAAGGCGTATCTTCGGTTAAGGCCCTAGCTTATGGCAGGACTGGAAGGTCACAAGGCTCAACGACAAACTGGTCATTACCAGACATATCTAGCAGTCGGAGGAGTAGCTGAAAACTCCTGGAGCCGAACCTAAGGGATCCATTGTTTGAGGATAATGGCCTCTTCCTTGGACGCAATGCCAGCACTTATCAACATCCAAGAACATGGGAACTGATAGCTGCGACCAGCTGGCCCGCTCTTTGTGCGCATCGCACTCAGAGGCCCACGCTTGACCACCGCCGCTGCCGCTTTGAGCCAATCTGAGCTCAAAAGTCAGCGAGCCAATTAATACGATGGAAGGAGTGCATAAAGTGAGATGGTCAAAGGGCGCAAACTACAACCAGCCGTGCTCTTCACGGCTCCGATCCAAAACCCGCCTAAACTACTAGCAAGCGCAGCAAAAACGTAGAAGAAATAAGCGACAAGCTCTCGCCTAGGTGGCAAAGCGGCCCTGCTCTACCCCCAGCGCACCCCCAAAAAATTGAGCATGACACTAGGTGCATGTGAGCCAAGACGCACTTTGGACAATCGGGCACATACCCTGTTCTCAGGCAAACACAAATCTCGCCTGTTTTTACGGCGGCGAACGAGCGCCACCTTACCTTGGCAGAATTAGCGCAAAGCACCGCAATTGGCGCAGAACACCTCTTCTGCAATGCTTACACAATCGCAAAATATGAGCCCAAATGCAAGTTTAAAATCAGCCTAGCCCGTCCCAATTGCCGCCTAAATCAAAGCGCGCCACGCAATAAAAGCCAGAGCTTTACCCCTAACTCTGAGCGCAAAGCCCGTAAATATGGGCTTTATCCACGTGAAAGCCCAAATCAAGCCCCGCGCTGGCCTACAGCCATGCCCGTTGCAGCGAGGCTAGCCCTAGGCGCACCGATTTATTTACAAATTACCCCATATTCGGCACAAATTTGGTTGCACCGATGCAACCGCTACCCTACGCGTTCCTACTACCGCTAGTCGAGCACTCGCGTACCACCACCAATTGAATGAAACGTGATTTTTATCACATTTTACGCAAAGTTTAAGCCCTAATTTCGGCGCAATATTGCTCTGCTCAGTACGCAAATTTATTTCATGAATGGAGCGAGCAGCGCGTCTTGAGCGTCAAACGCAGCTTGAACGCAAACCTTAAAAAGGCACGATAATTTGGCTTAAAACAAGGAATCTTTATTAGCGTGCTCGTAACACAAAGCACGGTTTGAGCTAGGGCGCAACTTGCCGCGCATGTTGGAAATTTTCATAAATACAACTACGCAACATTAAGTTGAAAATTCCCCTGCCGCGACCTGATTTCAATTATCAGTTTCGTGGGAGCTAGATATACGACAAGCGCAATTTTATGCGCTTTGCCTTGATTTTTGCTCTATCCAAAAGAACAGCTTATCAGTACAATGAATCCGAAGAGCAAGCATTTCTCGATCTATCCGCATGGGGTAGCGGGCCTGTAGTTGAGCGCACTTTACTGTGTTACAGCTGACCGGCCTAAGACCGTTTCATGGCTGCAACACTCTCATTGCAGCATGAGGGCTCTAGCCCTCATCTAGTCAGAAGCGCCCCTCTTCCGCAATTACAGAAAAAAAAAAAAATAAGAGCCCTAGGACTGGCCACAAACCAAGCTTTCGGGCTTATCTCAAACCCCAGCGCACGCCGGCTTGCCCCGTGCGCAACGTTAACTCCAATCGCACCGGTTTGATCAGTAAAAACCGTGAACCAAGCGCCAAGACACCAATGTTGGGTAAAAAAAGATTTATTTTTGCCGTTATCTAAATAAGAGGCCCAAAGGACTGGGCTCTAGTCGGAACGTTTGGTCGGCTGTAAGACGCACAATCGGCGTGTTACCCCTAAGGCAGGGATGCCTGAGGTTGATCATTTCGTATCGATTGAAGGTTTGGTGCTTATGGCTCAAAGCAACCTCATGCTCAGCGCAATGATTTTTGTGCTCTCATGGATCGTATTTTTCGGCATCAGCCGCTTAATACGCATGAAGCTGACGGTACGACTGATCACAGTCGCGCTGCTCTCTCTTGCGGCCGCAAGCCACCAATTGATGGTCTATTACGGCGGACTCCATGTCTTGGCCGTGCCGCATTTTGTCTTCTACGCCACCACCTTCGCGACCAACCTGCTCTTCTTTGCCGCTCCCATTGCGGGCTTGATCTATTTCGTGGTGTTTGTGCGCTGGGTCATACGCAAAAGCCAGCGCAAGCTCAAAGCCCGTTACCACGTCAGCAAAAGGTCGACCCGTTTGGGGCGCGCCTACAGCAAGCTGCGCTATCAACTGGCGCGCTCCAAGGTCAAAGAGCGCCTCCAGCGCCGTAAGGCCTTTGCTCAGGCGCAAGCTGCCCGTCGTGCTGCCCAAGAGTTAGAGCACTTAGCCACCAGCCAAAATTCGCTCGAGAAAAACCGCGAAATTCAAGCCGAGCACGATCAGCTGCGCAGCGTCGGCACTATCACTTGGTCAAGCGGCGACGCAGACAAGATCACCTATAGTGATGGCACCGGCAATAGCACCGTCATCGATACCCGCATCTACGATCAACACGGCTATCGCTCAGATCTCAAGACCAATACCTCCGCCAGCGAAGGCGCCCGTGCCTTAGCCAATAGCCTCTTTGGCGGCGAGAGCGACTTTGTCGATCAATGCACGGATTTTGATCCCAAGACTTTACCGGGCAATGTCGAGATTATCGCCAACTCCGAAGATTTACAACGCTTGGATGAAAGTCTGAACAGCGCTGAAAGCATGCCGCAAACCCTAATGCAGGTGGCCGCTGCTGCCCGTGCTACTGGTAAGCGTTTAGAGCAAGGAAAATTGCGCTCCTTAGTGGCTAAGGCCAAGTCGGCCCTACACCACGAGCAAGGCTCGTCCTACTATCAGGAATTAGCCCAGCGCGCCATTGAGTTTGGCATGCAGGACGAACAGGAGTTAAGCCACGATCACCGTTTTATTTCCACGCGGCCTGAGCACAAATTAGGCTTTTGGGCCAAGCTGCCGTGGCGTGCCATCGGGACCACCTGCGCCGTAAGCTGTCTTATCATACTCAACGCCGTAGCGGTATTTAGCACGGTGCAAGCCCTCAATATGCCGCAGGTCAAGTACGTCGATGTCACCCTCGACGTACCAGTCGAGTTTGAGGGACTGCAAATCGTACAGTTATCTGACCTCAATATTGGCGGTCTGTATCCGCGCTCTCGCACCACCAATATCGTGAGCAAGGTGATGGAGATGCATCCTGATTTAGTGGTGCTCACCGGTACCATTGCCCACGGCGATCCTGACTTAATCGAACGGCGTATGGCTCCGCTATTTGGACTTAAGGCCAGTATGGGCGTCTTCGTCTTAATCGGCGATGAGTACAACTCCAACCTCTACAGCCAAGCTCTGCACCGTTATGCCGATCAAGCCGACACCAATATGTACTTCCTGACCAACGCCAGCAAGAACATCAATGTGGGTCTGGCCAATTTATGTGTCACTGGTATTGCCGACAGCAAGAGCCAGATGGCGCAATTTTTAAATTACGCCACCGATCCGACGATGGGACTGGCGCATGCGGTTTATGACGAGAGGATGACCACGACTGACCAGCTGCCACCGCCGCCGGTTCTGACGGACAGTGCCCGCTATCTTGCCGCCTACAATGTCGCTCAGCAAGCTGAGAGCCACGCCTGGCAAGTGTTAGCCTCAAACGAGCTGCACAATCCGAGCACGTTAAGCGCAAATCAGCATGACCTAAGCCCAGTAGGGCAAGCAGCCGCTGTTGCTGACCAGATCGCAAGCTTCGTGCAGCAGCGCATCGCCGCACGTGTGGCTAAGATGGCTACGATTGCTGCCAATCACGCCATCGCTACGAACACCGACCACGGCCAGCGTCCGGCCGCAAGTTCGCGCGCGGCTGAGAGCTCACGCGCGGTCGCACCAAGTGACAGTGTTCCAGCTGCCAGCGCCCTGGCTACCAGCGCAGAGGTACCTCACGCCGAAATCAGCATCACCCCTTATGGCACCCAAGATAGCCAAGCCCAATCGCTCAACAGCGGCATTGCCCCTAACAGTGGCTTTCTGCCGGTGGCCGATAACATGATGGCTGATATCAGCTCTGGTTGCATGGATGAAAATGGAAACTGTCTCCACCAAGAGGCGGGCACCACCGCTAATGCTATGGACGGAGGAATCTGTGAAGCCTGCCTCAGTACCGATCCGCAGTCGCAAGGCCCATGCGTGCGTGCAACTCAGGATCTCATGACCCAGGCCACGGCGCTCGCAGGAAGTAGTAACCATAACCTCAGTGCGCAAGAGCCAAACCAAAGCTTAGCTGAGGTGACCAGCCTCGCTCAGCTCAATAGTGAGCTTAACGCCGTTGATGGCAGCTTTAACCCAGAGTTCTATCAGCACACGCAATTAGAACACAGCAAGATGAGCCCGATTGATGCGGCCAATTGCCCATGCTGGCACAACCTCCACTGGAAGGAGAACACCAGCCACGAGCGCTTGCTCTATGCTCTGACCAACGATAGCGTCAAGCGGGCTGACTTCAACTTGGTCTTAAGTGATAGCCCAGCCTATACCGTGGCCTTAAACCAGCTCTCCGAAGACAACTTTGACCTGATGTTAACCGGCAGCACCTATGGCGGTATGGCTCCACTCTTAAGTGGCTGGGTCAAGAACAGCAATGGCGGCTTTGTGAGCGGTCTGTACAGCATCACCAAGCGCATGCAGCTCTACGTCAGCTCCGGCACCAACTGCTGGGCGCCCGCCCCAATTCGCCTAGGCAACTCCGGCGAAATCACCTTAATCACAGTGCACTCGCGCTATATCAGCGACGAGCTGCGCTCCCAGCGCATTTACAACTTCAATTAAGAAGAAAGCTCCAAATCTATTAAGGCCCCGCTCCTGGGGCCTTACTTTTACGCCACGCCCGCCGATGCGGTTCGTACCTCAAAAACCAGCTTTCTTTAGCACGGCAAATTATCACCAAAATAGCACAAGCTAATAAGATAGGTGCGTTTTTTTTTTTT
>CALXXU010000020.1 GCA_944392765.1 uncultured Anaerobiospirillum sp.
AGCGATTCGAGGCCGAGTAGGCCAGCATGATCGGAGCCTCAAAGCCTGGAACTAAGCGCTTGTAGGAGTTGGTTGAAGGGTTGGTAAAGGCATTGAGTGCCTTGGCGTGCTTGATAATACCGCCAATGTACCACAGCGCCTCTTGGGACAGACCACCGTAGAGGTTGCCCGCGAAGATGTTGCGACCATCTTTAGCAATCGACTGGTGACAGTGCATGCCCGAGCCGTTATCGCCGGCCATCGGCTTAGGCATAAAGGTTGCGGTCTTACCAAACGAAGCGGCGACGTTTTGAACTACATATTTGTAGAGCAGAACTTCATCGGCCTTCTTGGTTAAGGTGTTAAAGCGGGTGGCGATTTCATTTTGCCCGGCAGTGGCCACCTCGTGGTGGTGCGCCTCGACGACTAAGCCTAACTGCTTCATCTTAAGGCACATCTGCGAGCGCATTTCTTGGGCCGAATCAACTGGAGGTACTGGGAAGTAGCCGCCTTTGACGCCTGGGCGATGGCCCTTATTGCCCTCAGGGTAGACTTTATCGGAGTTCCAAGCGGCCTCGATGTCATCGATCGCGACCATGGAGCCGGACATGCCGGTCTTAAAGCGGATGTCGTCGAAGACAAAGAACTCAGGCTCCGGGCCAAAGCACGCAGCATCACCGATCCCTGTGGCACGTAGGTATTGCTCGGCGCGCTTAGCGATGGAGCGTGGGTCACGGTCATAGCCGTTTAAGGTGCTCGGCTCCAAGATATCGCAGCGGATTGCGACGGTAGGCGTCTCAAAGAACGGATCTAAGAAGACGGTATCTAAGTCGGCCATTAAGAGCATGTCGGACTTATCGATACCGCGCCAGCCCCCGATAGACGAGCCATCAAAGAGTTTGCCTTCTTTGACGAAGTCCTCATCGATGGCCTCAGCAGGCAGTGAGATGTGTTGCTCCTTGCCCTTGGTGTCGACAAAGCGCAGATCGGCAAACTCGACCTGGTGGGTCTTAATTAAGTCTTTTAATTCTTGGTAGGTCATAGCATCAGGCTCCATGGGGACTAAACCCCGATAGTAGAAAGCAAAGTAATGAGCAAAAGTAAGAGATGAGCAAAAGAGCTCGCCTGAGGGCGAAACAGCCCGTGAAGCCAAGTAAAGCAAGGCAAGGCACACTCAAAGCAGCAGTCCAAAAAGCTTTAAGCTGCCCGGCTTGGCTTCACGGTAGAAAAAGGCGATAAACATCAGCTTTTTCTAAAATTGCACCAAAATAGACAACGATTTTAAAATTCACTTATGCGAATCTCATCGCGCTTTTGGTGCTCGTTTGGTGCTGTTGGTGCTAATTTTGGGCGATTTATGGCCGAAGATCAACGAATTTCACGGGACTATCCATCTCATGGAGCATGAGTGCACTGTTTTGGAAGTTTCAAAACTGTGTATTAAAATAGTGCAATAGTTACAACTAGGAGCGCCAGCAGTGAGCATGCTGTAACAGCAAGGGCGATAAATAACCTCATCAAGCCCGCACCACTACTGGGTGCCAAGATTTGGCATACGTTAAAAGCGGCCAAACTGTTCATTCCCTGTACGGTCAACCCGCTTTATCGTGGTGCGTAATAGGTAGCGGCAGCGCGCATAATTGGCTGAAATTAACGTGCTCCATAAAAGAAAATGTGTGGAACAACTGGTAGATTGGAGCCTGGCTTGCTCACATAATTGTCTTTATGACTGTGATTTACCTCACAGGGTAAGCGTTTCATAGATTGACTTAATCTAAACTTAACAAAGCATTGATAGCTTTTGGCTACAATGCCATCGAAGGTAGAAATAAGCCTTTTCTTGAGCAACAAGGAGCCGTGCTATGACTAAAGCCCCTTTACTTAAACTTTTACTAGCGGTGTTAGCCCTGACTTCTGTGGGGAGTGCCACTCACGCCGTGCCGTTAAGCGCAGACCCAATGGGCAGCAGCGTCACCCAAGAGACGCTCTCGTGGCTCGATAGCCAAGAGCAGATCTTGCTCGCTGACGATGATTGGGATGACGATGATCGTTGGGACGACGATGATGACGACGATTGGGATGATGACGATCGCTGGGACGATGATGACGACGACGATGATGATGACTGGGACGACTAAGTGAGATCGCTCATCATTTCAAGCGTTACGCTCAAATTCAAGCGCCAACTCTCAAATCGGGAGTTGGCGTTTTGGTTTTGGGCCCACCATGGGCTAAGCTTGGGGTAGGTTGACGTTTAGCAGGGAGGTCGCAATGGCGCACAAAATCTGGAGTTCACTCTTAGTGGGAGCAGCAATTGTGGCGCTGAGCTGCTCGGCGCAGGCACGCGATGGTTACGACGCAATGGAAGATCAGTTGCTGCAAAACGGCAGCACTGGGACTCAGCCGCAGGGCTTTGGTTCGGGCCCAGCGCGTGATGGCTGGCGCGCTCATGACCGCCATCATGATGAGGGACGATGGGGCCACCATCGCTGGGATGAGGATGAATGGGAGCCCGACGAAGACGAATGGGACGAGGATGAGTGGGACGAGGATGAGTGGGAGCCCGATGAGGATGAGCCTGACGAGGACGAAGACGAGTGGGGCGATGAGTGGACCATGCGTCTTGATGAGGGCTCGATTCAGCTTTTAGCCCACTGCGGCCGAGGCGGCTGGCACCGGGGCGGCGGCTGGCATCACGGCGGTTGGTGCCATGATGATGCGCGCTACTATGAGCGTGCCCCGCGCTCGGGCGACACTTGGGAGCGCCCATACAGCCCACGTCGCTATTATTACGAGGATGAGTGGTCTTAGATCTAGCTGAGATTGTGCTCATAGGCGCCTACTTCCTGTGGAGGCGGCGCCTTTTTCGTACCGCTCGTTTTGAGGCCGCGCTCAATGACAGGTGACCAGGGACGCGCTATGCTGAGCGCACTGCGGTCAGGTAAGGAGAGGGCTATGGCGCGCAAAATTTGGTTGCTGCTGGCAGCAATAGTGCTGTGGACGTTGGGGCAAACGGCGTGGGCGCAAGAGAATACGATCCCACGCGAACTGCGTGAGCAAATGTATGCGCAAGTTAGAGCCAGTGCCATTGCACGTGCGCAAAGTAGCATAGAAGCAAATCGCTTTCTGAGTGCCGAGAAAAAGGCAATTTTCTTGGACTACCAAGATCGACTATTCAACCAAACCCAGATTATCCCTAGCATGGTCGATGAGCTTCTTGATACCTATGGAGTCAAGCTGTTTGAGCTTCCTCCAGAGCAGTCACGCGCTATTTTGACCGGGTGGATCGGTGACATCTTTGGACGCTATATGAGTGCGGGGCTCACCTATCTCTCAGACGATGACCGCAAAGTGTTCTTGTCCTTAGAAAGTGACATGATGAGCCGGATGGAGCCGCACTATTGTGTGCTCTATGCTAATGGTGTCTTAACAATTGACTCGCTGGCCCAAAACAAAGATGTTAATGCGGATGTCGTTAAGACCATGAGCAGTAAGCAACTTCAAGCGATGCTTGATACTCAGCTCAACGTTTTCACGCTTGGGGCTTTACATAAGGGTAAGCCACGTCAGGTGACGCGGGCACAGTACGATGCTATGACTGACGCCTTTGTGCAGGAGTTGATGGGATGGATCGACTCATTCCAACCTGAGGATTTGCCTGTGGTTGAGGCCTATCTCGATGGAGCTGAGATAAGTGAGAGCGATTATTGCACACTCACTATTAGCCTTACCCAAATGGGATTGGAGGCTGAGGGCAAGGTAGGAGAGCTGGTGCGCCTGATGATGTCATTGGGTAGTTTTGACGAGTCCGAGGTGGTATCGGACTAAGGTTTACTCATTGAGCGCGGTGGTGCGCTTGAGCTGCGCTGCAGTAGGCCCTTTGTTGCTCGATGGCGATAGGGCCCATGCGTGGGCGCGTTTAGCGCTTTCGCCAGTAAATGAAAAAGTAGATAGTGAGAAAGATCGCGAAAATGAGCAGGACGCCCATCCAAAAATCGAGGCTCATTAAAGTCTCTAAGCTCATAGCAGCTCCTTGTATCGGTCAATGCACCAAGTTGTGGCAAATTGTATCATAGGCTATTGCTTTTGCAGGTTGGGTTACGGCGGAGGCGCTGATGCTAGAGGTTCGGGAACTACGCTACTTCTTGGAAGTGGCCTTGACGGGCAATATCACTAAGGCCGCGCACCACTTGCATGTGACGCAGCCTTGTCTGTCGCGCGCGATTAAAGACTTGGAGAGCAAGCTCGGCCAACGGCTGTTGGTGCGGAGATCCCATAGCGTGGCTTTGACTGCAGAGGGCGCACTCTTTGTGGAGCGGGCGCGGGCGATTGTTGAGCTGGTGGGCAATACCGAGCGCGAGTTTCAGACCTTATCGCAAAAGATTGAGGGCCAAGTTAATATCTGTGCGGCCGAAACCCCAGCCTTTCGCGTGCTTAGTGAAGTTATTGCAGACATTCAAGCAGAGCATCCCGACGTGCGCTTTAATCTTGAAAGTGGCAACTACGAACAGACCATAGTGCGCCTGGATCAAGGTATCTACGACTTTGGTTTGGTGGTCGAGCCTTTTGCTCAACTAGAGCATTTTGAGGTGTTAACTTTGCCAGTGCTGGATCGCTGGAGCGTGATTTTGCCTGCTGGGCACCCGCTATGCCGCAAAAAAGTGATCACGCCTGATGACTTGCTTGATATTCCGCTCATCATGTCATCGCAAGAGCTCAATAATGGCTCGGCGGCGGGACTACGCCAGTGGTTTGGCCAGCGTTATTCTCAGCTGCACGTGGTCGACACCTTCAACCTGCTCTATAACGCGACCTTGTTGGTGGAACAAGGCATAGGAGTGCTGCCTGCCATGGACGGCATCATCAATGTGCAGGGGAGTCCTAAGCTCTGTGAGCGCCCGATGAAACCGGCGCTGACCACGCAGGTCTACCTTATTTGGGGCCGTCATCGCACCCTGCCACCTCCGGCTAAGCTTTTCTTGGAGCGCTTTAAGGCCAAGATCGAGCTTATGGGTTAAGATGAGGACAGGCACAGCTTGCAGCCAAGAGGGTTTGCAGACGCAGCAAGCTATGCCTGATAGAGTCAGGCAGGCGGCTGAACTAAACTCAGCGCGCTTTGCCTGATTCGGTTACGCCGGTTAATACCGGCCAAATTAGGTTCAGCTAGCTTTGTCTCAAGTTCTTTAGGCTTAGCGCGGTAACGCTTAAGGTAAAGACACCCAGTACCACAAAGGTTAAGTGCAGGGAAATCAGGTGGGCTAAGAAGCCAATGACCGCTGGCCCTAAGAGCACTCCGGTAAAACCTAAGCAGTTGACGATCGTAACGCTGATACTCATCGGCACATCCTTGACCTTGGCCACATAGGATACCAGCTGCGGAATGACATTGCTGGAGCCAATACCGATCAAGGCAAAGCTGGCGATAGTAAAGAGGGCATGGTCAATTAAGGCGGCCAGAGTAAAGCCTAGGCAGATAATCATAGTGCCCAGCACAATGACGCGACGGCGCCCCATCGCAAGGACAATGCGATCACCTAAAAAGCGCATGCTGGTCATCATGATGGCAAAGGCGGCATAGCCGTATCCAGCTTGCTCAAGGGATACGCCACGCTCATCGACCAAGAACACGCTCGACCAGTCAAGCATCGCGCCTTCTGTCAGGTAGAGCACAAAGAGCATGAAGCTAATCATGAGCACGGTAGGGTGCAGAAGATAGCGTTTGCTCCAAATGCGCTCAGGCAGGGCTTCTTGTCCGTCCTCTGATCCGCCCGGTACTTTAAGACCGTGGTGCTCAGGATGAAGCTCGGGCTCAGTGAACAAATTGCGTCCGCGCCACAATACCATGAGGATTAAGAACGAGGCGCTGATGGTGGCTGCAAGTTCGACTGAGAGATTGGCGCCTAATAAGCTGGTGACGCCAAAAGAGCCCACGAGACCACCCAGGCTGTAGCGTGCGTGCAGTCCGCTCATGATGGTGCGCCCGGTGACCTGCTCGATCATCGCACCATTGATATTGGAGACCACTTCCAAGATTACGGCGGCCATACCAAAGAGCACCAAGATCACAATGAGCAGGGGCAGGTACTCGAGAACCAAGATGAGCACTAAGCACAGCGCCCAGACGATAGTGGCTCCCATGATCGGGATTTTGCAGCCCAAGCGCGCGGTTAAAAAGCCTGCTAAAGGCGAGGAAAAGAGCGAACCGCCGCCCACACATAAAAGGAGTAGGCCTAAGCCGTGTTCATCTAAGCCAAAACGAGCTTTAACGTAAGGAATAATTGGCGCCCACGCGGCAATGGCAAAGCCTGCGGCCAAGAATCCGACGCGATTAGAGCGCATCCAAAGTGGGAAATTGGTAGGAATGGTAGTTTGGTGTTTCATCGCACCAAGCCTCTGCTACCCTTGGGGTACACGGCCTCGCTGTGCTTTTATCCCTAGTTGGCTTTGTGGTTACCAACTGCACAGTCGGGCTCGCCTGTAGACCGCGCCTGAGCGCACGTGCCTACGGTAGCTTAGGCACTTGAGTCTGATTTCAGGGAGTGCGCCCATTATAGCAACCGGGGTGGGGGTGGCAAGGGCTCTGTGACAAGTTTCCTTCCTCACTTGCAGTGGCGCAAACGCAGCGCGCGTGCAAACTTGCAGTGGCGCAAACGCAGCGCGCGTGCAAACTTGCAATGGCGCAAACACAGTGCGTGTGCAAACTTGCAGTGGCTCAAGCTCTCTGGTCGTGCAGGTTGGCAGCGACACAAGCTCACCACGCTCTGTTGCGTGAGGCTGGCCAGCTTAGGCTGGTTGTGGGGAGGTAGTTAACTGCCCTTGGTTGTAATAGTGGGCGAAAATGAGTTTGCCTTGATCGTCGTAACTTTGATCGGGGCCATGGGGCAAATCGTGACGGTACGTCGTGGCGCGGGCGAGCGTGCCGTCTTCGTAGTACTCGCAGGCCACGCCCTCAATCAAGCTGTGACTAAAAGGAATAGTGCGCTTGAGCGCGCCTGATTCGTAGTACCAGGTGGTGGTGCCTTCAGTTAAACCATCAACAATCGTGGTGCTAAGCATGGTATGCCCTGATGGGTAAAACTGCTTGGTGGTGACTAGGCCGTGTTGGTGGAGGCTGCTTGATGAGGTCACGCCGTTTTCGTAGTAGGTGCGGGCATAACCGCAGCTGCGGCCATGATCATCATAGCTGATGGCTTGCTCGCACTTGAGTTGGCCGTTGGGGTAGAAGGTGCGCGCCAGACCCGAGCATAGGTCGTGCTCGTAAGGGATTTCGTAGGCCAGCTGGCCGTTTTCGTAGAAGCCTTGGCTTAAGCCATTGAGTTGACCTGACTCATAGTGCTCGACCTTCTTGAGGGCACCGGATGGATAGTACTCGGTGAAAGTACCATCGCGCGGTGGCTTAACTGCTTGGGGGACGGAGGTGCTGTGCGCAGCTGACTTGACTGGCTGTGGGGTGAGATCTTGCGTGGCGGCCGGCAGGCTAGCGCCAAGGGCAATGCTGGGGGCACCTAACACGTGGAGCACATTGGTGGTGAACGCAGGATCGTGGGAGGCAGTCACTGGCAGCATAGCAATTCGTCCGAGCAATAAGGTGAGGCAGACCAAATTGTTGGGGGCTCACGGTTGCGGGTGAACCTTGAACCAAATAGTTTGGTTGCCAAGTGGTCGTCATAAGGACTGGGGCATCTTGGCCTAATGTGGGGTACAGGTCAAATGCTGGGCTGCTTTTTGATCGTTGCGGGGCAAAATAAACGCTTGCGTTAAGTTTCGGTGCACGCTGCGCACTATTTTTGGCGGCGCGGGCTATGCTTGCGTTGGTTTTGGAGTGCTTGGCTAGTTGCAAAGAATTACGCAAAAGTATTGGAGCGCTGGGGCTTTCATGTAACAATGTGGTGGTAAGACTAGGTGGGTCTTGCATTCGAGGTTATTCAGCATATAAATAGGGGGTACACGATGGCTCGACAGTGGTTGGCTTCACTTAAAGTGCAGCTTCCGCGCAAGTTAGAAGAATTTGCCCATAATGATGCCACAGGCGGCGTCATTATGATGTTTTGTACCGTCCTAGCGCTGGTATTGCAAAATGGCTCGTATTCGACGAGCTATCGTCACTGGCTGGAGATGAGCGCAGGCGTTGTGTTTGGCGATTTCTCGCTCATTAAACCACTGCTGCTGTGGATTAACGATGGCCTGATTACGATCTTCTTCTTCTCGATTGGCCTGGAACTAAAGATCGAGTTTATCAAGGGCCACCTCTCGGATCGGCGCAATATCATCTTGCCGAGCTTAGGTGCCTTTGCCGGTATCGTATTCCCGTCCCTCTTCTTTATCGCCTTTAACTACGATAATGCCTTTGCGATGCGCGGTTGGGCGATTCCGACCTCGACAGATACTGCCTTTAGCTTGGCCTTATTGCTGCTCTTAGGTTCCCGTGTGCCTGCCTCGCTTAAGATCTTCCTCTTATCGATGGCGATCTTTGATGATATCGGTGCAATCTTAGTTATTGCGCTGTTCTATACCTCGGAGCTGTCGGGACCGGCTTTAATCTTGGCAGCTTTTGCCTTGATGTGCCTCTTAACCCTCAATTACTTTGGGGCCTCGCGCCATATGTTCTACGTCTTCTTCGGCGTCATCATGTGGTTTGCTATTTTAAAGAGCGGCGTGCACGCCACCTTAGCCGGTATCATCACCGCCTTCTGTATCCCAATGAAGGACGCTGATGATCAGCCGATGGTGGAACCTATTTACCATAGTTTGAAAATGTGGGTAGCGCTGGTGGTACTGCCGATCTTTACCATCGCCAATGCCGGTGTCGATCTCTCGATGATCGACCTCAATGGCTTATTCTCGCCGGTAAGCCTTGGTATCTTCACTGGTCTGTTCTTTGGCAAGCAGATTGGCATCTTCTTGGTTATTTGGCTGTGTATCAAATTCCGGATCGTCAAAATGCCGGTGGATGCGACTTACCCGCAGATCTATGGTGTGTGCATTCTGACCGGTATCGGCTTTAGTATGTCGATGTTCATTGACACCTTGGCCTACCAAGGTAGCAATGTGTTCGAATATGCTGATTCTTTAGCCATCTTGCTGGCATCGCTGTGCTCGGGTGTCTGTGGTTATTGCTACTTACGCTTCTTTGCCTGCCGCACTAAGGCGATTGAATATCGTCCATGGTTACCTGCACCGCATGGCTATCGTGGCAGCATGGCAACGGCCAACCTCTACACCTTGGAGGCTCCAATTCAAGGTCCGGCCAGCGTTGCTCCTACTGCCGCTTTAGTTGCTGAAGCCGCTGCCCGTGCTGCGGCCGCGCGTCAAGCCGCCGAGGCCGCTGAGGAAGCTGCCAATGCCGCACAACTTGCCGCTGAGGTCGCACAAAAGGTGGCCGCCACCGAAGAGGTCGATGATAAGACGGTAGCTGAAGTTCAGCTTGCTGCCGCCCAAGCCGCACAAGCAGCTGCTAGCGCTGCTGTGTCGACCTCCAAGCTCGATGACTCAGAGGAAACGGCTGATACCGCTGAAGCCGCAGCTGCCGCATTAGAGGCGGCCCAAGCCGTGGCTGATAGTGCCGCTGAGGCTGTGGAAGAGGCAACGGCAGCCGAAGAGGCAGCCAAGGCTGAAGAAGAAGCTAAGGCCGAGGAGGCCGAGGAGGCTGAAGCCACTGCCGAAAGTGCCGTCAATGAAGCAATCGATGCCGCCCAAGAGACGATTGGTGCTGAAACGGACGATGCTGCCGAAGCGGGCGCTGAGTCGGTCGTGATGGCCGTAGCTAAGGTGCAATCAGCTCAGAATAAGGCAGAGACTCAACCTGAGAGCACTGCTTCAAATGAGCAGGTAGCAAGCGCGCCGACTCCAAATGTGTCAGCACCAAGTGCTGAGACTGCCGCTCCTAGTGCCCCGGCCACTGATGAAAGTGATGCCGCAGCGTCTCAGAGCGCGGCTCTTGCCTCTGACTCGCATCAAGAGTCGGCGCAAGGTGAGAGCGCGCAAAAGCCTGAGGCTAAGCAGAGTGAGTCTAAGGCTCAAGCTGATAAGAAGGCTGAGGCGCAAGCTGAGTCCGATAAGAGCGAAGCCGACCAGCAGGCTGCCGACAAGAAGACTGAGCAAAAGTCCGATAAGAAGACTGAGCAGAAGTCTGATAAGAAGGCAGAGCAAAAGGATGAGGACGAGTCAGAAGACGAAGGCGGTGTCTTAAGCAGCGTGGTCGAAACTACGGTCAAGGTCGCTAAGGCGGTCACCTCCTTAGTCAAGCCTGATAGTGAGGACGAGGCTGAAGACTCTGAAAAGGATAAGTCCGAAAAGGCGGAAAAGGTCAAGACGGAGAAGGCCAAGTCCGCTAAGGATGAAGCCGCTGAAGAGCCTGAAACCGAGGAAGATACGGTGGCTGAGGATGCTGAGAAGTACCTCAAGCACATCGTGGCTAAGGCCCAAGCTCAAGTGCTGCAAAAGCCAAAGCAGGTGAAGACCGATGAGGAGCTGGCCGCAATTCGCGCCCGTGCTGAGGCCTTGGCCGCTTCGATGGCTAAGCCGCAGGCAACCTTGGTCGAGCATGAGGATGAGCCAAAGGAGGCTGAGGAAAGTGCCGAGCCGGTTACTGGCTTGCGCGTTGCTGACGTCGCCCCTGAGGCTGTAACTGCGGCTCCGACTGAGCCAGCGGCTGAAGGCACAGGCTTAAAGGTCTCTGAGGTCTTGGCGCCACAGGGAACTGAGGCTGCTGAGAAGGCCCCTGTCTCTGAGAAGGCCTCTGTCTCTGAGAAGGCCCAAGTCACTAAGGCGCCTTCGGCCACCGAGGCGGCTTCAAGTGCCCAGGACCCGGAGCAGCCTCAGGTGCAAGCCGAGTCCAAGGTTGAGCCTCAGGTGCAAGCTGCACCTAAGGACGCTGAGTCCAAGTAGGACTGAGTAATTCTGGTTAAAAAAGCCCGGAACCGAGTGTGAGCTTGGGTCCGGGCTTTGTTATGGGCGCACGCTGTAGTTTGGTGCTGAGCGGGCGCTAGTGCTAAAATAAGCGGTTGTTTTGCCCTTGGGGCAATGTTGTTTTTGTTTGGGACAGAGCATGCAAGAGAGTATTTTAAGAAGATTAGACTCGATTGTTGAGCGCCATCAGGAAGTGGAGCAACTGTTAGCTCAGCCTGAGGTTATCGCAGATCAGGAGAAGTTTCGGGAACTCAATCGTGAGTACTCGCGCCTGCAAGTAATGGTGGATACCTACAAGGAGTACAAGACCTGCGTTTCCGATTTAGAGGAAATGGAGTCGATGCTCCAAAGTGACGACGCTGATATGCGCGCTATGGCCGAAGAGGAACTGGGGCCAACCAAGGAGCGCGCCGAGAAGCTCGACCATGATTTACAGATCTTGCTCTTGCCTCATGACGAGCGCGATGACTGCAACTGCTTCCTTGAGATTCGTGCCGGTACCGGTGGCGATGAGGCTGCCCTCTTTGCCGGTGAGATGCTGCGTATGTACACCAAGTACTGCGAAGCTAAGGGCTGGACCTTGGAGATTGTCTCCATGTCCGAAGGTGAAATGGGCGGTTGCAAGGAAGCTATCTGCAAGCTTTCCGGTGAAGGCGCCTATGGCTATATGAAGTTTGAGTCGGGCGGTCACCGCGTGCAGCGTGTGCCTGAGACCGAGTCGCAAGGTCGTGTCCACACCTCCGCGTGCACCGTGATGGTCTTACCTGAGATTCCACCATCAAAGGCCCCTGAGATCAATCCAGCTGACTTAAAGGTTGATACCTTCCGTGCCTCGGGCGCTGGTGGTCAGCACATTAACAAGACCGATTCGGCCATCCGTATTACCCACATTCCAACCGGTATCGTGGTTGAGTGCCAAGACCAGCGTTCGCAGCACTCCAACCGTGCCCGTGCCATGGAAGTGTTAATCTCGCGTCTGGCTAAGTTAGAAGAGGATAAGCGTAACGCCACCTTAGCTGACCAGCGTCAAAGCGTTTTTAGCTCTGGTGATCGTTCTGACCGTATCCGCACTTACAACTTCCCACAAAGCCGTGTGACCGACCATCGCATCAACTTGACCCTCTATCGCTTAGCCGAAATCATGGAAGGCAAGTTAGACCTGATCTTAGAGCCGGTGATCGAAGAGTATCAATCCGAGCAGTTGGCTGCAATGGCTAGCCAAAGTGGCCTATAAGAGAAGGCCTTTAATCTCCGCCTGCTGTCGCGCTCTGCGGCAGCAGCAATCACTCTCCTGCCCCACGACATAGCAACACGGGCGCACCTATAAGCGCGCATGAAAAAAAAAAGCCGCAGCACCTGTGGTACTGCGGCCCGTGTTTGCGATTTGATGAGGCCTTACGCTCTCAGGCGTAAGGCCTTTAGCATTTTTTGCTTAGCTTAGGCGTGCTTTGCTTAGCTTAAGCGTGGTAAATGGCGTCCGGCACTGACTTGGGCGGCAATCTTCTTGCTCTCGCTTGCGGTCATATGCTTTAAGGCAGCGAGCACACCATGCTCAGGGGCAACTGGAGCCTTATTAGGCAGGGCAGCGATGGCCTGAGGCGTATCCTCAGTTAAAGCGGCCACAATGCCATTCCAACGCGAGGCTACGTAAGCCTCAGTTTCAGGCTCTTGGTTCTTAACCTCGTTATCGCTTTGGGCGATAGTTTGAGCTAAGTGAGCCATTAACAGGGTCTGAGTGGAGTCAAGCCAATTAAAGCGCTTGAGGTAGAGCGAGGTTAACTCCTCATTAGTCAGCGCAGGCTGCTCAGTTAAGGTAGCCAGAGCATACGAGCTTAAGCGCTCGGTCTTAACCTCAGGGGCCTTAGGGGCAACTTGTAAGTCAACTAAGCGCTGGGTTGGGCTCAGCGAGCATTGAGCTAACAGATCAGCTAAGCGGGCGTGAGCTACACTTACAGCAGGCTTGTCACTCACCAGATCCTGGGCTGGCGTGAGCCACGACTGAGCTAACAGGTCAGCTAAGCGTTCATGCGACATGGAAGTCTCAGTTTCAGCTGCGACAGTTTCAGTCTGAGCAGCCTCAGGGGCTGGAGCAGCCTCCATGTGTGGAGTGGCACGCATGGCAACTAAGTGGTCAGCTGGGTCAAGCCAGGATTGAGCTAACAGGTCAGCTAAGCGCTCGTGCGACATGGAAGTCTCAGCCTCTGCCGCGACGGTTTCAGTCTCTTGAGCTACAGTCTCAGTCTCTTGAGCTACAGTCTCAGTCTCTTGAGCTACAGTCTCAGTCTTAACTTCAGGGGTCGCCTCAGGGGCTGGAGCGGCCTTAATGTGTTGGGTTGCATCCATGGCAACTAAGCGATCAGTTGGGGTGAGCCAGGATTGAGCTAATAAGTCAGCTAAGCGCTCGTGCGACATAGAAGTCTCAGCTTGAGTCTCTGGTGCGCTCTCTGTAACGACAGCTGCTGCCATGTGTGGGGTGGCGCGCATCTGAACTAAGCGATCAGTTGGGGTGAGCCACGATTGAGCTAACAGGTCAGCTAAACGCTCGTGCGACAGCGCACTGGCCTGCTTTACTGCAGGGGCGGCATGCTCAGCTGGATTGAAATCGGTGCGCTCCTCGGTGTAAGCACTGGTCTGAGCTAAGGTCTTAAAGACCGACTCATGCTGAGCAGCAGGCTTTTCAGCAGTCTCGGCACGAATTTGAGCCAAGATTGGATTCTGCGCAAAGACACGCATGGCCACCGGGCTCATCATGGAGCTTGGGCTTACCATTAAGCTGAAGTTAGCCCACCACGAGCTACGCTCGCTCTTGCTCTGAGCTTGGGCCTGTGGCATGCGGCTTTCAGCATAGTTGCTGCTCTTGTTATAGGTAGTCCACAGGGCCTGGGCGCTGACGCTCGAGCGCTCGCTAGGAGCGGCCATTAAACCGAAGTTGGCCCATAAGGAGCGACGCTCAGCAGTTTCTTGGGTGGCAACCTGAGGCATACGAGTCTCAGCGTAGGCGCTGCTATCGCAGTAGGTGGTCCACAGGGATTGAGCGGCAACGCTGGTACGCTCGCTTGGGGCAGCCATTAAACCAAAGGCTTGAATTGATTCAGAAAAATCGATGGAGTCGCAGAAAGTGGCCCATAAGGACTTGTGAGCCTTCTTGGAAATCGAGTGGGCAGCAGCGTCAAACGACTCGGTAACGCCGCGCAGACCTTCAAAAGCGAGGCCGGTTACAGTGCTGGTAATCTGGCCAGCGTGGAAGCGCTCGCTTGGTGAGATCATTAAGTTACCAGCAAGACGCAGGTTAGCGCTTACAAACTCAAAGAACTTCGACATAAGCAGTTGCTCTTCTTCTTAACAGGGGGCAACACTAAGAACAAACTCAAAGTCTTAGTGGCCCATGGGCGGTTGCCTGCCATTAGGTCAGTTGTTGGAATCAAGCCTTTAACCAGCTTTTATTCCGCTTAGCCTCATGGTGAGGAAACCAAAATCATTTCTCTTGTTGGTTGCTATGGTAGCAACTTTTGTGAGCTGCATCACAAAATTTTGTGCAATTGCAAAATGTTTATCAAGAAGCTTTGAGCCCCCAAAACATGCGGAGTGCCCATAAAATGGGCCAGTACGACCTTCCAAATTTCTGTGATCTGGCTCACAAAATTTTTAGACAAAAGTGGCTTTTTATTGATTTTGATGTTCTCAACTTTGCAAATGAAGCTAATTGCCACAAAAAACGTATGCCGCTCGGGCTTGTTTATCACGTTCGTGCCCTGGGGTGAAAGCACGGACCACGATGCGCAGAACAATCGGCTCAGCCAAACTTGGGCTGTGACAGTGGACGCGCGCAAACTTGAGCGATGACACGTAAAATTGAGAGGTGACGCAACAACTTGAGATATGGCGCCTAAACTTGAGAGGTGACGCAAAACTTTGAGAGATGGCGCTAAAACTTGAGCCGAGGGCCCGGACAACAGGGCTGTGGTGCTTGAAATGCGCGACGCTGCCTGATTATCATTAGGCTATGCTTGAAGATAGGGGGTATGCGGTGCAGATCCGGGCTTTACTTAATGAGTCAATTACCAAGCTGAAGGAGTCGGGCTCATTGAGCCCTCGGCTTGATGCTGAGCTCTTGATGATGCATGTCACTAAGTTCAATAAGGTGCAGCTCATCACCGGTGATCTAGAAGATCTCAGCGCTTTAGACGAGACCGTGTTTCGGGCCTTGCTGGCCGAGCGCTTAAAAGGCGTGCCGATGGCCTATATCCTAGGTGAGCGCGAGTTTTGGAACCTCACCTTAAAGGTTACGCCTGACACCTTGATCCCGCGCCCGGATACCGAAGTCCTGGTCGAGAAAGCCCTGACTTTGATCACCTGCAATAATTTGCGCGATGTCCTAGATCTAGGAACAGGTACCGGTGCCATCATTCTCGCTTTAAAGCACACGGCGCCGCAAATTCGCGCTACTGCCATTGACGTAAGTAGCGCCGCTTTGGAGGTCGCGCAAGAAAACGCTGAGCGCTATCACCTCGAGGTCAACTTCCAACAAGGCTGTTGGTTCACTCCCTTTGTTGAAGAGAGTGTCACCAATGAGCTGGCGGCCAGCGACGGGGCCTCGGCGCAGGATCAAGTGCGCTTACAAGCTCAAGCGCAAGCAGGTCTGCTGCCTCAGGCTGCACGCTTTGATCTGATCGTCTCTAATCCGCCTTATATCGAGGAAAATGACCCGCATTTAAGTCAGGGCGATGTACGTTTTGAGCCACGCTCAGCCTTGGTCTCTGGTAAGGATGGCTTAGATGACATCCGCGTCATCGCCCATGAGGCACGGGCTTTCTTACGCCATAATGGCTATTTGCTCTTAGAACACGGCTATAATCAAGGAGAGGCCGTGCGCACGCTCTTGAGCGAGCTGGGCTATGACAAGGTTGAGACCATTCGCGATTACGGTCAAAATGAGCGGGTAACGCTGGGCTGCTATCGCTCACAAAATTAGGAGATTTGCTATGAAGTCGGTGTCGGTGGGCACTTTTGAGATCGGCAATGATTTGCCTTTGACCGTGATTGGCGGTTTGAATGTGTTAGAGGACTACGATTTAGCCGCGCGTACCTGTGAACACTTCCAAGAGGTGTGCGCCGAGCTTGGTCTTAACTACGTCTTCAAGGCCAGCTTTGATAAGGCTAATCGCTCGAGCCTGCATTCCTTTAGAGGCCCTGGTTTAGAGACCGGTATGAAGATCTTCGATCTCATCAAGGCTAACTTCCATGTTCCGGTCATCACCGATGTTCATGAGCCTTTCCAATGTGAGTTGGTGGCTCCACACGTCGATATCTTGCAGCTGCCAGCATTCTTGGCCCGTCAAACCGATTTGGTGCACGCTATGGCCAAGACCGGTAAGGTCATCAATGTCAAAAAGCCGCAGTTTATGGCCCCAGCTCAGGTTGCTAACATCATGGAGAAGTTTGCTGAGGGCGGCAATGAGCAGGTCATGATGTGCGAGCGCGGCAGCCAATTTGGCTATGACAATTTGGTGGTCGATATGCTGGGCTTGGGCGTGATGAAAAAGGTCACGGACAACGCTCCAATCGTCTTTGACGTTACCCACGCCCTGCAATGCCGCACGCCTGATGCCAAGGCCTCAGGTGGTCGCCGCAACCAATCCTTAGATCTGGCTAAGGCTGGTGTCTCGCAGAGGATTGCTGCGATCTTCTTAGAGTGCCATCCAAATCCAGATGAGGCTAAGTGCGATGGCCCAAGCGCTCTGCCACTCAATCTGCTCAAGCCATTCTTGACCCAATTGCGCGATCTTGATGCCCTAATTAAGAGCCAAGCTGAAGTTGTTATTCCTTAAGGGGGCAAAGCCAGCTAAAATATGAGATTTAACTTTTGTCCCATAACTGGGAGCAGGAGGCGCTAGCTGGAGGCGCATTGTGTTGAGCTCGGTGAGTATGCTGAGCTTAGCTTGAGCGCGCTGGGCCAAGCGGCGCGCTGAGGCTGGTAGCAAGAGTGTTTGGCTCTAGCGCGCTGGGGCACAAAAGCGGTAAAATCAAGTTTTGCCGCTGAAGTTAAATTTCAAGTTAATTGTTTGGAACTAAATGAAAGGTGCTGGGTCTATAGCTAGCGTCTTGAGCTAGAAGTAGGCTGGTGCAAACGGAAATCGTTTAGGTTTGAGCTAAGTCTCTAGTGCTATCATGGCACTAAAGGCAGAAATTTTGCTTGTTTTTATCTTTTAGTTTGGCAAAGGCTGTTAACCTCCCAAGGGGTTAACGTGAGCCGTGGTGAGTTGCAGTGAGCTTGTGATAGGCACCGCAGGCTTGCCGCACTTAAAGGAAATTTTGCGGAGCATTCAATGCTTAGTACTAACAAAACTCTCTTATTATCTTCTTTGTGTGCTGCTCTCATGGTAACGGCCTGCAATGACTCTCAGGCCTCTGCTGAGTCCAAGAATGCTGCCGCCGCTGCTCCAGCTGCCGCTGCTGCCGCAAGCGATTTAGGGGTTGACTTAGTCACTAGCTCTTCTGATATCAATCAGC
Organism: uncultured Anaerobiospirillum sp.; assembly: GCA_944392765.1. Classification (GTDB taxonomy): domain Bacteria; phylum Pseudomonadota; class Gammaproteobacteria; order Enterobacterales; family Succinivibrionaceae; genus Anaerobiospirillum. Next base: position 17,398 of record CALXXU010000020.1, read on the forward strand.
GCAACCACGTCTGCTTCACCATGGACGTCAACAACGTCAAGTGCGTCTTAGGTGACACCGTAGCCTATGTGCCACAGCCAATCTTAGACGAGAACAAGCCAACGGCCGCTAAGGACGATAAGAAGAAGTCTGATAAGAAGAGCGAAGAGGCCGAGAAAGAGGCGCAAGCTCAGGCTCAGTTACTGGCCAACCAGAATGCCTTAAACGAGGCGCGCTCCTTAGTCTTCGTTGCTAAGTACTGCGATATGGAGCGTCCAGTCGTTTATTCCAAGGAAGGCGTAGCCTGCACCTTTAAGCCACACGCTCTGTACGACGCCGGTGCCGTAGCTGAGGCCACCCAATATCAGATGAACCTGATGCACTCGGATGAATTCTTCTCTGAGGTAGCTAAGATTCAGGGCGTTGAGAAGTTCACCGATGCTGCCTTTGGTACTCACGGTGGCTACCGTATCTTCTTAGAGCGTGCTACCAGCCGCGATGGCACCAAGATTGGTGATGGCACCTCCGCTCGTATCTTGACCAAGCGCATCGACCAAGAGGGCAATGTTTTAGGCTTCTATCATGAGGAGCTCAACTTTGCCAACTTGAACCCACAGATGAAGATCTTAACTGCTGGTTTAGTTGCCGGTGATCATGTCAAGTTAATCTTCGACACCAGCCTGCAAAACGAGCAGCCATTATGGCGTACCTCGAGCTTAGAGTTCGGTCAGCCATATATCTGGGAAGTTCGCGTTCAGTCAGTTGGCCCAGCTGTAGTCCAGGCCCCAGCTCCTGCTCCAGCCCAGCCTGAAGCAGCAGCTCCTGCCGCTGAAGCTCCAGCTGAGCAAAAGTAAGGCTGACTAAAGAGCAAAATTAGCCTAACAAGTTTGGCCTAAGCCCCGCCTCCAGCAGAAAACCAAGTTACTGGGCGCGGGGCTTTGTTTAACCTGTTTTATGAAATTGAGTAGATAATTAATAATTTGCAACAAAAATCAATCGGGCAAGGCGCCCGCTCTCAGGCCCAGCCCATGAGCTCTATGGAAGCACGCATTCTACTGGGCAGAATTATTTTGCGGCGTAGCAATAAGGGCTTCATGGCTTTTGCTACAATCGCGGCAGCTACTAGCTAGGGGGGCGTGCTTGTGAGTGTGTTGTACGTCCTTAGTGGCGGGTTCTTTTTGGGCAGACGCAGGCCGCGAGCTAAGGCCAATCTTGAAGAGGAAATGGTGTGCCTCTTGGGATGATGCTCCTGCCTTCACCTCATTTTGGAGTAAAACATGCTCATCAGAGGATTGATTGCGCTAGCATTTGGCACACTGGGACTTGGCATTGCCGAGTACGTGGCCATGGGCTTGCTTCCTTACTGGGCCGAGGATTTTAACGTCACCATTGCCCAGTCAGGTCATGCTATTTCCTCCTACGCCTTAGGCGTGGCCATTGGTGCTTTCTTTATCATCTTACTGCGCACTTTAAAGCTTAAGACCATCTTGCTCATCTTAATCGTGGTGCATATCGTCGGTAATGTCCTGACGGCCTTTGCCCCGACTTTTGAGACCATGCTGGCCTCGCGCTTTATCGCCGGTTTACCGCATGGCGCCTATTTCGGTGTGGGCTCGATTATCGCGCAGCGCTTAGCCGCCAAGGGCAAGGGCACTTCGGCCGTGTCGATCATGATCGCCGGTATGACTGTGTCCAATATTTTCGGTGTGCCTTTAGGTACCGCCCTGGCCCATAGCATGTCGTGGCGTACCATCTTCTACATCGTGATCTGCTGGGGCATCTTGGTCTTGCTCGCTGCTATCTTCTGGATTCGTGATGTCGGTAAGATCAAGGATACCGGCTTTAAGGGCCAGTTTGCCTTCTTGCGTAACTCCGCGCCTTGGTGGGTGCTGGCGGCCACGATGTTTGGCAACGCCGGTATCTTCTGCATGCACTCTTACATCAGCCCAATTCTGACCGACTTTGCCGGTATTCCACTGGCCGCAGTTTCGGCAGTAATGGCGGCGATGGGTGTCTGCATGGTGATCGCAAACTTAGTCTCGGGTCGTCTGTGTGATCGCTACACCCCAGGCAAGGTTGCCTTCTTCTGCCAGCTCACCGCGATTATCGTGCTCTTAGGTATCTCGGCATTAGGCAACAACCCATACATTTGCGTGGTCTTAGCCTGTATTGCTGCAGGTTTGCTCTTTGCCATTTCCTCGCCGGAGCAAGTCTCGATCTTACGCGTGGCTCCAGGTGGCTTACTGTTAGGTGCCTCGATGGTGCAGGCCGCCTTTAACTTAGGTAACGCTATTGGTGCCTATGTGGGTGGTATTCCATTCGATCTCAGTCTCAACATCCGTTGGGTCACGGGCTTTGGTGCCATGCTTGCGGTTTTAGGTACTATCTCGCTTTATATCTACTACAAGCGTCATGAGCACCTGTTCAAGGACCCAACCGAGGCCGACGAAGAGGTCAATCAAGACGCGATGGCGCAATCGGCCTCCTTTGCACAGCCAAGCCCTGCATATGGCATGACCGACGAGCTCATGTATGAGTACCACATGAAGAAGGCAGCCGAATATGCGGCGAAGATTGCGGCAGCTAAAGCCCAGCACATTGCAGCTCAGGCTGAGGTGCAAGCCTTAGAGGCCCAGCACGAAGCGGCAGAAGCCACCAAGGTTGCGCAAAGCGCCGCTCAAGAGGCCGCCGAGTTAGCCCAAAAGGCGACTGCCGCCGGTGCGACCCCAGAGGATGAGGCGCAGGCTCTAGCTGAGGTCACCGCCCAGCAAGCGGAAAAAGCCCAGGCTGAAGCGGCCCCAGCAGATGAGACTCAGAGCGCAGTGGTCAAGGCTGATGAGCCTCAGGCCGATGCGCCTAAAGCTGATTAGACCAAGGCCGAAGCCTCCAAAAACGATGAAGCCAAGGCTTAAGCCTTAATCTGCTTCAAGCTAGAAAGCCACAGCTGACCAAGTTAGCCGTGGCTTTTTCGTGCTTACTGCAAGCAGTGACAGGGAGTGATTGTGAAGTAAGTTGAATTTGAAGCCTCCCAAAATTGAGATGACCTTGACATGGGTGCTATGATTTTTAGCCAATTAGACAATTGCTAGTCTGGGATGTTGTTTGCTTAGAAACTCTTAAACCAGGCTACATGACTTGGTTTGAGGATGGATCATGATCAGCAACAACAACGTAACTCCTGCTGCGGCGGACATGGCAGCAATAAGCGCAGCAGCTGCCAGCTCAGATTTATTTGTGACCCAACTAGGTGTCGAGGCCGATGGGGCCACTCAAATCCATGCCTTTGAAGAAATCCTAAAGCGTTTTGAGCAAAACACGCTTACTGAGCGCGATAAGGGCACAGCCTTTGAGTTGTTGGTGCTGGAGGTTCTGAGCAAAACTCAGCCTTGGTGTGATAAGTTTGTAAAAGTTCAGACTTATGCTGATTGGGCCAAAGAGCATAAGAACTTAAGCGGTAATGATGCGCGTGACACGGGCATTGATTTGGTTGCAACCAACCGCGTGATTCCAGAGATTGATGGTCAAGAATATGGTCTAAATAATAATCCTTCTAGGGGGGGGGGTGGGCAGAAAATAAATTAGACGCATCATTTACAGCTATTCAATGTAAGTTCTTTGGTCGAGAGCAGTACATCCCCAAGGGTCAAGTTGATTCCTTTGCCAATGCATCTGACCGCACCTACTTTACTGGCCGTATCTTCGTTTACACAGGTCAATTATCTGAGCATGCTGAGCATGAGCTGACTCAGGATCGTAAGGTCCCGATTAAATCCATTTGTTACTCACAGCTGGCTGAAGCTAATCTTGATTGGGTCGGCTATCTTAAGACCGGTAAGCTGGTTGTAACCCGCCGTATTCTTAAGGATTATCAGCTAGAGGCCCTTGAAAACGTTGTCGAAGGCTTTAAGCATCATCCACGTGGCAAGCTCATCATGGCTTGTGGTACTGGCAAGACCTTTACTTCGCTCAAGATTGCCGAACGCCAAACCGGAAACAATGGCTTTGTCCTGTTCTTAGTGCCTTCTCTTGCTCTACTATCGCAAACTCTCCTGGATTGGAAGCGTCAAGCCAGTGCGCCGATGAGCGCCTTTGCCGTGTGCTCTGATAGCAAGGTCGGCAAGTCTGGTGATGAAAACGACTTTGCCAGCTACCTGCGTCCATCTGAGCTTAATTTCCCGGCTACCACGGATGCTAAAAGTTTGGCCGCCGAGGTACTCAAGGATACCTTACGTAAAGCGCAAGGGCTAGTGCCTGAAAACGGCATGACGGTTGTGTTCTCGACCTATCAATCTCTAGACGTTATTCATCAGGCTCAAACCGACTTTAAGCTACCTGCTTTTGATTTAATCATTTGCGACGAAGCCCACCGCACGGCCGGAGGTTACTTGGTCGCTGACCGCAAAGATATCAAGCAAACGGCAGCCCAAATGCCTATGACCCAGCAGCTTGATGCGCAGATTGGTGGTACTGAGCAAGCTTCGACTTCGACAGCTGGTGATACAGAGAGCAAGACTAAGGCACGCAAACCACGGCAGCGTCGAGGTGCTGCAAGCGATGTTGATGATGAGTCGCTCTTCACTCGCATTCATGATGATGGCTATATCAAAGGTCTAAAGCGCCTCTACATGACAGCCACTCCTAAGATTTATGGAGAGGTAGCTAAGCAACAGGAAACCCAAGGCGATGCCATTTTGTATTCGATGGATGATGAGGCGGTCTTTGGGCCAGTGCTTCACTCTTTCAACTTCAATTTGGCGGTAGATAAGAAATGTTTGGTCGATTATAAGGTCATCATCTTAGCCACCGATAAGTCGCTGTTGCCACAAGAGACTGATTTAATCAACTTCTCGCAATTTCATGCGGCCAAGGTAGTAGGTACCTGGAAAGCGTTAAACAAGTTCAGCTTTGACTTGAATAAGGGCGACGATACCCAGCCGATGCGCCGTGCGGTGGGCTTTGCTCAAGTCATTGATTCCAAAAGTAAGTACGACAAGGTGGGCTCAAAGCAATTCACCCAGTACTTCCAAGAAGTCATTGAGGGTTATCGCGATCACTTGGCTGAGGTGCGCGATACCAACGGTCGTGCTACGGAGGAGTTGGCTTATGTCAATGAGCACAATTTAGTCTGCGATTGCCGTCATATTGATGGCTCTATGAATGCGGTGGAAAAGGGCGAACGACTTGATTGGCTGCGCGCTGACCCAGAGGACAATCACTGCAAGATCCTATTTAACGTGCGCTGCTTAAGTGAAGGTGTGGATGTTCCGTCACTTGATGCCGTGATTTTCCTAAGCCCACGTAAGTCGCAGGTAGAGGTCGTCCAAACGGTGGGGCGAGTCATGCGCACGGCTCCGGGCAAGACGCGCGGTTACGTAATTATCCCTATTGTCACTGACAATTTGGAGCATCCTGAGACTATCTTCGATCAGAATAAAGACTTTGATGTGGTATGGCAGGTACTCAAGGCCCTTAAGTCCATCAACCCTGATTGTGTCTTTGTCGATGGTCGCACTGGTAAGTTAGATGGCCGTATAGAGATCATCTGTAAGTACAATGATCCACTCACATCCAAGTCGACCAATGGCACTACTGAGCAGCGCAATCGTAAGCACAAAGATGATAAGGGCCAAGGTGGCGATGACGATAAGTCTGGTCATCAAGGAGGCTTAGGGCTTGATGATCATATCTCCACTGTGGAAGAGGCCATTAAATCGGTCATTGTCAAGAAGATTGGTAATCGCAAGGAGTGGCAAGACTGGGCTGAGGATGTAGCAGGCATTTGTACCGATCAGATCAACGCTATCAAGCATATTCTTGATGGTAATAGCGATCCTGAGCTCAAGGCCAAGTTTGGGCAGTTCTGTCACGACATTAATGTCTCGATGAGTCAGCACTTCACTGATGAGCAGGTCATTGAGATGTTGGCGCAGCATATCGTGATCAAGCCGGTACTGGACGAGCTCTTCCCTCAATATGACTTTACCAAGCTCAATCCTATTGCTCGTGCTTTGACCAACATGGTTGAGGTGTTGGACGCAGAGGGACTAAGCACAACCACGGAGCAGCTTAGTGCGTTCTATGATAGCGTTAAGACGCGTATGCAGAATGTTACTACGGTGCAAGATCGCCAAAAGGTAATCGTGGATCTGTTTGACCGCTTCTTCAAGGTGGCATTCCCAAAGCAACAAGATAAGCTGGGCATCGTTTACACCCCGGTTGAGGTGGTGGACTTTATTAACCACTCGGTCAACGATATCATTCAAAGTGAGTTCAGTTTGCACTTAGGAAGCCCTGATGTACATATCCTTGAGCCTTTTACGGGTACTGGCACCTTCCTCACTCGCATGATGCAGAGCCCTGATCTGATCTCATTGCAGGAGTTGCCCCACAAGTACCATGGCGAGTTAAATCGCTTGAGTAATCTCCCTAAGGTCAGTGGTGAGGCAGACAACAAGCAGAAGCAGGATGTAAGAAGTGAGCTGCATGGCTTTGAGATCTTGCCGCTGGCCTATTACGTTGCTTCGATTAATATCGAGTCTGTGTACCATGAGTTGATGCAATTGGGGGCTGGGCAATATGAACCAAACAAGATCATGGTGCTGACTGATACATTTGCTGAGACCAAAGTCGATGAGTTGCTTAAGGACGAGCAGCTTGATGACAACAACGAACTTAGCAAAGTCGTGCGTGCGTTGCCGTTCAAGGTCATAGTCAGCAACCCTCCTTACTCAGTGGGTCAAGATAGTGCCAATGACGACAACCAGAACGAGAGCTATCCTGGGCTTGAGCAACGCATTGCCGATACCTATGTGGCGCTGGCGGGGGCTATTACCAATAAGAACAGCCTGTATGATTCATACATTAAGGCATTTCGTTGGGCCTCCGACCACTTGGGAGAGAGCGGAGTCATAGCATTTGTCTCCAATGCGGGATGGATTGAGACGGCTGCCGCCAGCGGTATTCGTCGTAGCTTCCAGCAGGAGTTTAGCGCGGTCTACGTCTATCATTTGAAAGGGAATGCCCGTAGCTCCGGGGTGCAGCGCCAAAAGGAAGGCGGCAACGTTTTTGGAGAGGGCAGTCGTGCGCCAATCGCCATTACTATTCTGGTCAAGAGCCCTAAGGCGCAGGAGCAAGGCAAGATTTACTTTGCGACGGTGGATGACTATCTGAGCCGTGAGGAGAAGCTGGGACAGCTCAAGGAGCTGCGCTCGATCCTTAACGCTCCGCTCATCGCAATCCATCCAGACGTCCATGGTGATTGGCTCAACCAGCGCCGTGATGACTTTGCTCACTTCATCACGGTCGATGGCAAGAAGACCGATGGCTTAGCCATTTTTGATAACTTCTCGCGCGGTATTGAGACAGATCGTGATTCTTGGACCTACAACGCCAGCAGGGGTGAGCTGGAGTCCAATTTTAGAGGTTGTATTGCATTCTTTAATGAGCAAGTTGCGGCTCTTAATCGCGATCCGGCTGCCTTTGCGCGCGATAACGATGCAACCAAGATTAAGTGGACAAGAGCGCTCAATAAGCAACTTATGAAGGGAACTGTTCAACAGCCGTTTGAACGCCAGGCTGTAGTCAGTGCGGTTTATCGTCCATTTAACAAGCTGTGGTTGTACAACGATAAGTCGTGGATTGATTACCCAGGTCAAATGCCTCAAATCTTTCCATTTGATAAGGTGGATAACAGGGTTATAACCACATGTGGTGTTGGAAATAAGGGCTTCAGTTGTCTCATGAGCTCTACCATCATGGATGTTAATTCAATGGAGGCAGGTACCCAATGCTTCCCACGTTATCTCTACCGCAAACTGGGACCTGGTACGTCTGCGCAACGTACGGGCGGCTTCATGGATGCGCTTGAGGCAGGAGCTGAGCCAAGGGTGGTTATCAATGGCTATGAGCGGGTTGATGCCATTCGCCCTGAGGCAGTGCAGCACTTTAAGGATGCCTATCCGGAGGAGGCTTCTGCCATCGATGCTGATGCCGTTTTCTATTACATCTACGGCATCTTGCATAGCCAAGATTATCGCACCACTTACGCCAACAACTTGCAAAAGGAGTTGCCACGTATTCCACGTGTTGCCTCTTATGCTGACTTTTACGCTTTCTCGGAAGCGGGGCGGGCGCTGGCTAAGCTCCATGTTGACTATGAGAAGGTTAAGCCATATGAGGGCTGTACCTTTAACTACGCCAAAGGCAAGAGCTCGGCTAACATGGACTATTACGTCAAGCAGCTCAAGTACGGCAAGATTAAGGGCAAGACTGGCAATGCCGCCAAGGATAAATCGGTCATTATTTATAACGCCTGCCTCTCGCTTAGTGATATTCCGCTTGAGGCTCAGGAGTACGTGGTTAATAAGAAGTCGGCTCTTGATTGGGTGGTCGAGCGCTGTGGTTTCTCAGTGGACAAGGCTTCGCGCATTGTCAATGACTACAACGACTATGCCGCAGAAGTTGGTAATGAGAGTTATATTCTTGACCTCATTTTGCGAGTGATTACGGTGTCCTTGGAGACCGTGAAGATCGTGAAGAGCTTGCCTGCGCTCACTATTCATAAGCTTGATCAATAGCTAAGAGTGCGGTCACCTCTGTGGTGACTGCACTTGACGCAAAAAGGCTCCAGCCTAGGGCTGGAGCCTGCAATGCATCTTAAGGATTAGTTTTTGTTAAGTGGCTTGAACCTTGGCTTCTTTGGCGGCACGAAGGCTGGCAAAGAGATTTTTTGGCGCAAAGCTTTCGTGGTTGCACTTGAGCAGGAAGCTCAGTAAGAAGGCAAAGAAGTAGAGACCGGCGTAGATAAAGACCACACCCTTGATGCCAAACCATGGCATGGCAACCGTGGCAATGGCTGGGGCTAAGAAGTTCGACAGGCCGGCCGAGAGGTTGTACACGCTGATGCAAGCGCCCTTGTGCTCTGGCTCCAGCGAGGTCAAAATTGGGGTGATCTGAACAAAGCACGCAACGAAGATACCCAGTAAGACGGCGCACAGATAGCCGACGTAGATGCTTGGAATCCAATGTGGCAGATAGTAGAACATTAAGGTCGAAGCGCACATGCCCAAGCAGCCAAAGTAGCGGATGACCACAATCCAACCGATGTACTCACCGATAATGCCCCAAGCGACGTTGGTGAAGACGGTGACCGCAAAGAATACGGCCCATACTTGCAGCCATTGGGCAGTGGTGAAGTTAAGCTCCTCGACGAACATCAGAGGCATGATGACCGCAAAGCCAAAGAGCGATAAGGTGTTGATCACGCGGATAATGCAAGCGTAGAGCACATGTGGATTTTTGAATAAGAGCACACTGTACTTGATTTCGCCTAAGCGCTTTAACATCGGCTCGTTGCTATTGGCCTTGGAGCTGTCAGCACGCGAAATCATAGCTAAGACACCGCCTACTGCGATAAAGCCTAAGGCCAGATATAAGGTGCCCTTTGGCCCTAAGATGTCGATGGTGAAGCTTGGAATGAGAGCGCCTAAGACTCCGATACCGATCGAGTACACGGTCCAGAACCAGCCTAAAGCCGGACTTACTTGGGTGCCCTTGACGTTGCTGACAATGATCACCACAAACGAGTACAAGAACAGTGGGTAGGCCATACCACGCAAACCGTAGAAGGCTAAGATGGCCTGGTAGTTGAGGTGCTCAATACCGATGGTTAAGAACAGCATGTGGAATACCACCCACAGGACAAAGCCGATAAACATGGTGCGCTTGGCGCCAATAACTTCGGCAATAACGCCGGTCATCCAAGCTGAGAGGGCAGCAGTTAAGCCGTAGAGGCTGAATACGACCGAGGTCTCAGCACCGGAGAAGCCCAGGTCATAGAGGTACTTGGATAAGAAGGCCAGATCAAAGCCGTCACCGGTCATAAAGAAAGCGATGGCAATGTAGCCGACTAAGAGCTTGATCGGTAAGGCCAAGATGGTCTTTTGCCGATCTTCTGGGGTCATAATTTCAGGGGATTGGGACATAGACTTTCTCCTTGCCCGACGCTTTGGGGCTCAAAAAAGCGTAGCCGGGCCTGAGCCCTGCGCTAATGGCATTTAGCGGGGCTTAAATAGACAATTTCTGCTAGAGCAAAGCTGAGATGGGCCCCAGCCTTAAGCTGGGGCGCAACGTGCTTTAAGAAAGGGATAGCCTAGCTTAGGGGCTTGCTTTGGCTCAGTTGCGGTGTAACTTGAGCAGGTGCGGGCTAGGCTCAGCGGCGTGATTTAGCCTAACTTTTTGATGGCGTCAGTCAGGGCGGCCACAAAGCTTTGGTCGTGGCTTAAGGTGCCGTAGATATCAGAGCACTGAGCGTAGAGTTCTGGGGCATTATCTTGAGAGAGCAGCTCGTGCCACTTATTAGGATCGAAGGTGCTGTCCTGGTACTCAAATGGAACCTTACCGGCGTGCCATAATTGCAGGAACTTGTAGTAGTAAGCGCAGACCTTTAAGGTCTCATCAGCCTTGCGGCCTAACTGCCACGAATCCTGTAAGGTTGGCAGAATAAAGGTGTTGACCTTGCTTAAGCTGTCCTGGGTGATGCGCTGGAGCGTGTCCTTGATAAAGGAGTTCTTGAAGCGCTCTAATACGACGTCACGATAGTTCTCTAAATCAAGTGGGTGCTTGCCATTAGGGGACTTGGCCTTGAGGCAAGGGATAACGTTGTTGGTGACGTAATCGTAGGCAATCTGAGCGATCGCTGGGTCTTGCGCGCACTCATAGACGAAGTTCTTACCGGCTAAAGTACCAGCAAAAGCTAAGGCTGAGTGCGAGGCATTGAGGATACGCAGCTTGGCGTCTTCATAAGGCATAACGCTCGATACGAACTCCACCCCAACCTTCTCTAAGGCTGGGCGCTCAGCGGCGAACTTGTCCTCGACCACCCATTGGATAAACTCTTCGGACATTACTGGGACGCAGTCATCGATACCAGTAGCCTTTTTGATATCGGCGCTTAAGGTCTCAGCAGGGCGTGGGGTGATGCGGTCGACCATGGTGTTAGGGCAAGTGCAATTGGCCTCGAGGTAGGCGATAAGGTCGTCTTGGCCCTTGGCCTTTAAGTAATCGCACAGACCAGCGTGGAACTTGGTGCCGTTCTCACGGACGTTATCACAGCATAAGAGGGTGACCTTAGGGGCGTTATTGGCCTTGCGGGCAGCTAAGATTGCAGCGATAGCGCCGTAAATGGTCAGGCTCTTACCAGCAAGATCATCGGCCACAGCTGGAGCGTTCAGATCTAAGTGCAGATCAGGGCGTAAGTAATAACCAGCCTCGGTTACGGTAAAGGAAACAATAGCGGTCTCAGCCTTAGCACCTTCGGCAATTAAGCCGGCAGCATCGGCCGAGAATGGGATGCAATGCTCAATTGAGGTGATGGTGTGGTACTGAGCAGTGCCGTTAGGGGCGACCGTCATTAAGGTGTAGCGGCCGTTTTGCGCATTGATGCCCTCGACGGTGCGCTCGGCGTCAGCGCGGATGTTGCCGCCGATTAAGCGCCAATCTTGAGCGACTTGAGCGCGGTACTCATTGAGATAGTAGGCCTGGTGAGCGCGGTGAAATGAACCTAAACCGATGTGTAACCAAGTGTGCATGGCAAACTCCAACCCAACAAAAACGAAAACCCAAAAAACCTTTTCAAACAAGCCCCGCTGGCGCGGGGCTGAAACAACAATCAACTTGCAACATACCGAGGTGAACCAGGGGTTCAGACTTTTACGTAGTGTTTACGTGTAAGCTCGATATGGTTGCATTATGGGATAAGAGCTTTCCTTTAGATGTGAGGTTTATCACAAGTTTAAACTTTTGCATGCAACTTATACGTAAGTCTTACGTAAAAGTCTAATTGTGGTATCGATGACGCCCGCGCCTCACGCTAAACGGCATAAATATGCCCACGAAAAAATATTTTTCGGCCCCCACTATGGGGCGCAGTTGCATTGGGAAAGCCTGTTATTTAACTTTTACGTAAATCTTACGTAAAAGTTGCTTAGCTCTGTCTCATATCAGTCACCGCCCACAACTTTCTTGTGCCCACTGGCCATGCCCCATTGCGGCTGCGTACCAGCGCCCGCTCACAGCGGCCCGCTGCTCGTAGCTACCTGCGGCTCGTAGCTGCTTGCGGCTCGTAGCTTCCTGCGGCTCGTAGCGGCCAGTTGCTTGTAGCAGCTCATAGCGCGTGGACTGTTGCCATTTGCCTTGGTAGGTTCGAGCGCGGTGTTGGGACCAAAAGCAACAAGGCAGCCCCGAGGAACTGCCTTGTGCTTAAGCTACTTGTTGCGCTTGTTCGGATCGGAGCGGATCACGATGGTTCCTGAGATGCTCTTGTCCTCTTGCAGGCGCTTAAAGCTGGTATTGAGCGATTGCTCGGCGGTGCGCCGCAGGGACGCGGTGGAACCGGCAATTGCGGTTGGCGCCGTCGGCAGATGGCTCTCCTTGCTCTCATGATTTTGGTTGAGATAGGTGCTGGCCTGATCGGCGGTAATACGCTGCGAAATCACCACAGCGCCACCCTGAGAGTAGACCACCTCATTGCGTGGACGTACCGGCTTGGCCTTAGGGGTAGGCTGCGTCGTGGTCGTACGCAAAATGCGAACGCCCGGATTGGATGATGCCAGCGTCTCGACCTTGGTGTTGCTGCGCGTGCTTGAGTTAGGCGCAGGGCGGGCCGTGGTCGAGCGTCCAGTTTCAGGACGCTTGAGCGCGCTGGTTGCTGTAGTGCGCTCACTCGTACGAGTGCTGGTACGTGTGTTCTGACTTGCGCTACTGGTCGTAGGGGCGCCAATGACAGTCCCCACCGACTTGTTAGCTGGTGGGCGCATGTTGCGCCCGGCATTACCTACCATTGGCTCGTCGTCCAAGATACCTAAGCGACTATTTGGACTAAAGCGATGGCTGCTGTGTGCAGTGGTGCTGCGGCTTGGCGTGCTGGCTCTAGTACTTGGATTGATCGAGCTTCTAGTACTGGAGAGGCGGCTTGAGCCATAGTTAACCGAGCTGACCGGACGCTCTCTCTCGAGGCTTGCTGGGCGTGTGCTTGCTGTGTTTGCCGTAGAGGCCGTTGCTAAAGCCCCTTGCACGGTACCCTGCACCATTGAGTCGTAGTTCGAGCCGACCGGACCTGCGTGCACCGCACCGACCACCCCGGAGTCAGTGGCATTTTGGGTGCGCGCACTCATGGTCTTGGTGAACTCATCAGGGTTGTAGCTGACGACCTTGCCTTGTTGATTCAAGTCAATATAGCTGCCCTTATTGACTGGGGCTTGAGCAGGCGCAGGAGCCACTGGCTTGCGCGGGGCTAAGTCAGCATCGTCACCGTACATGGCACGGCGTAAGGCGGCACGACGTGCACTTAAGCTCTCATGATCAGAGCTAGTGCGGCGCGGGCTAGTTGGCGTGCGTCCTCTTACAGCTGCGCTGGCGCTTGGCGTGCTGTCTTGGGCCGAGAAGTCATCATTCAACATGTCGCCTAAGGCGGTAGCCGTCGCAGCATCTAAAGCTTGCTGCTTGGCGCTGACGCGCTGGGCTTCGGCCTGAGCCTTTTGCTCTTGGGCGTTGACGACGCGGGCTTGGTATTGCTCGTCATCGTCCAGTAAGAGCTCAGCATAGGCTTGCGCTGGATCGTAGCGCTTTAAGGTTGGACCATCGGCACTAGCTGAAGCCAGCTCTGCATCAAGCTCGGCCTTGACCTGAGGCTGAACTGGAGCTGCCACTGCTACTGCGCTTTCAGGCTGCTGTGGAGCGTGAGTTGCGGCAATGAGCTCGTCAGCGGCAATGAGCTCGTCAGCTGAAGGCTCAGTTCTGATTTGTTCGGCATCGCGATCTGGGGCAAACTCAGGGTGTGCGGCCTGAATTTGCTCTGGGGCATCCGGAGCAAATGGCTCATGCGCGCCACGTAAATGGCGGGCCACGGCGCTGCCTTGCAGTTCCTTTTGGGCCTGAGCAAAGAGCTGATTGAGCGGTACTTGCGCAGTTTCTGGGGGCGCCATTGGCTCAGCATCGGCATCAGGGGCAAAGCCTGGAGTGGCCTCGCTTTGAGGTACATGCAGCGAGCCGGAGCTGTCGCCTTGCAGCTCTTGGCTTAACGCATCAGCTTCTAAGGCCGTATCCGAGGTTGGGTCGAAAATCTGGGAGCTTGGCAAATCAACATTGATGTCGTTAGCGTAAACGCCATTGGCAAAAGGTCTATTGCTATCACTATAGGTGCGCGTGGTATCGATTTGCGCGAGCTTGTGCTCCTTGAATTTCTTGGAGACGGCCTCTGCCATCAGCTGGGCGACCATATCGGCGCTCACCTCAGGCTTAGCCTTGCTCTCCTTGCTTGGAGCAGACTCTGGCTTGCTCTGGGTTGGAGCAGGCTTGGCCTCAACCTGATTGGCTTCAGTAGGCTCAGCCTTAGCTTCAGTTGGGCTTGGTGCTTTATTCTCAGTCTTGGCGCTGATAAAGACCGGCTTGTTTGGCTTAATCTGTGGGCGGCGCGTAATAATAGTGTTGCCACTGGTGCTGGTGACCGCAGGCTCTGGTTTAGGTTCTTGCTCAGGCTCTGGGGCCGTTACTTGTGCGGTAGTCAGCTTGGCTAAATCAAAGGCTGGAGCAGGCGGAGCTACGACTTCGATGGTCTTAGCGGCGTCATCATCTGGACGCAAAGCGGCAATGACCGCATCGGTAGCCAACTCGCTTTCTGTCTGCACCAAGGCCTCGAGCTCGCGCTCTAAGCTCTCGTCAAGCTCAGCGCTAGCGGCAGCAGGTGCAGTGCTCTCAGCTTGAGGCGCTGCAATTTCGCCTTGAGCTGGAGCTGCTTTAGCTTGAGCAATAGTCTCAGCCTGAGGCTCAGCGTTGACCGGGACCTGTGGTTCAGGGGCCTGTTCATAAGCAGCTTGCTGAGAAACAGCTTGGTTCTCAGGCAAGCTTGGCATTACTGGGACATAGGTGTCTTGAGTGCCAAGGCTCTTGACGTGCTCGAGGTTAAGCTCAGGCTCTGGGCTCGTTAAGATGTGATGCTCAGCCTTTGGCTTTTCTTGCTCAATCGTTTCCTTGACTTGCTCTTGGAGCTTATTGAGTGAGCTCTTGAGCTTGGACTTGCCCTTAAAGAACGAGGAGACCTTGGACAGCGACGAGCTTAACGCACTCTCAATTGAGTCGACCGCACTCTTGAGATCATTACCTAAATTGGTGTCGTCACGCTTCGCTTCAGCGGCTACGCCCTGAGTAGCATCTAAATTGCTGACGTCGGCAGCGGTAGTTTCACCAGCCTTCTCAGCGGCCAGGTCAGCGCCACTTGCTGGAGCGACTTCGACATCACTCTCAGGTGCGACATCAGCACCGCTCTCTGAAGCAGTCTCAGCGCCATTTGCTGGAGCGACTTCGACATCGCTCTCAGGTGCGACATCAGCACCGCTCTCTGAAGCAGTCTCAGCGCCACTTGCTGGAGCGACTTCGACATCGCTCTCAGGTGCGACTTCCACACCGTTTTCAGTAGCAGTCTCAGCGCCACTTGCTGGAGTGATTTCGGCATCGCTCTCAGGTGCGACATCAGCACCGCTCTCTGAAGTAGTCTCAGCGCCACTTGCTGGAGTGATTTCGGCATCGCTTTCAGGCGCGATGTCAGCACCGCTCTCTGAAGCGGTATCAGCACCACTTGCTGGAGCGATTTCAGCTCCGCTTTCTGGAGCAAACTCAGGCTCGACCTCAGTTTCTACGTCTGAGGTCTCTGGGGCATTGTTGATAGCCTCTGAGGTTGCGCCAGTAGCCTCAGGCTCTGCGGCAGCATTGGCCTTCTCTGGCTCTACCGGAGCGCTCTCTTGAGCGGATGCACGGTCTACCTCAGGCTCTGGAGCTTGGGCGGTAGCGGCTAAGGCTTGGGCAAAGAAACCACTTGGGCTAGAGGCCGAATCTTCTGTTTGCTCCTTTGCTGGAGTTTGCTCCTTGGCTGCTACCGGAGCGGCAGCTAAAGCCGCAAAGATGGCCTCTGGGGCAAGATTGCTCTTGTTGGCAGTGAGGTCGACTGGTTGAGCTTCTGGGACAGGCTCGGTGCCCTTGCTCTTAACTTGTTCTGGAGCCGGGGCTTCTGGCTTGCGCTCAGATTCTGGAGCAATTTCCGCTTCTGGTGCGTGCTCCTTGGTATCGGTCTTAGTTGGCTTGCTCTGTTCAGGGGTAGTGAGCGCTTCAGTCTCAGCACCGTTCTCAGGCTGGTCGTGCTGTTTTTGGGCGGTAGGCTTAGTTACCTGCTCAGCTGACTTTGCAGCCTCAGGCTGATGCTCTGCGGAAGTGACTTCTGCGGACGCAGCTGGCGCGACCTCAGGCTCTGTTGCTTGAGCTGCAGAGTCCTGGGTGTCGGTAGCAGGTTCTACCGACTCAGGCTTTAGTTCAGCATCTAAAGTGCTGGCACTAGCGCTTGGGACAGTGTGCTCAGCCGTAGGCTCAGCTGCAGCTTCCTGTGGCGCCGCGAGTTCAGCCTTAGGCTCAGGAGTAGCGTCGGCGCTCGCCTTATTTGGAGTATCACTCTTAGCGTCCGCGCGCTCCTTTGATTCAGGCTCGGCTTGAGCTGTGGCTACAAAGGTGTCAGAGGAGGCAACGCTCGCAGCTTGAGATTCAGTGGTCAGAGCGTTTGACTCAGAGACAGCAGATTTTGGTTGGGCCTTGGCTTGCTCAGCAGATTGAGCCTTAGAAGCTGCCTTGCTGGCGGCTGGCTGTGAAGTCTGATCTTTTGCCGCAGGTTCTGGAGCGTTGGCCTTTTCAAGCTGCACGGCCGACTTAGTGTCGGTTGCCTGCTTGCTGTTTGCTGGCGACTTAGCAACGGTACTCTTAGCCTCAGAAGCTTGAACTTTCGCGCTGGTCGGAGCAGCCTGTGGCTCGAGCTTGAGCTCAGCTGCTTCCTTGTGCTTGGCACCCTTCTTTTTCTTCTTGCCCTTAGCCTGCTTGCTCTTAGGCTCAGCGGCTTTGGTTTCAGGCGCAGGTGTGACTACCGACGTAACTGGGGTGACGATGAGTTCGGCGCTTTCGTCTTCATCAGCTACAGGCTCAACTCCAGAGTCCGCTTTGGCATCAGGCTTGGTCTCTGGCTGGGCCACAGGCTTAGGAGCGTGGGTAAATGGCGCTAAGCGATCGATGTCGGCGGGCTCTTGAGTGCTTGGGTCAGGCTGGTCTGGGTTGGCCATTTGGGCAATAGCACTGGCAGCCTCTAAGGCTACATCAATGGCACTTGGCCCCATTGGGGCGGCGTCTTGCTTGTTGGTGCCCTTGTAGTGGTGCCCTGCGACTAGGCTGATTGGGGCATCGGCCGCTTGCTCGACCGAGCTTTCCTGAATATTGTCCTCTAAGGCCTGCTTGGCTTCCTGGGCCTTCTTAAATAGGCTCTTAACGGCACGAACTGCCTTGTTGCCCTTTACGCTCTTGCTCTCTTCTTCTTGCTTGAGCTCAAGCTGGAGTTCTTGTGGGGTGGCCGCCGCTGCGTCATCTTTGGTCTCGGCCTCTTCTTTAGTGTCTGGGTTAGGCTGGGTCGCCACTACCTCAGCTGGGGTAACGGTGATTAGTTCGGTCTCAGGGGTAAACTCAGCGCTGTTTTCTTTGCTGGCGTCAGGGTTAAGCGGCAGGCTGAGCTGAGCTTCCTGGCGCTGTAAAGTACCCGGCTCGCCTTGCTGGAATTGACGCAGGAAGGTCGAAAGCGAATGAGGAGTGAGGGTGCCTTGGTTGACCTGAGCATAGAAACCAGTGCTGGCATTTTGCTGGTTGATGGTCTGGATTTCCCGAACCGAAGCATTGGCAATGGACTCGGCCCGGCGCCCAAGCTCAGCTAAGTGATGCTCGACATCGTTGTGGTAGGCAAGACCTAAGGCGTCTTCAGGTTGCGCCATTAAGTCAACTAAGTTGAGGAGGAAGCTTGGCAGATACTCGCACATGTCACGCGTGACGTGCTCAGTAAGCTGCGTGAGATCATCGCCTTGAATGCCGATGGTGATAGTTGGGACGTTGAGGGTAGTTAGCTCCTGAGCTCTGACCGGACACTCTTCATTTAAGATGTCAAAGGCTGCCTCATGTCCGACTGGACGCAAGAAGTTACCGTCAGTTGGGGCATAGTAAGGCACTAAGGTCGGGTTGAGCGGGCTTACGCCATGCATGCGCGTCAGCAGGCCTTCGAGCAACATAAAGAGCTCGCGATCCTTGCTGTCACTTGGCTCCAAGCTCATCGGTGGTACGTAATTGTCGGTGTAGTAGATGACAATCGAAGGGCGCGGTAAGCGGGCAATCTCATTTAAGCGCTCGATGATGGTGATACTGGCTTGGTGTAAAGACAGGCCTTCGTGGCGGCACTTTTGTACCATGCCGGTAAGGGCCTTATCGAGATTGCCTGGGAAATTGTGGCGCGCCCGTTCCACTAAGTCCGAGAAGGAAATGACCTCAGCATCCTTGGCCTCAGGGATAAAGTCTTCATGCACGAGCTGAGCATAGCTCGACTCGCGGTGATCGACTAATTCGGCCGCATGCTCAATGGCGGTCGCGGCAACTTCCTTTAAGATCTCTAATAAGTCGCCGAGGTTGAGGTCTAACAGCGGCAGACTAAAGCTAACCTGCATGCCATCAGGGCTAAAGTCCTTGCCAAATTCCTTGACACGTAAGGAATCAAAGGTCGGCACTAATGGCTTATGGTGCAGACGCTGGGTCAGCTTAGGGTTTAATTCAAGCTCGCGGATTAACTCCGAGGCGATGATCGAAGCCGAAAAGCCGTCATAAGGGCGAAAAGCGGTGGCGCTGCTACCGATGATGTAGAACGATGGCTCGATCTTGCCATAGCTGCCTGAATAGAGGTGCAGCCCCCGATCGTGGCGGTTGACCGGGGTATTAGGCTTGGCGTTGACCGCGAGGCGCAACGTGAGATTTTCGTTGTGACAGAGCTGCTCAATGAAAGGAATGCACTGCTTGATACCGCGATGCTGGATGGAGCCTTCGCAGGTGCAGACAAAGAGAATGTTGAGGTTTAAGTGGACGTAATTGTCCGAGAGCTCCTTTAACACCGCGATCATGGTGCCGGTGGCACATTTGCTCTCTAAAATACCTAAACCAAAGAGACCGCTGTCGCTCTTTAAAATTTCCTCAATCTTGGAGCTGACTGCGCCTTGCTCTGCTAATTGGCGCAGCTTTAAGGCCAGATCGTCGCAGCTAGTGGACGAACCCTTGAACATGCCATAGTGATAGGGGCTGGAGGTATCAGTGTCACACAATAAAACTAAGGTGTCACTGACCTCCTCTAAGCTTTTGACCAAGGCGACGACCGAGCTCTTGGTGGAGCGCGGCGAAATATTCTCGTCATCGAAGTTGGCATCGACGTGAGGAATTAAGGTCAAATGCTCCTGATGGTTCTTGAAGTAAGGGAACTCACGCAGGCCTTCGTAGATAGCCTGGTTGATGAGCGATGGACCTTTGGCATGGGCGACTGAGGGAATAGAGACCAGCCACTTAGTCAGCGTACTGGCTTCTCTGGACAGGTTAGTGGAATAAAACATGGCTTCAGTCTCAACTCTCAATAGCTCCAGCCCGGCAACGTCGCAGCAGATTGGGGCTTAAAGCATACTCCCTTGGGGGCCACCAGGTTTCACAGGGCTTAGCTGTGAGTTCGGGTATCCCACCGTAAATTGGCCCTCATTATAGCCCGCATCGCAAAAGCTGTGCCCCAAGACCCTAGACGCTGTGAGCTCTTTAACAACAATGCGCTGTGATAGCGCAGCAAGGAGCGCACTATTTCATTAACGGCTAGAGCCTAGGATGCCTTAAAAATGGCTCTTTTTGCCACAAAAGTCGGCCCAAGACGGCATGGAAAACCTAGGCGCTAGCTGGCTTAGAGGCTAAGCTTGCCTCGAGGCTAAGCTTGCTTCGAGGCGCTAGTGCAGCCAAAAGGCTATAGTGGGCCTTCGTGCGTCTTTGGGGACGCAAGGGCGGCCATTTTTTATTTTTTTTTTTTTTTTTTGCGTGGTGTAGGTCACAAGATGCCTTGGGGCGCACGGAGGCGG
>CALXXU010000021.1 GCA_944392765.1 uncultured Anaerobiospirillum sp.
GCTCCGATAGCGCCTTTACCCCAGATCGGATCGCCCTCTATGCTGATAAGAAGCAATACGAGGTCGGCGATACGGTAAAACTCACCTTTGAGTCTCCATTTGCCGGTTACGCTAACTTAGCTCTGGGTAATCAGGGGATCGCGGACTTCAAGACCTTTGAGGTCAAAAAGGGCGTCAATGAGGTCGAGTTTAAACTCAATCAAGATTACTACCCTCAAGGCCACGCCTTACTTTCGATTTTTGCGCCACTGAGCGCCCAGGATTCAGCGGTCAATACCGTACGTGCGGTGGGCTTAGTTGATCTCAACTTGAACCTCGACCGCCACAAGCTTGCGGTCACAACGCAAGTGCCTGAGAGTGTCAAGCCAGGCAGCACCTTGAGCGTCAATGTCACCGCCCAAGGCCTAGCCCAAGATAAGGTTGCCGCCGATGCCGCCCAAGAGGCCTATGTCGAGGCGGTAATGGATGAAGACACCACGGGAGCGGCCAACCTCGCCCCTTATGGCTATGCCAAGATCACCTTGGTCGACAATGGTGTCTTAGCCTTAACCGGCTACCGCGCCCCTGATCCTAATGGCACCTTGATGCAAGATCGCCGCTACAACGTCTCACTGTACGACGCATATGGCCTGTTGATGCGCGACCCACTGCAGCAAGGCCAAGGTTATGGCGCCACCATGGAAAAGATGATGGCCGATGCCGCAGGCGCAACTCCAGCCTTAGAGACGCTGCCGTTTAAGACCGTAGCCCTGGCCTCGGAAATCGTGCCGCTCAATTCACAAGGCAAGGCCTCCGTGGACTTCAAGCTGCCGCAATTCTCCGGTAGCCTCAAGGTCATGGCGGTAGCTTGGGATAAGGAGCGTACCGGTGCCACGAGCCAAGACGTCGTAGTAGCCGATAATGCGGTCGCCAGCTTAGGTCTGCCGCGCTTCCTCAATGTCGGCGATAAGGTCAATGCCCGCCTTAACCTGCACAATCTCAAGGCACAACACCCGGACTTTAAGATTGACTTGAGCTGCTCGGGTGCGATCAAGTGCTCGCAGCAATTAGTCAGCAGCTTAAAGCCAGGCCAGCGCGCCGATGAGAACTTCACTATTGAAAGCGGCGACCAGCAAGGTATCGGCAAGATCAAGCTGACCGTACTCAATCCTGATTACAACTTCACTCAGGACTACGAGATTGCGGTCACCTATCCACAGCTGCCAATGCTCAAGAACTACCTGAGCTTGCAGCAACCAGGCACGGAAAGCGCCGTTAAGCTCAACACTGAGTTCAAGGGCGTCAACGCGGTGATGGTTGCCAAGTCCCTGCTGCCTAACGTCAATCCTGAGGCCTATACCGCCCAGATGGATAGCTTTGGCTACTACAGCATCGGTGACCTGCTTGCATCCTTAGAGAGCAAGCTCTTGTACGGCAAGCTGCTCCTTGCCCCAAAGGATGAGGCGGTAAGCACCGCTAAGGATGAGGCGGTAAGCACCGCTAAGGATGAGGCGGTAAGCACCGCTAAGGATGAGGCAGTAAGCAGCGCTGACGCACCAGCCAAGATCAAGCTGCCAGAGCCGCAGCCACACCAATACCAAAGTGAGGCAGAGCTCAATGCCGCGATCCAGGATTTAATCTTCCGGATCGTGGCCCGCCAAACCGGTTCGGGTAATTTTGCCGGTGCCAGCCCTTACTTTAACTGCTATGCCGCCGACATGCTCTTGCTTGCGGAGCAACAAGGCTTTAGCGTCAACACTACGGCATTAGATGGCATCTTGTCGTATCTGCGCAATCTCACCTCGGACTTCAACGCCTACGGCGTGGCCGCCTACGCCAACGAGATCTTGGCGCGCTATGAGAGCGTCAACCAAGCTAACGTCCGCTATGCCGCTGATGAAAAGAAGCTGCAAGCACCGCTGCAATTAGCGCATCTGGCCAACGCCTTAAATCAGATTGGCGATAAAACTAGAGCCGAGGCGGTATTGGAGCAAGCGATCGCAGGACTGCTCACCTGGCAGCAGCTTGAGGATAAGTTAAGCAAGCTGCCACCGACCGCCCCAGAAAGCGAGCGCTATCAGCTGTTAGGTGACATCAGCACCTTCAATACGGTCAATGAGACTGACTTGCGCCACGACGCCTTTATCGTGCTCGACGCCTGCCTACGCTTAGGCTTAGATGAGCAGGTAGTGGGCCTTATCAACAAGCTCAATTGCTTGCAAGAGGTCCCAGACTACTTATCGCATCTGACCATGGCGGCAATGCTGCGCGCCAATAACCATGTGGCCGCCCAAGAGAGCGATGACTTAGGATCGGTCATGTTAAGCAAGGACGATATTGCGCTCTTAACGAGCGGCCAAGGCCAGACCACTGGTAAGGGCTATAGCATCGATGCCGGCACGCTCAAGGTTAAGAATGAGGGTCAAAGCCCAGTCTTTATCACGACCACGGTCTTAGGCCAACACATTCATGACAGCGTCATTGCCAACAACGGCATCAGCGTCAACGTCAACTACTTCAACCGCGAGGGCAAGATCGATCCAAGCAATTATCAATTTGCCCTCAACGAAGAAATCTTACTGGAAGTCAACTACAGCCAAGAGCTGGCCACCCGTTCCAACACTATGGTCAAGGTCAAGCTCCCAGCTGGCTTTGAGTATGTACGCCGCGCTACTTACACCGATCCAAGCTATGGCAACTTGATCCCAGAGGAGCTGCGTTACAACAACCCAGAGGAGCTCACGGTATCAGATGATATGGTGGTCGCCCGTTACTATGCCTACAACAAGAACTCGCTCTTCTTAGTGTTACGTGCCGCCCATGAAGGCACTTTCACCCCAGGCGAGGCCTTAGTGCAGCTGCAAAGTAACCCACAGGCCTACGGCTCATACACCGGCCAAAACAACCTGACCATCCAAGGCCTCAAGGCCCCTAAGGTCGTCAAGGGCAAGAGCGCCGCCAACTAAATATTGCGCTGCACTCTTAACTGCAAACGCTCTTAACAGCGCCCGCGCGCGGGCCCAAAGCCTGCGCACGGCTTCAATCTTCATCAGGCCCACTTCGGTGGGCCTTATCATTACAGGCCCGCACCGTGGATCCTAAGACCAAAGATCAGCTTTACGCCACCTTAAAAAACGGCTGGCATAAGTACCTCGCCTATCGCGCCTGGATGCGCCGCCACTTAATCGCCATCACCGTGGGGATGTGTGTCATCTCCATCACAGGCATGGTAGTGGGCGCGCAAATCTGCGCTCCTGATACGGCCAAATTTGAGGCTCGCTCCTACGTGCTCTATGACCGTGAGGGCAATCTCATTTTGGAGCTGATGCCTCAGGACAATGGCGACTATCACCGCATTTTGACTCAGCCCCAAGACGTCGACCCGCTCTATTTGAAAATGCTGCTCGCCGCCGAGGACGAGCGCTTCTACCACCACCTAGGCGTCGATCCCTTTGCGGTGGCGCGCGCGGCTTGGTCCAACTTAATGGCCGGAACGATCGTCTCAGGTGCCTCCACCATCGCAATGCAGGTGTGCCGCCTATTAGAGCCTAAAGATCGTACGATTTTAGCTAAGGCTACCGAGGCCTTGGGTGCCCTGTATCTCACCCAAAATTACGGACGCGAGCAGGTCTTGACCATGTACCTGACGCTGGCCCCCTTTGGCGGCAACATCGAAGGCGTGACCGCAGCTTCGTATTACTACTTTGGTCATAGCCCCAAGCATTTAACTCCGGCTGAAGCCGCTCTCTTGGTCGCGCTGCCGCGCGCCCCTGAGGCGATTCGCCCCGACCGCCACCTCAAAGCAGCACAGTACTATCGCAATGAAGTGCTCAAACGTGCGGTGGCATCAGGACTTATCAAGGAAGATGTCTATAAGCTCGCGACCGCAGAGCCCATTGCCACTGGACCTCAGGTCCATCATCTGCCCAAGAGCGCCTTTCACTTAGGGCAAAGTCTCTTCACCTCCAATATTGCAGGCACTGACGTAACCAATCGTGAGCTGACCACTACGCTCGATCCGCGCGTGCAGCAAGTCTTAAACGAAGTCGTAGCCGCATACCAAGAGCGCCTGGGCGCTGACGCCCTAGACGCAGGGGAGAGCGTAGCGGCTCTGGCGCTTGACAATGAAAGCTTTGAGGTCTTGGGCTATGTGGGCTCGGTCGATGCCACCACCCAATACTATGATGCAGTGCAAGCAGTGCGCTCGCCGGGCTCAGCGCTCAAGCCTTTTGCCTATGCTATGGCCTTTGAGCAAGGACTCTTGCATCCCAATACGGTACTGCTTGATGTCGCGCGCCTGTATCACACCTACCAACCGCGCAATTACGACCGCACCTTCCACGGCGAGATTACGGCCGCGTTAGCACTGCAAGGCTCCTTGAACCTGCCCGCGCTCGAGGTGATGCAGGCGCTCGGCGCGGACAATTTTGTGGGCCGTTTAAACTACCAGAAAACCCGCTTAGTGTTGCCGCCTGAGGCTGAACCGAACCTTGGCATCATCTTAGGGGGCGTGAGCACCAAGCTTTATGACTTGACCGCGCTCTATGCGGCCTTGGCTCATGATGGTGTACTGCGCCCGCTCAAGGTACTGACCTCTACCGCTAACAGCACCGCAGTAAAACTGTGGCAACCTAGTGCAGCGCGCGCCACCTACCAGATTTTACAGGGCAGCCCAGCGCCTGCGGGCTTTGTTAATGACCTGAAGATTTCCTATAAAACCGGCACCTCGTACAAATACCGCGATGCTTGGGCCATTGGTTCATTAGGTCGGCTCACCATTGGCATTTGGACCGGGCGCACCGATGGCAGCCCATCCCTGCCTCTCAGCGGCATTGAAAAAGCCGCACCGCTGCTCTTTACCGCCTTAGGACAGCTCGAGGACTACAAGCACACCCAAACTCTACCTGACCTAAGCTCTGATGTCCTGTTGCGCCCAACGCCTCCGCTGGCCTTAAGCCAAGTGGCGGTCGCCGCCCTAGGGCGGGTGCAGCGCACCGAGCCTAGTGGCGCGCTCACGCCTAAGCTGCGCCTTGATTTTCCGCAACAAGGCAGCAAGATTGCCCTGGGTCACTCCGGGCGCGTGATGGTCAAAATTGCAGGTGGCAGCGCCCCCTACTATCTCTTGGTCAATGATGAACTGCAAGCCCACAGCGACTACTTTGAACCTGAGCGCAATGGCGTGCACCATCTAAGTGTCATAGATAGCAAGGGCGCTAATGTCATTTGTACCATCACCATTGATGGTGTTAGTGCTAAAATCGCCCCGTAGGAGCGAGTTTTTTTTTTCGGAGCTGCCATGAGTACCGAGCTGTCGCATCAGCAATTGCTTGACGCCCTAGGTCAAGTCTATGCCCGCCTAACCTTGGTGGATTTGGACACTAACGTGATCCATATCTTGCACAATCCTTCCACCCCCGAGGAAGTAGGCTGCGACTTCGATTACGACGAGTACCTCAACAATATTGCGGGCAAGCTCAGCAAGACCATGGAAGAGTATCGTGAGCAGCTGCGTGCCGCACGCCTGAAGGCTATTTTTATGTCCGGGCGCGACCATTGGGAGCTGGTCACCGCTGACACCGCACTCACCTATCGCTTTCACCGCGATGAGCACAGCAAGCATTTGATGGCCTCAGGCTATCTGTATCTGCCCAAAAAGCAAATGGGCGATATCATGCACCAGATCGCGACCAATCTTATTTTCAAGTTCTGCGATTACTTCCTCTTGGTCGACCCGTACACTGACTCCTATTACACCTTCGCCAGCACTTCCTCGGGCACGCCGCTGCATCCTAAGTTTAGCGCCAGCTATAGCACTGAAATCGCCCGCTACACCCGCGAGCATGTCGCGCCGCAAGACCGCGCCTTAGTCCTGAGGGAAATGAGTTTGCCGCGCGTCATTACCAATCTCAATCGCAAGGGCGTGCACTACTTTTATGTCGGCGTAATGGAACCAGGGCGCGGCTATGCGCGCAAACGCGTGGAATTTCGCTATTGCGATGCCGCCCGCACCATGATCCTCTTAACCCGCATTGACGTCTCGGATCTGTGGAACGAGCAGGCCGCCCGCGAGCGTAAATTGCTCAATGCCTTAGAGCTGGCATACACCGACCACATCACCCTGCTTCATAACGAGCAAGGCTTTGCGGTGCAATGCGAAGAGCGCCTCAAGCATATTCAAGATATGGTGCGCCAACTGCCTTTAGGGCGGACTGCCTCCCTCAATGTCCCACGCTTGCTCTGTCCTTTAGACGAGCCAAGGGATCCCCTCAATACGCGCGCCCATTCCCTGCTGGAACCTAAAGAGTCCACCAAACACGAGCCTGCGGTGCATTATGCCACCATGATCTTAGTTAAGATCAATGGTTTAAGTCAGCTGCGCCACCAATACGGCAAGGAGGCCGCCCACAGCTATCTTAAGCATGTCGCACAATTGCTGCGCCAGTTGACCGACCCAAGCTATGTGTTGGGGCACATCAGCGAGCATTCTTTTGCTATCTTCATGACCTTAGATTGTTCTGAGCAGAACACTCCAGACTATATCGCCCCTTGCCTTAAACTCGCCCAAGACGTGGCGCGGATGGTGCCGGAAATTGATTTAGCCACGATCTGTGGCACTGAGTGTGAGCTTAAGCTCAGCTGCGCTCTCGGCATTGTCAAGATTCCGCAAGATGGCTTGGAGTATCCTGAGCTGCTCAATCTGGCCAAAATGCGCACCGTTGCGGCGCTCAAGCAAGGCCCCAATAACATCGTGGCTACCGGTTTTTATCCCGAACACAGCATTAATTTAATCTAGTTTATTAATAAATTTAATTTATAGATCGAGCCAAGGGCAAACTTTAGGCTAGATAAAGCGGGCGCCCAGCTTGATTTTGCTTCCTATTCCCCGAGATTTATCATAGCTTTACCTTAACTTAACCTAGATTTAACCTAAGTTTTACCAAAACTCCCACTTTCATTACTAGAGCTGGTGGGCCAAAATGATATAATGGCGCCACAGAGTAAGGAGCATAGGTTAAACTAGGTTCCAAGGACGCAAACGCGACACAGGTAATAACCCAAGCGCCGCTCAATCAAGCGCCTTATCGTTGCATAGGAATACAGTGAGGTGTGCTATGTTATTGGTGGCAGACCATGAAATTTTGCTCAAGGCTTTAGCCCATGTCTATATTTGCCTGGGCGCGATCGACATTGATGAGCAAAAGATCAAAATCTTACATCAAGCCGAACACCCAGAGGAGGTCGGCTGTGAGTTTGACTACAACAGCTATCTCAATGAGCACGCCGACGAGTTTGGTCACATCAGCTCTGCCTTCTTGGAGCATTTCTATGCCGCTGAGCTTAAGAATCTGTTCTTAGGCGGACGCGATCATTGGGAGCTGGCCCTGCCTGACAGCAGCTTAAAGATCTCCTTCTACACCGATAATAAGACCCAGCATTTAATGGGTTATCTCTATATCGCTCTGACCAGTGACACGAGCGATGATATTCTGCGTCAAATCACTAACGCCTTTGTCTTCAATAGCTGCGACTACTTTATCTATCTTGATCCATTCAAGGACACCTATTTCATGTTCGCCAGCAGCGAGTCGGGCACGCCGCTGCCACCAAGCTATTGCAGCAGCTACAGCACTGAGATTGTCAAGTACGCGGACAATTACGTGGTCGCTGAAGATCGCGATATGGTGATTCGCAAGATGAGCCTGCCGCACGTGATCGCCGAGCTCAATCGTAACGGCCGTCACGTCTTCTACTGTGGCGTCAACGACGCCACCCGTGGCTACACCCGTAAGCGCATTGAGTATCGCTATTGCGATGAAAATCGCACCATGATTTTGCTCACGCGCAGTGATGTCACGGATATGTGGGAGCAAGAGCAAGCCCGCTTAGCCGAGCTGCAACGTGCCTTGGAGCTTGCGTACACCGATGCTTTAACCTGCCTGTTAAATCACCAAGGCTTTACCGCCAAATCCGAGGAATATCTCGATCAGTTAAAGCAACTGAGCGCTGCCAACAACCAGTCTGCCGCTGCGCTGCTCTTTATTGACCTCGATAACTTCAAAATGGTCAATGACACCTATGGCCACCCGGTTGGCGATATCTTACTCAAGAAGGTTTCCTCCCTGCTCAAGAGTGTTGCCGGAAGCGATGATCTGGTGGGCCGCTATGGCGGTGACGAGTTCATCATCTTGGTCAAGCATTACCAAGAAAAGGCTGATATCATCAGCTTAGGCGAGCAAGTTCTCAAGGGCCTGCATGAGCTCAAGTATCATCCTAATGCCACGGTCAAGGTTTCCGGCTCAGTAGGCGTGGCCTTTGCCCCTGAAGATGCCAGCGATTACCACAGCTTAGTACGGATCGCCGACCAACGTCTCTACAGTGCCAAGCATTTAGGCAAGGACAAGGTAATTGCGATTGATATCAAGCAGCCTGAGTCCAGCAACGAAGATGACGCGGTCAACCTGCAGCCGATCTTAATGGGTGGCCTGCGCTAAGCATGGACGGCCTGCGCTAAGCACGGGTAGCCTGCACTAAGCGCAAAAAGAAAAGAAAAACACGCTCAATTAGGGTGAGCACTGAGACAGAGACCAGCGAGGGGCGCGCCCACGCTAGTGCGCCGCCCGGCGCACCTTACTCTGTCACCAAAAAGTATTAACATAAGTCCTGATTGGATTAAATCTAAGAGCGCCACACGACCGATACGCCCTTAGAGAGAGGAGTGGTTCATGCTCGACTCTGGTTCACATCAAGCATTGCTCGATGTACTTAGCGGCACCTTTGCTTGCATTGGCCGCATTAATCTCGATTTAGACGAACTCCATGTCCTCCATCAGGCTGTCCACCCCGAGGAAATCGGACACACCTATTGCTATAGCAAGTACCTTCGCTACCACGCCGCTGAGTTAGGCCATATCAGCGAGCTGTACTTAGAGCACCTGATGCCCCAAGAGCTCAATAGTGTCTATCAGTCCGGGCGCGCCAATTTTGAGCTCACGATGCCTGATAGTGCGGTCAAATTCTTCTTCCATCACGAGCTCGACCCCCAGACCCAAAAGAGCTACGACTGGGCGTATATCTACATCGCGCTCAACGACAGCAGTGATAGCGACTTGCTGCGTACCATCACTAACGAGTACCTGTTCAAGTCCTGCGATTACTTTGTCTACATCGATCCTTTTCGTGATAGCTACATAACCTTTGCCGCCTCCGATCAAGGCACGCCGCTGCCGCCTGCCTCAGGCGAAAGTTATAGCCGAGAGGTAGTGAAATACGCCTTGGCCTATGTACCTCCAGAGGATCAAGAAAAGGCGATCCGCGAGATGACGATGCCACGCGTGATCGCTGAGCTCAATCGCAAAGGCAAACATGTCTTCTACAGCGGGGTCATCGAGCCCGAGCGTGGCTATACCCGCAAGCGGGTCGAGTATCGCTATTGCGATAGCAGCCACACCGCGATTCTACTCATTCGCACCGACGTCACCGATCAATGGAACGAAGAGCAAGCCCGCATCGCCAAGCTCCAGCACGCCTTAGAGTTAGCCTATACCGACCTTTTAACCAAGGTCTTAAATAAGCAAGGCTTTATTTCCAAGGCTGAGCATTACTTACATCAGCTCAAAGACTTAAATCACACTAAGGTTGACTCCAGCACGGCGTTGCTCTTTATTGACCTTGATAATTTCAAACCGGTCAATGACACCTATGGCCACCAAGTGGGTGACCAAGTACTGCAAGGAGTAGCTCGACTCTTACGTGAGCTCGCGCAGCCTGAAGACATAATTGGGCGCTATGGCGGCGATGAGTTTGTGCTCTTAATTAAGCAAGTACGTAATATCAAGACCCTGACCGAACTTACTAATAAGATTGTCAGCGCGATGGGCACGCTCGAGTATGAGG
This sequence comes from uncultured Anaerobiospirillum sp., assembly GCA_944392765.1. Taxonomy (GTDB): domain Bacteria; phylum Pseudomonadota; class Gammaproteobacteria; order Enterobacterales; family Succinivibrionaceae; genus Anaerobiospirillum. Next base: position 9,874 of record CALXXU010000021.1, read on the forward strand.
GTAAAGACGACGTGGTGGTCTCATGCTCCTTGGGCGCAGCGCTTGCCCCGCAAGATGGCACTGACCTCACTCAGTTAATTTACATCGCCGATCAACGTCTGTACGACGCGAAGCATCGGGGCAAGAATACGGCGATCTTAGAGGACTTACCCGAGCAGGAGACCGCCAACGAGCCGTTTGGAGAGCGTCCCTGAACAGCCTTCAGCTTAAGGGCCCGCCCGCGCCTAACCGCCCACTTTGCGCTTGCCTGACACCCGCGCCTGCTTGACGGCCGCGCCTGCCAACTGTGCTTAGCCGCCCGCGCCTGCCTGACGGCTTAGGCGGTCACGCCCCGCTACTGCAAGGCATGCTCCAAAGAAGGGGCCTGCCGCAGAGGCGAGGCGTAGGCGCAGCGCCCTAGATAAGGGGCTAGGAGGCGAGGTAAGTGGTCGAGGCGTCGTGGAATACTGGCTGGAGATTGGCCAGTTGCAGCGCATGCACCACTTGCTCGACTGTGCGGTCGTCGTTGATATGCCACTGCTCTAAATGCTCGCCCTTGTGAGCATAGCCACCTGGCTCGGTCGAGCTTTGGGCCGACATCGCGGTGATGCCGTACGGGGCAATCATGTCGCGGAATTGCGCGCTCTCACGGGTCGAGATGGTGAGGTCGAGCTCGTGGTCGAAGATACGCCAAGCGGCAATCAGCTGCACTAATTGGGCATCGCTGACCGGCAGATGCGGCTCATAGCCACCGGCGGCTGGACGCAAGCGTGGGAAGGACACCGACAGACGCGTTTTCCAATAATGCTCACGCATGTACATGACGTGCAGAGCTAAGGCACAGCAGTCGACGCGCCAGTCATAAAGACCTAATAAGGCGCCAATGCCAACCTTGTCGATCCCCGCCTGTCCTAAGCGCTCTGGAGTCTCCATGCGATAGCGCATGTCCATCTTCTTGCCCGCCAGGTGCACCGCTTTGTAGGTGGCCGGATGATAGGTCTCCTGATAAACCGAAACGGCGTCAAGACCTAAGGTCTTAAGCTCAGCGTAATCCTCGGTGTTAAGCGGCTGCACTTCCATCTGAAGGTAGGCAGCATATGGCTTCACAATCGGCAGCACCTGACGGAAGTAGTCCATACCGCCTCGGCGCTCGCTTTCGCCGGTCACCAGCAGGATGTTTTGGAAGCCTAACTTTTGGATGGCCTCACACTCTTCCTTGATCTCATCCAAGGTCAGCACGGTGCGCGCAAACTTATTCATGGCCGAGAAGCCACAGTAAGCGCACTTGTTGGTGCACAGATTGGTCAAATAGAGCGGCACGTACATATTGATAGTACGGCCAAAGCGCTTGCGCGTGAGCTGCATCGAGCGCATCACCATTTCTTTGAGGTAATTACGCTGCGCCGTAGGCGAGATCAAAGCGGCGAAATCTTCAATCCCTAGTGGGTCGTTCTTGCTTAAAGCACGCTCAACGTCAGCGTCAGTGCGCGTTTCCACCAAGTCCTTGAACTTATCTAAGTCCAGCTTGATGATCTCATCGTAAAAGCTCATAGCACCTCCCTACTGACCTAACGAGGCTAAGAACTGCTCCATTGGGGAAGTAGCTTGCGCCGTCTCATAGCGCGTGGCCAGACCGGCCTCGTAGCCTAAACGGCCGGCGATGCAGGCGGCCTTAAAGGCCTCTGACATAATGGTAGGATTGCCCGCAGCGGCGATTGCGGTATTGACCATAACTGCAGCGGCACCTAACTCTAAGCACTTAGCGGCCTCAGATGGGCTACCGATACCGGCATCGACGATGACCGGGCACGAGCACTCCTTGATGATGCGCTTTAAAAACGGCTCGGTCTCGAGGCCCTGGCCCGAGCCAATCGGGCTGCCCAGTGGCATTACCGCAGCCACGCCCAGCTCCTCTAAAGCCTTGCACAGGCACAGATCGGCTTGGCAATAAGCAAAGACCTTAAAGCCTTGAGCAACCAGTTCCTTGCAGGCCTGATAAGTCTCGATGGTATCTGGTAACAGATACTTCTGGTCCGGGTGGACCTCGACCTTAATCCAATCGGTACCTAAGGCCTCACGCGACAGATTGGCGGCAAAGACCGCTTCCTTGGCGTCACGAGCGCCCGAAGTATTAGGCATAAAGGTCACGCCCAGCTCACGTAGTGGGGTCACGATATCGTCAGTTTGATGCATGGTATCAACGCGCTTCATTGCCATTGTCGCAATCTGCGCGCCCGAGGCCTTGATCGAATCCATTAAAGCCTGAGCCGAGGCATACTTGCCGGTACCGACGATCAGGCGCGAATCAAATTCCTGACCTGCTAAAACTAACTTATCCACCATTAACCTCCTGCCACCAAGCTAAAGACATCAACTGCCATCCCGGCAGCCAAGATATAGTTTGGCCATTCACTGCGAGGCACAATTGCCCCATTAACGGCCACAGCAGCGCCATTAAGCGCCCCGTGATGTTCTTGTAATAATTGCGCGAGGCTGGTCCCAGGCGCTACCATGAGCGCCGTGCCATTGAGGGTAATCTCCATCCTCTTTCTCCTCCAAACCTGGTCTTATGATTAGGGCAATGGGCTGCTCTTATGCTCCAGACAACGAGCCACTCTTATGATCAGGACAGCTCGGATCGGGGCTTAAGCGCAGCTTGGTCAGCCGAAAATCAGCAAGATTTAAGGACAGCAGCGTGCCCACTAATTCCTTCTGGCCTAAGAGCCACTCCAGCACCACATGTGCCGCTAAAGAAGAGGCACAAGCCGCGATCGGCCCCGTGATTCCCACTTTTGTGTCCACTGCAATGCCACCAGTCAAACAGCGATAGCAGCCATAGGACGAAACAAAGTCCGGGTCAGCGTAATCAAAGAGTGCTATCAGCGCCTGATAGCCTGATACCGCTGCGCTCAGCAAAGGCACGCCCTGCTCTAAACACAGCCGCGACACCGTAAGGCGACTTAGGGCGTTATCACTAGCATCAATCACCAGATCTAAGCCTTGAGCCCACGAAGCAAAGTTATCTGGACCAATCATGCCCACTAAGGGCTTAACCTGCACAATAGGGTCGACGTGGCGCGCAAGTTCATTGGCGGCACAAGTTGCTTTAGGCTGCCCCACATCGGCATTAACAAATAACAGCTGGCGATGCAGATTATGGAGCGCCACCTCATCACCATCGGCTAAACGCAGCTCCCCTACGCCCGCTGTGCCCAAGAGCAAGGCGCACAGCCCGCCCATACCACCCACGCCAATCAGGCCCACCTTACAAGCGGCCAGCTTTTTTTGCTGTCCCTGATAGCGCGGCAACATGTCCGGGCGCACATAGCGCTCTAATTCGATCTCGTTTTTACCTGTGGCCGCCTGAGGATTGTAGCGTTTGCGCCCAGACTTATGGTAACCCACGGTCTCAGGCTGCAGTGGAGTCTTGAGATAGACGTACTGATGCGACTCTTTGCGCAGCACGGTGACCGCACGCAGCTGCGGGTACTGCTGCAAGAACTCTTCTCTGAAAACGATGGGGCCAAACTCCTTATTGTCAGCCACCACGCCTACGTTCTTGCTCGAGATGACACGGGGACGCTTCAACTCCTTATCCCACTTGACGGGGGTGACCGCGATCATGACGCGCACGCTCCCATCAGCCTGCTTTACGCGCTTAGCGGTCAGGCTCGGGATATTTAGCTTTTCCGTGCTAAATTCCTCAAAATCCACGGCCATAAGAATCCCATCTTTAAGTAGAGCGATTGTTGTTAGGAGAGCTAGATCTGGTGCGGCCCAGGATAAGCAACCATCCTAGGTGCGCCCCAAGGTAAGCATCCTTGGTACCGCTTCCGGCTCCAACGCCCTCACTAGCACCGTGAGCCCTAGGTTCTGTGCTCAGCCTAGGGCTCACGGTCCTCAGGTCCAGTGCACTGCCAAATTCTCGGGGCTGCTCCTGGACCCAAGGATGGGGTTTAAACCCCAACTTTTTCTTTTAGTAATTACTTACCGCAGCAAGCACAGACCTTGGTTAAATCCTGCTCGTCTTGGCGCTGGTGCCAAGCCTTTGGCTCAGCTCCATAGAGCTCGGATGGACCGGTGCGGCAGATAGCAATCCACTTCTGAGTCTCAGTGAATGGATTGTCGGCCTGAGTGATCGCCGTAACTACCGCTAAGGAATCTATGCCTTGGGCTAAGAGCTCCTCAGCGTGATTGAGCTTAATGCCACCAATGGCGACCGTAGGAACCACACCCTTTAACATGCGCGCTTGCAGGCCCATACGGGCAGCGCCTTGCGGCTTGCTCGCCATATTCTTGGTCTTGGTTGGATAGACGTGACCTAAGGCGATGTACGAAGGATGTAAGGTTAAGACCTTGCACAGCTCATAGACGCCATGAGTCGAGACGCCTAAACGCAGGCCTTGCTCGCGGATAAACTCAAGATCGGCGTTTTGTAAATCCTCTTGGCCTAAGTGCACGCCATAAGCGCCGTACTTGGCCGCAAGCTTATAGTGGTCGTCAATAAAGACACGGGCACGGTAGCTGTGGCCTAAGAAGCAAGCACGCTTAATCTCGGCGACTAAATGCTCATTGCTCTCGTCGTCGACCACTGGGGTCTTAATGCGCAGCTGCACCGTCTTAACGCCTAACGCCAGTAAGCGCTCAACCCAAGCGGCACTGTCGACAACTGGGTACAGACCTAAATTGAATGGGCAAGGAGCAAATGGCAGGCTGGCGCTTGGGAAGTGCTCTTCTGAGATCGTTGGCATGTACTTTAAGTTGTACTGCATGCCGTGGTGCGCCAGCGGTGGACGCTCGTGTCCTAACTCGACTTCTGGCTCAAAGATACCCTGAGCGACATAAGCCTTGGCCAGTACCGCCGCGTCGTGTAAATCAAAGCCACTGGCGATTAAAGCCGCTAAGGCCGAAGATAAGGCGCAGCCGCCGCCATGGGCACCTTGGCCGTCCTTGCGCTCATGGTGCAGGGCAAAGCTATGGCTTTGGCTCTTAAAGAAATCAACCGCATCTAAGGTGCCGATATTGTGGCCGCCCTTGAGCATGATCGCCTTAGCGCCCAAGGCCAAGAAGTAATCGCACAGCTTGTAGATGCCGCCCTTAGCAAAGAGCTCGCTTTCATCCCAGCCTGCCAGCTCCAAAGCCTCAGGTAAATTAGGGGTGAAGATCGTGGTAACCGCTAAAATCTGCTTTAAGTTGGCCTTAATGTCGGCACTATCGAGCCTACCTGCGGTCGCGGTGAGGACTGGATCCCAGACCACTGGGACGCCCTTTAATGGGCCCTTTAAGAGTTTGAGCACGCACTCTAAGATCGTCTGCGAGGTAATAAGACCGATCTTGACGGCGCTAATCTTTTGCTTCCAGTCGGTGCAAGCTAAGCTCAAGCTCTGCGCAAACACCTCAGGATCAGTGTTCTGAATCTTGGTGACTCGATCTAAGCTCTGGCAGGTCAGGGCCGTTACGATCGGCAAACCCCAGGCGCCATGATCATGCACGGTAATGATGTCGGCGGTCACACCGGCACCACCACCAGAATCAAGCCCCGCAATCACCAATACTAACGGCCGCTCATCAGCTTGTTTTGCAATTTGACTCATCGCAACACCTCTCATCTGTGGTCCTAAGTCGCTCCCACAGAAAATTAAACAAAATAGCCAACTCTAGATATTATCGGGCGCCTTTCATCAGCACAAGGGGACACAGCTCACAACTTATACGCAAGTGTCAAAACCGATTGGCGCTGTGGCCCTCAGTGCGGCTTTTGACCCCATGGTGCGCCCCTGATTTGGGGGCTGCACCACGAGGTTGGTGCTTGCACCACAAGGTCGGTACTTGCACCACAAGGTCGGTACTTGCACCACGAAGGGCTCAGTTGCGCTATTTTGCGTACTTCGCCTGTAAGCGTCGATTTAAGCGAATTGGGCAGAAACGTGGGCCACACATCGAGCAATAAGCGGCGCTGTGATTGCAGTTTTCTTCATCCATTTGGGCCCGCCACACCTCATAGGCATGGGCCTCATCAAAGCTTAAAACGAATTGATCAAGCCAGCGGAAGGTGGCACGAGCCCGGCTCATCGCATGATCGATATTGATCGCTTGTGGTACGTGCTTGGCCAAGTCCGCAGCGTGCGCCGCGAGCTTGTAGCAAATCAGGCCTTGCTTGACGTCCTCAGGGGTTGGCAGCGCCAAGTGCTCAGATGGGGTGACGTAGCACAGCATCGAGGTGCCATAGGCTGCGATATTAGTACCGCCGATGGCCGAGGTGATGTGATCAAAACCGGCGCCGACATCGCTGACCAATGGGCCTAAGGTGTAGAACGGAGCCTCGTGGCAATACTCGTCCTCTAAGCGCTGGTTTTCTTCAACGCGATCAAGCGGTACGTGGCCAGGGCCCTCAATAAAGCATTGCACGCCATGCTCCTTGCAACGGGCGGCGAGCATACCGATATTCTTGAGCTCACCGTATTGCGCGGCATCGCAGGCATCATAGACCGCACCAGGACGTAAGCCATCACCTAAGGACAAGGCGACATCGTACTTGCGGCAAATTGCCATGAGCTCATCAAAGTGAGCATAAGCCAAGTTCTCACTGTCATTGAGCATCATATTGGAGGCCATAATGGCGCCACCACGCGAAACCACGCCCATTAAGCGGGCAGCGGCCGCAGGCAATAAGTCCTTCGTGAAACCGGCGTGAATGGTGAAATAGTCCACGCCCTGCTGAGCTTGGTCAATGATGACCTGGCGGAATACTTCCCAGGTCAGAGCCGAGGCGTCGCCGTGGACGCGATCTAAGGCCTCATAGACCGGTACGGTGCCAATCGGCACGGCCGAAGCGCGGATAATAGCAGAGCGCAGCCCGGCTAAATCATCAAGACCGGTCGAGAGATCCATCACGGTATCCGCGCCAAAGCGTAAGGCCAGCTTGAGCTTGCCAATTTCCTCGGAGAAATCAGAGGACACGGCCGAAGCGCCGATATTGGCATTGACCTTAGTAAGGAAGCGCTTGCCGATAATCATCGGCTCACTCTCCGGGTGGTGGTGGTTAGCCGGAATCACCGCGCGGCCAGCGGCAATCTCAGCGCGCACCAGCTCTGGAGTGACCGCCATCTTGGCGGCATTAAGAGTAATGACCCCAGCTTCCCGATCATAAGTGCACAGGCCCTGCTCGACGCTATCTTGGAACTTGCCGCCCATATGGCTATCGTGTGCGGCGGCGGCCACCGAGTCAGACGCTGAAGCAAAGAACTCTAAATTCGCCGCAGACTCACGCAGCGCGACATATTCCATCTCAGGGGTAATGATGCCTTCTTGGGCGTACTCAAGCTGGGTCTTAGGCTCAGCGCCACGGGCCTCGATAAAGCCTGCGCGCAGTGCTGGTTGCACGGCCTCACCGACCACACTAGCCGCCCCCTGCTGAACGGGGCTTTGAGCCGCCTGGGCTAAGGCATCCTTAGTATCGACGCAATAGCGCAGGATAGCATCACCGTTGGTGAGCTCGGTTAAGACATAGGGAATAGCAAGGTCGTGCTTAGCACCTGACATCTTGACCGTCACGAGGCGGGTCTTAGGACGTACGGTAGCGCGGGAGGCAGACGGCTGTGCCGACGACAGAGGGGCGCCCACAGAAACTTGAGTTCCCTCAGGGGCACAGATGAGCTTGGAGGTGGTAAACATCGACAATCCTCACACCAGACGTGATTTACGCATTGGGTTCGAGCTTGTCGCATTACCTTAAGGAGGGATGGTGCTCACGCACCGCACACCTTCCAAAATGGAGAGAAGGTGGATGAAAGCCTGTTTCCTACGCAGAGATTATTCTTTTCAGGTACGACGGATTTTGCTTTAGCAATCTCAGCCTTACGGCACTCCGACAAGCCTTGGCATTATAGGCCCACCACGGGACAAATGCCAAGACTGCGTTAAAAAGATTCACTTAGGGCTCACGCGCACAGCGTGGTGCGCCCACGGAGCAGCGCATAGGCGCACGAAACAAGCGCACATGAAACAATAGCACATGAAACGAGCGCACCGGCGCGCTGGGGCGCGGTTACGCACTGGGACGCAGTTACGCGCTGGGCGCGGCCTAGAGCCAGAGCGGGCCCATGTCCTCTTCTTTGATCGGCAGTTCCCACTTGGGGTCGTAGGAGACATGCACTAAATAAAGGCCCTCAGGGAAGGCGGTAGGACCTGCAATCTCGCGGTTTTTGGCCTCAAAGACGTGCTTGAACCAGGCAAAATCGCGCTCGCCTGAGCCCACTAGTAAGAGGCTACCCACGATATTGCGCACCATATGGTGTAAGAAGGCATTGGCCTCAATATCAAAGATGATATAGCGGCCTCGGCGCATAACCTTGAGGAAATGCAAGTTGCGCATGGCATGCGGGTTTTCGTCTTGGGCCGACTTAAAGGAGGAAAAGTCGTTCTCACCTAGCATGATTTGCCCCGCCGCCTCCATCGCCGCAACATCAAAGTTACCGCGATAGACCGAGACGCCTTGACGCAAGATGCCCGGGCGAAAATCGCCATTTTGCAGAATATAGCGATAGCGTCGTGCCGTAGCGCAAAAACGGGCGTGGAAGTCATCAGGCACATGTTTAGCCCAGGTCACCACAATATCATCAGGCAGATGGGTGTTAGTGCCTAATTGCCAAGCACGCTCGGAGCGAAACTTCTCTGCGTCAAAGTGCACGACCTGACCAGTGGCACTGACGCCCGCGTCGGTGCGCCCGGCACACTTGAGCTCCACTGGAGCATCAGCGATGATCGACAGCGCCCGCTCCAGCTCGTTTTGCACGGCGTTCAAATGTTTTTGGCGCTGAAAACCGGCATATTTCCAGCCCGAGTACTCCACCCCTAAGGCCACACGCATGAACTCATTCCTCTTTTCGGCTCAAATGACGGCCGATCCTAGCACAGGTCAGCTATTTCTTCTCGTTAGGAGCACTCGGCTCACTCGGAGCACTCACCTCATTTGAAGCGCTCGGCTCATTCGAAGCGCTCGGCTCATTCGAGGCAGTCACCTCATTTACAGCAACGGGCTTTGGGTCTTGATTGAAGTAGATACCGCTGCTGGCGCGCTGATAGCCCTCAAATAAACGATTAGAGAGCGGGCCCTTGATGGTTGAGACCACGTACACTGGGCGCTTTTTGACCTCTTCGCTCATGCGCCCCAAGTACTCGCCCAAAACGCCAATTGAGATGAGCTGAATGCTGCCTAAGAACAAGACCACGCACATGGTCGAAGCGTAGCCGGGAACGCTCACGCCGTTGACCAAGGTCTCGATCACGATATAGCACATATAGATCAAGGCTAAAACACCGATGCCCGCACCGATATAGGACCAAATACGCAAGGGCAGCGAGCTAAAGGAGAAGATGCCATCCAAGGCGAAGTTCCACAGCTTCCAATAGTTCCACTTGGTGGTACCGGCGCTGCGCTCCGGGCGCACATAAGGTACGCCGCGCGAGCTAAAGCCCGGCCAGGCATAGAGGCCCTTCATAAAGCGGTTGCTCTCATTGAGCGAACGCACCGTCAAGATGACCTTGCGGTCGATCAGACGGAAATCGCCGACATTGGCCGGAATCTTGACCTTGCTTGAGAGCTTATTGAAAACGTAGTAGAAGCCCCCTGAAGTGACACGCTTAGTGTCAGAATCAGACGAGCGGTCGGCGCGCACGCCGTAGACGGTATCAACGCCTTCCTCGCGCCAAATACGCACGAAGTCTAAGATGAGCTCCGGTGGGTCTTGCAGGTCGACGTCAATCGGCACAATGGCATCGGCATCGCACAGATCAAGCGCGGCAGTCATGGCAGCCTCTTTGCCGAAATTACGCGAGAGCTTGATCAGGCAGACCCGAGGATTGGTCGCCATCAGGCCCTCGATAATCTCAACGGACTTATCCTTGGAGCCATCATCGATAAAGACGATCTCGATATGCTCGAGGATGGAGGCAAGCTTTTGCTCCACCACCTCAACGAAGGTCGCAATGGTCTCTTCTTCGTTGTACACCGGCACAATCAAGGCCACCTTGTAACGGTCAGCACCCATAACGCATCCCCAAAAACAAAATTAGTTAGACCTGCCGATCTTACGCCTTAAGGCTCAGCTCAGTCACAGCGCGCTTAATCAGTGAGGAACTCGTGGCGCGAGGACGGATTGGTCTTGAAATGGCCGCCCAAGGCCGTGGTGGTGGTACTGGAGGTGGGATCTTGCACGCCGCGTGCCTTGACGCAATAGTGGGTGGCGGTGATGGTGACCGCGACGTTCTTGGTCTCTAAGATGGTTTGCAGCGCGACCAAAATCTGCTGGGTTAAGCGCTCTTGCACTTGAGGGCGACGCCCAAAGAAGCGCACGATGCGGTTGATCTTCGATAAGCCAATAATCTTATTGCTGGGCATATAGGCAACCTTGGCCACGCCGTCGATCACCATAAAGTGATGCTCGCAGGTTGAGGTAAAGGAGATATCCTTGACCTTGATCATCTCGTCGACCTGCATCTTGTTTTCAATCACGGTGATGTCAGGGAAATTGCGGTAATCAAGACCGCAAAAGAGCTCGTCGACAAACATCTTGCCCACGCGTGCCGGGGTCTTGTAGAGGCTATCGTCGCGCAAATCAAGGCCCAAGGTCTCCATCATCTGCGACATAAGAGCACTGATGCGCTCGCGCTTTTCCTCGGTGCTCAGGCCATTGTCAACCAATGGTGTCTCAAGGCCGCGTGCCATCAGCGCTTCCTTGACCTTGCGTGCGTTCTCACTTAAAGCTGCGTCTTGTGCCATAACCCCACACCTAACAAAAACCCTAAGAAACACCCAGTTAATGGGCCGATATTGTCCTTAACTTCCAGTAAGGTTGACACTCAGTTGTAGCTTTGATTGAGAAAAGGTCATATTTATGCGGTTTTATTGCTTGATTTGAGAGCCTAAACTAAGTGTCAACAGTACCACTTGAATTAAAGGCAAAAGACACTCGTCTTTAGCATTAAAACCTCATAAATATCGCATTCTTAGAAAATGAGTATCAAAGTAGCAAGAAGTTAAGGTATTGTACTTACCTAAGCTAAATAAGGCCACTGCAAGAGTGGCCTTATTTCGCGCAAAATTGGTCTAATGTGCCTTATTCTTCGTCTTCGTCGTCGGCATCATCGTCTTCGATGGCGAAGGTCGGAATCATCTTCTCGTAGCTAAAGTGCAATGCGCAGTGCTCAAGACCAAATTCCTGGCTTAAGTGGTCACCTAAGAGGTTGATCGCCAGCTGCTCAGAGGCATGGTGTCCTACCACAAAGACCACCGTGCCCGTCTCCATCGCCTGATGGTAGGTCTGCTCGTTGACATCGCCTGTGATCAAGGCCTGAAACTCAGGGCAATTGTTCTTATCCAAGAGCGAGCTGCCTGAGCCCGAGCACACTGCGAGGTCATCGATCAACATATCCTCGGTGATAGGACCTAAGAGCGCGACCTTGGTGTCTAAGTGATGGCACAAAATCGCCACGATTTCCTTGACCGTGAGTGGCTCAGTCAGCTTAGCGCGCACGCCAATCGACTGCTTATTGCCCGGCTCAATATAGTCCACGACCTCACCGCCTAAGAGGTGGGTGAGCACGGCATTGTTGCCATGGGTTAAGTGGGCATCCATTGGCAGATGGTAGGCGACTAAGTTGATGTTATGTTCCATCAAGGTCTTAACGCGCTGGTAGATATTGCCGGTCAGACGAGGATCAGCCCCGCGCCAGAACAGGCCATGGTGCACGATTAAGGTGTCAGCGCCTGCCTCGACCGCTGCATCGATCGCCTCAAGCGATGCGGTGCAAGCTGTGGCAATCTTCTTGACCTCAGCCCCCATACCCTCTTCGGTGCCTACCTGCACGCCGTTATAGGAGACATCAGAAAATTCCTTGGTCGCCAAGACTTCATCTAAATAGGCACACAGCTCTACTAACTTCATCGAACACTCCAAACACAATCACGCCCACTGGGGCCTCAACCATCTTAGCACAAGGATTAGCGATTAAAGGTGATGATAGTGCCCTTGGTGCCGCACAGCTTGTTGACGCGCGTCAGGATTGGATTTAATTGGTCGCGACTATTGGATTGAGCGGCATAGACGCGATAGAGCTCACGGCCATTGCTCTTGACCTTGATGGCATAGACCGAATAGCCCGCTTTGGTGATCTTATTGACCACGTTTTCGGCATTGGTGCGCTGCGAGAACACACCCACCTGAATGACGTAGCGCTGGGTTGGACGGGTACCGGCAATCACATCGTCACCGCCGCTAGCAGGCTTGGCCGCAGGCTTTGGTGCAGGCTTGGCCGCCGTTAAAATCTCAGGCTCAGGCTTAGCCGCAGGCTTCGTGGCAGGCTTAGGAGGCGCGGTTAAGATTTCGGTCAGGGCCGTAGTCGTTTCAGGCTTTCTTTCCACCGCTGGAGCCGTCAAAAGCTCAGTCTTGGAGCGCTCAGGCGTGGTAACAGGCTTAGGTGGTGCAACCGGTGCACTCCCGGTGGCGGTGCCAGCAACATTCTGGTTATTAACCGAGCTTAAAGTCAGCTCACCGTGCTGCCCCATATTTAAAGCGCGCTGCGTATCAGCCAGACCTTGGTGCACCAAATTGCCGGAGCTATCGAGCACTGCCCCTTGCTCATTGACCGCAATAGCGTCGGGATTTGGGCGCTTAATCATATCCTTGGATAGGATCACAGGCAGGAAAATCAATAAGGTCGCGGCCACAATGGTAAAACCCACGAGGCGATTGCGTAAGCCGACGCTGATTGCCATGATTTCCTCCTATGGCCGACTAAGACCCCAGCGTTTAACTAGGATCCCCCAAATTTCTCCACAAAACCAAACTACTGGGCCGCACCGGGCCGCAAGTTTGATCCTAGGTGCATAGATCAGGCCCGCACCCTCCAGCAATATTCCGTCGATCGATGCGACACCCCACCAAGGTGAGTTAGCACCTAAACCAGGGTGCTCAGATATTGCCAGGCCTCAGATACCGTGACAAAGGAACCGACCACCACGATGGTCTCGTCATAGCGCTCATCTAAGGCCAGTGCTAAGACCTCGGCAATGGAATCACCGGCGACGATATCCTCGGGCGCTACCTCATATTCTAACAAAGCCGCCCGTAGCCGCGCGCTGCTCTCGCCACGCTCGGTGTGAAGCGAGCCCACATAGAAGCGCTCAAAGTACGGGGCCAACGCCTCGAGCACCCCCTCGACATCCTTGTCTTTGAGCATACCGATGACCAGCCACGGCCGTACCCGTCCTAAGTGCTCAGGCAATTCATGGGTCACCAAATGCTCAGCGGCAGGCACATTGTGCGCGACATCCAAGTAGAGATTTTTAACCTGCGGGGCCTTAGTCATGCGACCTAAGAGCTTGGTCATAGCGACGGCGACATCAATCTCGTTACGAGCCTGCTGAAATTGTGGCAAACGTACCGACAGCTCAGGGAGAGTAAAGAGCGTGCTAATGGCCGCTAAGGCCGGGCCGACGCAGCCAAATGGTACTTGAGGCAAACTAAGGGTGAGATTTCCTTGTGGTCCCTTAAAGCGCAAATTCTCCGCCCCGATCTCAGCGCTAAAGTCAGTACCCTCAGCTAACACCTGAGCCTCTTGCTTAGCGGCTTGAGCCAAAATGACCTGGCGTGCCGCAGCATCGATGTTTTCACCTAAGATCACGGTGCTGCCGTGCTTGATGATGCCCGCTTTTTCCCCGGCAATCGCAGTGGTGGTATGGCCTAAGACCTTCATATGGTCAAGGCCAATTGAGGTAATGACCGCGACGGCCGCATCAAAGATATTGGTCGAGTCAAGGCGCCCGCCCAGGCCCACCTCAAGTACGATGAGCGGACAGCGTGCCTGTAAAAAGGCAAACATGGCCGCCAAGGTCACAATCTCAAAATAGGTAAGAAAGATGACTTGCCCCGCGAGCGGACTAGAATTAGCACGCAGCGCAAACTGGGCCTTGACCACTTGATGCAGGGCGTCAACCAAAGCCTCATCGCCAATCGGTTCGCCCTTTACCTCAATGCGCTCATTGAACTTCAACAAATGCGGTGAGGTAAACAGGCCGACCGGCATAAACTGGCCCATAGCGCGCGCAATTAAGGTAGCAGTCGAGCCCTTACCATTGGTACCGGCGACCGTGACAATGGTGGTCTTATCGATCTTCAGCACCGCCATCAGGCCCATGCGGATGGCGACCTCACGCACTCGCTCCAGGCCCAACTCCATATGCTCAGGATTGATGTGATTGAGGTAATCCATCCATTGCGCCACCGACCAAGTAGCACCGTGCGCGCACGCCGACTGCGCTGCAGAAAGGCGCTCAGCCTCCAACTTTGAGCGCTCTGGTGCGCTTAACTCAATAGCATCGCCCCCAATGGTTTGCATCACCCTCTCCCCTCTGTTCAGACAAAAAGAGCCACAGCCCCTAAGGCCGTAGCTCTCTTCAATTAAGGATCTAAAGCTTAATTAGTCCTTAGCCTCGCTCTTAGCTGCCACCTTGCGCTTGCGTGGGGCCTTGGTGGTCTCGCCCGCCTCATCCTTAGGCTCGGCGGCATCCTGCGCGGCAGGAGCCTCAGCCGGAGCTTCAGCAGCCTCGGCCGCAGCCTCCGCCGGTACCTCTACGATCTCGACCGTAGCCTTGGTGGTGCGCTTACGTGGGGCCTTCGGAGCGGCTTCCTTTTCGGCATCCTCTGGGCTGACCACGGAGATGTTGAGCTCGGCGTCCTTATCCTCGGCCTTATCGTGCTTAGCCTTGGTCTTCTTAACCGGAGCCTTTTCTACCACCTCAGGGGCACCAGCCTTGACGTAGCTGCCACCCTTGAGCTCGAAACCTTGGAACTTAGCGATGAGCTCAGCGATTTGGTCGCGCATTTGGTGGCGGGTCAAAATCATGTCGATCGCGCCCTTCTCGAGCAAAAACTCAGCGTGCTGGAAGCCCTCAGGGAGCTTCTCGCGCACGGTTTGCTCAATAACGCGTGGACCGGCAAAGCCAATTAAGGCATTAGGCTCGGCGATGTTGACATCGCCTAACATGGCCAGAGAGGCCGAAACGCCACCCATGGTTGGGTCGGACATGACCGAAATGAAAGGTAAGTGAGCATCAGCCATCTTAGCTAAAACGGCCGAGGTCTTAGCCATTTGCATGAGCGACATCAAGGACTCTTGCATACGAGCACCACCAGAGGTGGAGAAGCACACTAAGGCGCGGCCTTCCTTGATGCACTCGCGCGCGGCGAGGCAGAAACGGGCGCCCACGACCGAGCCCATCGAGCCACCCATGAAGCTAAACTCAAAGGCGCAAGCCACGACCGGAATGCCCTTTAAGGTGCCCTTGTACACGACAATGGCGTCCTTTTCGCCCGTGCTCTTTTGGGCAGCGGCAAAGCGATCCTTATAACGCTTTAAGTCCTTAAAGCGCAGCACATCCTGTGGCTCTAACTCCGAGCCCAGCTCGACATGCTCACCTGGATCTAAGAAGGCCTCTAAACGGGTACGGGCCTTGATGCGCATATGATGGCCGCACTTAGGGCAGACATTGAGATTGCGCTCTAATTCGGGCTGGTAGAGAGCTTGGTCACACGCTGAGCACTTCGTCCAGACACCCTCAGGAATCTCGTGCTTGCTTTTAGAGTCAGTAGTACGAGTAAATTTCTTTGCAATGTCATCAATCCAGCTCATCGCGTGCCGCCCTTCGTATCCAAGAAAAAGACCATCTCCATCAGCAAAGAGAACCGAAACCAAAGCAAAGTGCTTGGTATGAGATGGTGCCAGTCAGAATCGATCTGACAAAAGTGGATTATAACGCATGACCTCGCCTCTGTGCACACCCCCGTAGGCCCAAGCTCACACCTAGTGACAACAAAGCAGGCCATCCCCAGCAAAGAGCTCCGCTTTACAGCTTGAACCAAGCGTTCAAACTTACTTAAGCCAAGCGCTCAACTTTACCTGAAACAACCTGCTGGGTCTAACCCCGCACCAGCGAGCTCTATTGCTCCTTGAGCTGGCTTCATTGCGCAACGATTGAGCTTCATTGCTCCCTGACCACGCTTTACTGCTCCTTGAGCTGGAGCTTAGCTACGATTGGGGTGTGGTCGGAGGCGCCATCCCAGTCGATGTTGCGCTCATTGCCGTGGAGCACCTCCAAGGACTTAATTTCCCAGACTTGCCCCCGCGAGGTGAAGATATGGTCAAGGTCGGCCATCGGGTTAGCCGCAGGCCAAGAGCGCATATCGTTCGGGTCAGAGCTGGTAACCAGATTCCAATAGCGGCTCAATTCAGCGACATTAGCGCTGTTGTATGTGTCATTGAAGTCACCGGCCAAAATCTTAATCTTGGTAGTGAAATCCTGAATATTGTTGAGCGAGACGTTGGCGACCGTGAGGTCATTGATGCGCTGCACTTGGGTCTTTTGGATCGAGTGATCCTCCTTGAAGTCCAAGTGGGTGTTCATGAAGACGATCGGCGTCTCAAAGCCCGGTACCGGAATCTCGGCCACTAAGACAATGCGCGCCTCATCGACCTTTGGGTCACCCGAAGGCAGCGGCACTACTTCGCTTGCGCTAATCGGGTGGCGCGATAAGATAGCCAGGCCATATTGGCCGCCCTCAAAATCGATGGCACGCCCAAAGACGTAGTGCAGGCCCAGCTTCTCGGCGATGTACTTAGCTTGGTCGACTTGGCCTGAGCGCTTGGTCTTATTATCCACTTCGTCCAAGGCGATGATGTCGGCATCCAAGGCCCCAATCGCCGTAGCGATAGTATCGATATCCGAAACGCGCGCGGCGCCCATATTGTAGGTGGCCACGGTCACGGTCGGGCCGTTTTCAAAGACCTTATTCTCAATACCGCGCTTAATCGGATTGAGCACCGTAGTAGCTTCCTCACTAGGAGCTGCCTGGGTCACACCACCCATCAGGCCCACCACTACGGCCAAAGCTAAAGCTAACTTCTTCATAGAAATCCCTTTTCCACTGGTCACAGAGCCAGACCTGAGCCCAGCTCAGTTGCACCATACCAGCTTTGTCCCTTGCGGGCATGCCTTGTGCTCACACTTTGCGCACAAAAGAACCGACTCCTTGCCACCTAACGACTGGAGGCTAGCATGGTCAGCGTGCAAAGAATGACAAGCGAACTCGAGCCCAGCTTCAACACCTGTTGCCAGGCACTCAATGCTGAGGTCGCAGGCCTGGGCACGACCTTAGCGCAGATTCCGCGCACTGAGCTCATAGTCGCCATAAAGCAGCACACGATCGTGGGCCTAGCGCAACTTCAGGGCAATTTCCTCGCCAAGCTCTTGGTACTGCCCAGATATCGCAGGCAAGGCGTCG
Source organism: uncultured Anaerobiospirillum sp. (assembly GCA_944392765.1). Lineage (GTDB taxonomy): Bacteria > Pseudomonadota > Gammaproteobacteria > Enterobacterales > Succinivibrionaceae > Anaerobiospirillum. Next base: position 27,192 of record CALXXU010000021.1, read on the forward strand.
CCACCGCCTTAATCAAGGCTTGCAGCGCATTTTGCCGTCAAGCGGGCTATGTCGAGCTGTGCCTTGACACCAGCCCGAGCCTCAAGGCAGCGCTCGCGCTCTATCACAAGCTCGGCTTTATCCCAGCGCCCGCCCATCAGCGCAGTGACCCGCATGCGCTGCATTTGCGGCTGGATTTAAGTCCCAAAAGCTCAAAGTGAGGCAAGAAGCGGCATCTTGAGCAACGCACCAGCGCTTAGCAACGCGCCCGAGTCGTGAGCCACGCGCCTGAGCCGGGTGCCGGGTTTAGCGTTGCAGCTTGAGCTTGCTAGCGTTGCAGCTTGCCGATGTCCTTGAGCCGCTCTAACGCCGCGTTGAGGGTGTCCTCTTTCTTGGCAAAGTGGAAGCGAATGTAATTGTGGACATTCTCGCGGAAGAAGGACGATCCCGGCACTGCGCCCACCCCGACGATCTTGGCCAAATCCAGGCAGAACTCATAATCGTCCTGATAGCCAAACTTGCCGATGTCGACCAAGACATAGTAAGCACCTTGCGGCTCGTAAAAATCTAGGCCCAAGCTGCGCAGACCATCGCAGAAAAGCTTACGCTTGCGGGTATAGGTCGCTTGCAGCTCCTCGTAATAGCTATCAGGCAAGGTTAAGCCCGCAATCAAGGCCTCTTGCAGCGGCGCGGCGGCACCGACGGTTAAGAAGTCGTGCACCTTGCGTACCGCATCAATGATGTGGGCAGGGCCCTGGACATAGCCTAAGCGCCAACCCGTGATCGAATAGGTCTTAGAGAAGGAGTTGCAGGTTAAGGTGCGCTCGCGCATGTGAGGCAGCGTCGCCATCGAAATGTGCTGGTGCGGTGCGTAGAGGATGTGCTCATAGACCTCATCGGTGATGACGAAGGCGTCGTACTTCTGCACAATTTCAGCAATAGTCTCAAGCTCCGCACGGGTAAAGACCTTACCGCAAGGATTGGACGGATTGCACAGAATCAAGGCCTTAGCACCAGCGGCAAAGGCGGCCTCAAGCTCAGCGGGGTTAAAAGTGAACTCCGGCGGGTTGAGCGGCACGTAAATCGGCTCGGCGTCGCACAAAATGGTGTCCGCGCCATAGTTCTCGTAGAACGGCGAGAAAATGGCGACCTTTTCTCCAGCGTTGATGGTCGCCAGCACCGAGGCCATCATAGCCTCAGTTGAGCCGCAGGTGATCACGAGCTCACTATTAGGGTCAACCTTGAGTCCCGAGAAGTGCTCAATCTTAGCCGCCAGCGCCTCACGGACATTCTGGGCACCCCAGGTGATGGCGTACTGATGCGGACCGGTCAAAGCAACCTGGGACAGACGCTCAGTGAGCTCCTTAGGTGGGTCAAAATCCGGAAAGCCCTGGGACAGGTTGATCGCGCCGTATTGCAGGCAGACGCGAGTCATGCGGCGGATGACCGAATCGGTGAAAGTAGCGGTGCGAGCCGCTGCGCGCATGGCATGCATAGAACAAAATCTCCTAACTAATCGTCGTAACCGCAACCCCGATTGAACAGATCATACGGGTCGATACTGTGCTTGATCAGGCGCATTAACTTGAGCTCATCAGGGTTGACCCGCTCTAAGAAATACTGGCGCTTATGACGTCCCACGCCGTGTTCTGCAGCTACCTTACCATGAAGCTCATAGACGCGCGCATAAAGCTGCGACAGGACGCGCTCTAACTTGTCCGGCCACTTCTCAAGCGGCAAATCATCTTTGAGGATACACAGATGGACATTGCCATCTCCAGCATGACCAAAGGCCAAGATGCGCACCCCCTCCTGAGCACTGAGTGCGGCTATATCATCGATCAAAGTCGCAATGTCCTTGAGCGGCACCACGGTATCAACCGGCTCCCATACACCCGAAGCCTGTACCGCCTTAGCCAGCGCAGCGCGAATGGTCCAAACGTTGTGCGCGACCTCGGGATCAGTCAGGGGCAAAAAGCCAATCTGGTACTTAGCTGCAATAGCGGCCCGGCAAGCTGATAATTGCTCTGCTAAGCTCTCAGCCTTACCGTCAAAGGTCACCACCAAGTAGGCTTGGTACTCTGGCAGCGGGAAATCGGCCTTAACGAACGCCTCGCCAAAGGCGATCACCTTCTTTTCCACAAACTCAATCGCCGTTGGCGCTAAATTAGCCGCATAGATGGTGTTAACCGCACTGATTCCCTCAGCTAAGGACTTAAAGCCAATTAAGGCGTGCGCCGTGGCCTCAGGCTTGGCGATTAAGCGCAACAGACACTTGGTGATAACACCTAAGCTGCCCTCAGAACCAATGAACAAGTGTTTGAGATTGAGTCCGGTCGCGTCCTTAAGACATGGACTGCCCAGCTCCAAGATGGTGCCATCAGGCAGCACCACCTCTAAAGCCAGCACAAAGTCACGGGTCACACCGTACTTGACCGCGCGCATGCCACCGGCATTCGTGGCAATATTGCCACCAATGGTCGCCTGCTTTTCAGCCGGATCCGGCGGATAGAACAGGCCCTTGCTTTCGACCAAGGCCTGTAAATCACAGAGCTTGAGCCCCGGCTCAACCAAAATCGTGCGATTGTCCTCATCCAGCTCGAGCACGCGCTTCATACCCGAAACATCGAGCACCATGCCGCCGCGTGGAATGGTCGAACCCACCAAATTAGTACCAGCACCACGCACCGTAACGGGCATTTTGCGCTTATAGGCAGCCCGTAACGCAAGACTGACCTCCTGAGTCGAGCTAGCCTTGACATAGACATCGGCGGCGCCGACATCGCTGCCGATAAAGTCGGTTAAGAAAGCAGAAGGAATTTCAGCCCCGACCACCAGCTCAGAGTTAGGGCAGTTAACCTTTAACTCTGCCACTAAATCTTGCCAGACGCCTTGAGCTAAGCGCGCTGCATCACTACCAAATTCTGCCATGATTTCCTCCGAAGCTAGCGCGTAAGACGGCGCGCCGCCTTATCACCCAAGTACTGAACCAATTGAACGAAGAGCACCAAGACGACAATGGTGAAGAGCATGACGCCTGTTTCGTAACGATAGTAGCCATACTGAATCGCGATATTACCCACACCGCCACCACCGACCATGCCCGACATAGCTGAAAAGCCAATCAGGCTGATAAAGGTCACGGTAAAACCACGAATTAGGCCTGGTGCCGCCTCCTTAAGCAGGACATCACGGACAATCAGTCCGGTGCCCGCGCCTGAGGCAATGGCAGCCTCAAGGACGCCCGGATCTACCTCACACAGCGCACCTTCAACTAAACGGGCATAGAAGGCGATCGCACACAGCGAGAGCGGCACAGCAGCCGCCACTGGGCCAATCTTGGTCCCGGTGAGCAAGAAAGTAAGTGGCAAAGTGAAGACCACTAAGATGATGAAAGGCACTGAACGCACGAAATTGACAATGCCGCCTAAGATGCGGTTGAAATTCGGCGCATGCCAAAACTGTGGTTTAGAGCTCAAATAGAGCATAAAGCCCAGCACTAAACCGAAGATCAGGCCCAGCACCAAGGAAATGCCGAGCATGACCGCGCTCTCATAGAGGGCTTTTCCCAGCTCACGCTCTAAGATAGTTACGGTGTTTTGCCACATATCACGCCTCCGCGTCCTTTGGTGCCTCGAGCTTAGTTAAGTAGGTGCTCTGAGCTAAGAAGGCCAAAACCTCTTGCTTTAAGGCCGCATTAGGGCAGCGCGCAATGCTGATAATAAGACGCCCCAGCGGTTTGCCCCCGATGTACTCGACGCGCCCGCCCAAGATATTGAGATCGACCTCAAAGCGGTGCATGGCCTCCGCCATGACACTATCGAAAGCATGATCGAGTTTGTAAATAATCTCGTAGAGCTCAGGCTCATTACTCCAGAGCTCGTCGGGCAGCAAGTCGTGCTGATACTGCTTGACCAAGAGCTGGCCATAAGGGCTTTGCGGCCGGGCAAAGAAGTCATAGGTCGAAGCCGTTTCCACCACCTTGCCGCGTTGCATCAGGGCCACCTTATTGAAGAGCTTCTTGGCCACTTCCATCTGGTGGGTGATAAAGAGCACGGTGAGATTGCGCTCTTCCTTCAATTGCTTCAGCAAAGCCACAATCTCGGAGGTGGTATCAGGGTCCAGGGCTGAGGTCGCCTCATCGCAGAGCAAAATCTCAGGATCATTGGCCAGCGCCCGCGCAATCGCGACACGCTGTTTTTGGCCTCCCGATAACGAGGGTGGATAGACCTGCTCCTTACCCTTTAAGCCGACCGCAGCCAGCAGTTGCGGCACCTTAGCCTCAATCGTGGCGCGATCGGCGCCACTGGCCTTCAAGTTAAAGGCGACATTCTCAAAGACTGAGGCATTCTTGATTAGGTTGAAGTGCTGAAAGATCATGCCGATCTTAAGGCGCAGCGAACGCAAATCACCCTTACTCAAAGAGCCATCGACCTTTTGTCCCGAGACCATGACATAGCCCGAAGTCGGCACTTGGAGCAAATTGACGGTGCGCACTAAGGTCGACTTACCAGCACCAGATTGCCCCAAGATGCCATAGCAGTCGCCGCGCTCAATCTTAAGTGAGACGCGATCGACCGCAGGCGTAGCCTGTCCCGGAAACTGTACCGTGACATCGTGAAATTCGAGCATGGCATTCCCTACTAAGCGGCATCGCCCGTTGCGGCGACTTCAGCTTCAGCCTGAGCCCAAGCCTGAGCCGTGGCAGCTGCCACCTTCTCAGCCGCTGCCTCCTCAGTTGCAGCGCTCGCATCAGACCCAGTAGCTGCAGAGTGATCAGAAGCAGCCCCCTGAGCAGGAGCAGCGCTCTCATTCCACCAAGCAGGACGGGTAAAGGCGGCAAACTCTGGTTCTGCTTCCAGCGCCTGCTTAAAGCCTTCAGAGTGCACCACGCGTAAAAGCAGATTGTGCATTTGCTTATCGCCCTTTTGCACTGCGACCACGTTCTTAATCTCTTCTGCCACCTGCTCGACGCCTAAGGCCTTGGAGTAATCAAGCTTAGCGGCATAAGCGTAGTTGCCAGGAATAAAACCGATAACCACGCTATCTAAGGAACGCGAGATTTGCGCGGCCTCCATAGGCACAAATTCAAGCCCGTATGGGTTTTGGTCAATATCAGCAATGCTCGCTTGGGTCTCGTTATTGACCGTCTTTAAGGTGATAATGCCCAGCTCCTGAGCTAAGCGCAGGGCACGCGCCAGGTTCACGGCATCATTAGGCAGGCCTACTTGACCACCACGGATTTGCTCCATATCAGCAAGAGCCCCGATCTTATCGGAGAAAACGCCCATGCCTAAGGTTGGGACATTGGTGACAGCCTCGATCTTAATGCCCTGGGTTTTGACCAAGTTATCAAGGTAGGCAAAGTGCTGCATTAAGTTGGCATCCAAGTCGCCCGACTCTAAGGCGAGGTTGGGCTGGACGTAATCGGTAAAGTCAACCACCTCAACGGTGTAGCCGTCCTTGGCCAGCTCTGGGGCTAAGGTCTTTTCAATCATCAGGCCATAAGGACCTGGGCACACCCCCACGCGCAGCACCTTGGACGACTCATTGGCAGCCGTAGCAGCAGCCTTATCCTCGCCGCAACCGGAGAGAGCCAGCACCGAAGCGCTCAAGAGCGCAGCTAAACCAAGAGTGGACAACTTCATTAAAAATTCCTCACGCAGCTCACAGCCGTAACACGCAGCTGTCGATAATCACAACTCCCGGCTAGGCGCCGCTATCACTTCAACTAAAAACAGGAATACGAAGCCGCTCCTCCCCTGCGCAATAAAAAGGGTAAAAGAGTCCGAGCCCAATATTCTTAGGCACCTAGCACAACGGGAAAAAATGGGAAAAAGAGCTTGGCCTCAATACGGCTCAAGCAAGCGGGATAGCAGGCTCAAGCTAAAACAGAGCTGAGCCGAGAAGACCTTGAGAAGGTCAATGCACAACTTCAGAGGTGGTCACCTCTGAGCAAAACAGCACCCTGCCTCTTAGGCGGTGCATGTCCGACATTTAAGCTAAATTTGTGAGGAAGCTCAAGTTTTGCCCCATGCCAAGGCAAATCCCTAGCTCCAAAGACGGTTTTTGCGCCGTCATAACGCACACTTTGCCCTCAAAATGATCTTTTTCGGCCCAAAGCACAAGGCACAGCTCACCAATCGAAGATCAACCTCTATTCGAGGCAGTATTATGCGCAGAGTTATCTAATTTTGCTTTATTTCTTTTGGCACGGTAGTCACGATAATCTTCCCACATCACTCGTCCCAGCATGAGAAAAAGCAAACCAAATGCAATAAAAAAGACAACACCAAACACTATTATAAAAAAGGTCATGTGTGACATACAACCCCCCTTGTTAACAAGTAATTATAAAAGCAATTTACGCTGATTTAGCACCAAGCTCAATTACCTCTTTTATAAAGACATGCAACTTATGAATTATCATCCCTATCTTTTTTACCAACCCTTCCTAACAAAAAAATACCCCATAAAAACTCAAGCACTCCCAATAATACTGCAAGCACAGCAAGGCCAGATATCAATATAACAATGTAACCCAACATAGTTTATCTTCCCAATAACACCTGTTCTCGACGTCCATACCAGCAATGTCATCAAACGATTTAACTTCTATTTTTGTACGCTTATCACAAACAACAACAAAAAAAAAATCAGATTTAAACCTAAGAAGTTTTATTAATATTTTCATTTAAACTCTTCTTAAGATTATTATCAGTTATCAGCAGTTCTTTTTTTTTGTATATTTTCTTTTAAAGAATCATCATAATTGTTTAAATTGTCGTTTTTATCTACATATTTATCGATAAGCTTTTCTAATTTCAAAAGAACACGGCGAATCCGTAATGTAGCAATTAAAGCAAGTCTGCGGTTTCTTCTGTACTCGATTTCTTGCTTAACTTTATCACTAGACGACTCAGTTTTATCAGACCTCCAATCATTATCAAGTTCTCTTATGGATCTTATCCATGCATATCCACAGCCCAAAAATATAAGTCCAAAGAAAAGAATAAAGAAAAGCGCAATAAGGACTTTTATCATATAAATATCATAAAACAAGACATCTCCATATATAATTAGATAAAAAGTTTCAAAATTACTCCCAATGTAATCACTAAGTTGTAACATAACAGCAAAAGAACCACCCCCTACAGCTACAGCGGTTGCTGCCATGGCTGTATATGCAGGCGATTGAGATTGGCTCATATTGATCTCCTGAACTTAAGCACGGCCTGTCATAAAGATCAAGTCATTACACCCTAATTGTACCGCATTTGAGATGAGCGCAAGGTAGCAGTATGGAACCTCAATCTTCAGCCCAAACAACCCTAGCCCGCAGTAAAAAAGTCATGAATGGCAACAGCCCGATTTATTAGCATCCGAGAGCTTAAGATGCGCTGATCACCAGATCGCCCGTGACCTGTTAGAGCCCCTAGCTCCGCTCAACATCTTGGGTTTTGCGCATAACAGCAGGTAGTTCGGAAGTCTGAGCGCCGTGCCGGCGCTCAGTTCAAGTTGTGCAGGCAAAACTTTGCGGCAGGTACAATGAATCGCCCCTATCACGGGGTGGACGCCGTTTGTTGGTTAATGGAAGATTCTCGCGTCTTAGTCGCAGTTAGCAGAAGAAGCTGCGCTCGTAGAGGCCGAAGTGGCATTGGCCGATGGTGTTATCGCGAATCTGTGATAAGCCCAGTAAGATCTTGCTCTTGGCAGCGCCCATCTCCACGTAGACTTGGCCACCATCCTTGAGCAAGTCCTTGGAGACAATAAGCTCGACCGCTGGTTCCAGCAGATTGCTGCTAAATGGCGGATCCAAGAAAATCAAGTCGTAGCGTGGCCCTGAAGGCAGGTTCTTAAGAAATGCCAGCGCGTCAGTGCAATGTACCGAGGCAGTGGCACCACCTAAGTCCGGTAAGGACTTGACGGTTTTGCTGAGCAAATCGGCGTTATCGCGATCCTTCTCCACCAAGGTCACCTCGGTCGCACCTCGTGACAGTGCCTCAAGCCCCAAGGCCCCCGAGCCTGCAAACAAATCGAGCACGGTCGCGCCCACCACCTGCGAGCCCAGCCAATTGAAAACGGTCTCGCGCACGCGCTCAGTGGTAGGACGCAGGCCCTGTAAATCCATAACTTCGAGGCGGCGTCCCTTAAAGGCACCTGCAATGATGCGCACCTTATTATCGTAGGCCATGATTTCTCCTTGGTCTAAGAGCAGTCTTACATTGGGCTGATGGTCGAGGTGATCTCCTCACACTCTTCCGGCGTGAGGCCATATTTGGCAAAGAGCTGTTGATCAAGCTGAGCAACCGGCTGCGTCCAGTCGAGGTCAGAGTTAGCGCTAAAGTCTTGCATTGGTACGAAGACAAAATTGCCACGAGAAATGTTGATTGAAGTTAAGACCTGTAACAGCAAATAACGCACAAAAGTTGTACGTAGATATACACTTAAAGCATCAACTTCCTGTCTTTGCTCAAAACATCCGATTAAAAGATAAGAATCAGTGCAAACCTCATTTGGCTCCAATACCTTGATGCTAGATAGTACCTTATATGTACCATCCTTTGATGGTGTTCCAGCACGACCTGTCATGGTTTTAGCAAATAATAATTTATAAGAGCGCGTGTATGCATTGGAAATAAGATTGTCAGATGGAGCAATATAAGATACTCCATCAGATGAGTGTAATTTTAACTTTTCAGGATCCGGAGTGGTCGAGCCTCGTTGTTTGGAATCAATGCCAAAAGGATTACGGGCCGAAACTATGGTCGATAAGCTCTCTGCTTTATTGAAAGTTACCTTATGCAAAATACTGCAAGCAGTGTTACTACGAATAAATACGCCATACTGAGCAAACTCATCGAGCGATCGAGACATTGTTTCACCATGACCATTACTCATATTAGTTACGAGGCATGGTCCATTATGCCTAGTGTCCCATAGGAAATAATTAACACCGCCAGCAATGTTTGTGTTGTCAAAGCAGTCATTTGCATTGATAAATTCGACAATTATGCGCATGTGATGATCATGAATCATTTCCTCACGGAAATCATCAAGCCCCTTACCTCCTGCAAACCAACGCGATGGTGTGATAAATGAGATAAATTGAGGATCTAACTTCTTAGCGCTACGGACAAAGTGGTGATACAAAGGCATAGCACTACTACCTTTGGCTCCACCATCTAATACTTGGTAAGGCGGGTTGCCGACGATGGCATCAAACTTCATTGATGGGTTACTCTGGTTAGGCCACAGGTTTGGATTTTTGGCAATTAAGTCTTTGATTGCGCTTGGGTTGGTGCTGATACGATCAATCAGCTGGTCGATGTAGCAAGTGTTGATTGGGACCTCACGGAAGCCCACCAAGGTACGCTCGGTGATTGAGCGCGCCATCGGTGACTTGCAGATCACAAAGATGTTGCGCTTGAGCACGTCGTCCCAGATCTTGCGCTGCTGGGCGCGAGTGAGCAGGTCAAGCTTATTGCCGTAAGTGTCCAGGTACAGGCGCACCAAGGTGTAGGTCAGGTAAAGCGGATAAAGGCCGCTCTTGGAATTGATCTCCAAGAGCTTGGTCTTAGGTCTGAAGACCTGCTCGGTGATATCCGAGTGCTCGACTAAGCGCGGTTCAGTGAGCTCTTGCGTAAAGTCATGGTCAAAGAAGCAATAACCACCGATAGTGGAGCTCAGGTGCATATTGACCACACGCCACGGGGTGAGCACCGTCTCTTTGTCCGGACTACGGAAATTAGCAAAGATGGAGCTAATGAGCTTGATGCGCTCTTCGATCGCCATATCATCGGCGGCACGCGCCAGTGCGCGAAT
>CALXXU010000022.1 GCA_944392765.1 uncultured Anaerobiospirillum sp.
CAACACTTATTTTTCTAAGCTCCTGCCTGCTTATCCCCACTCTTACGAGTGGGGTGTGCGCAGGCTTCTTTATCAAAAGACAAGCGCGAATTAGGCGTTAAAACAGAGCGCGCTCGCAGAGCCGCGATAAGAGAAAGCCGCTAAAAAGGTACGAGGTGGGTCGAAGTCTGTACTGCGCGGATAGAAGCGCAGCAAGGCAGGTTGCTAAACTCTGTTGGAGCAAGCGACAGAGGTTAACGTGAAGTGAAGCGTCAGGCATTGAGCGTTGCACTCAGATGCGGTTTTGGGATAGATCTTGACGTAGCACAACGTTAACTGGGAGCGACCAAACACGTTACCACAGATGTGCTGGTGCTGATGAGCCACTTTAAGACCACAGAGACAAGCCTTAAGACTCGACCCGACCGTATAGAGCTTAGGATACGCCGTAAAACTTATGAGAAACTTAGGGAAATGCGTCTTTTGTGCAAAAAATGGAAAAAAGCTAAGTTAAGGTTATCCAACAGTCACACGGGTTAGCTGTAACTAACCACGCAGATAAAATAAAACTGGCTTGCGCCAGTTTGAGCATAGTTCAGCCGCGCCACTAAAACAGGGCCACCCACCAATAGCAGCGCAATTGCGCCAAGGATGGTCTAAACATAGCTCTGATGCTCAAATCCATCACGGCTCAGGTCAGAACCTAGCTTTGGTCATTTGGGATAGAGAAATCAAGAGCGGGCGCCACGCTGCGCGTGGGTGCTCCTGCGGCAAGCATTCTGAGTGATGCTAAAAGTGTTTAGCCCTGTAAAAGTATTTGCTGTGGCTGCCAAGCAGCCGTTCCAACAAAATCGCCGAACGGGCAGGGCACAGCCCCTGCCCTTTTGAGTTAAGCCTAAATTAGGCTACTGACAGAGTTTAAAAGTTTTTAACGCACCAAATCGGCATTTGATGGCTTGTATAAGCGGTTTCTTGCACATTCAGTCACATAGGCTTTGTGGCAAATACTTTTAAACTCCATCACTACGTACTCTTTAGATGTTGTAACGGATACCAACCGAGAAGACATTCTCAGCAGAGTTGTAAACATCATTGGTGAGGTAAGCGAAGTTAGCGCCGCCGTTCTCATCATCGTCGGAACCAGCGTCGAAGCGAGCCTCAGCCCAAACCTGAACTTGTGGGTTGAAGTTGTAGTTGACGTAAACAGGGATTACCGAAGCCTCAGCATCGTCAGAGCCGATCTCATACTTCTGGTGGTTGAAACCAGCGCGAACTAATAAACCATTACCAAAGTTGTAGCCTAAAGCAAACTCGTAACCGGTTACCTTAGCCTCATCAACATCGCCATCAGGATTGGTGTCGATCATGTCGAACTTACGTTGTTGATACTGAGCAGCTACGTAAGGACCGAGATCTAACGAACCCCACGATAAACCAACAGCAAATTGGTCGTAGCTATCGTAGTAAACGCCAGCAGCTGCGTTGCCACCTAGGCCATCATCTAAGATGTAGCCGTTGTTAGGGCTGTTCTTGTAGTCAGCAAACTCGCCACCTAAGTAGCCAGCACGGATAGCGATTGGTCCAAACAGAACATCTGGCGAGGTGTAGCCAGCAGCGATAGAGTAGCTGTAGTCGATATCAACGGTCTCACCGGCACCATAAGCACCGTCTAATTGCTCGTTGTTCTTGGCAAAAGCGTAGGAAGCGATTAAGTCAACACCGTAGCCGTTCCACTGGTACTGGACAACACCCTCACGGCGGTCATCGTTACCGCTTAAGCCTTCGCAGCCCCAGTCGTCATAGATATCGGTCTGAGAAATAGCGTACTTGATAGCTTCCTCAAACTTACCGACCTTGAACTGGCCGAACTGACCGAAGTCAAAGCCCACCCATAAGTAACGAGCATCAAAGCCATCTTCGCCATCAGGAGCGTTATCGCCGTTGGCCATTTCAAACTCGGCCAAAGCAAAGCCAGCAACATATGGGTTGATTTGCGAACGGAGGTCAAAGCCAAGACGGCCCGAAGTGTTAATAGAACCTTCCTTGTCATCGCCATTGACAACACCGGAAGCTTCATCGCTGTAGTAAACAGCCTGAACACGACCGTAAACAGCTAACGAGGTGCCGTCCTTGTCATAAATGGTGGTAGCGGAAGCACTCGAAGCGAAGGAAGTAGCAGCTAAAGCAGCAACAGCTAAAGCTAATAATGACTTCTTCATAATTTTTATCTATCCCAAAGTTTTTTAGGCAGTACCACACACCAGTAAGCGTGTGGTTCAATATGGGTTGTACACAGGTTACTGTAGTTACCTATAGCTAACCCAGAAGGAAAAATAAAACTGGCTTGCGCCAGTTTGAGAATAGTTGCAACTTGTCGGCAGCGCCACTAATACAGGGCAAACTCCCTGTAGCAGCGCAATTGCGCCAAGGATGGTCTAAACATACCTCTGATGCTCAATTCCATCCCGTGCTCTGGTCTGAACCTAGCTATTTAAGTTGGGATAGAGAAATCAAGAGCGTGCGCCACGCCGTGCGTGGGTGCTCATGACGGCAAGCATTCTGAGCAATGCTAAAGGTGTTTAGCCCTGTAAAAGTATTTGCTGTAGCTGTGAAACAGCTGTTCCAACAAAATCGCCGAAAGTGGCAGGGCTTGCGCCCTGCCCTTTTGAGTCAAGCCTAAACTAGGTTATGCGCTCAAGTAATTAGATGTTGTAACGCAGACCAACCGAGAAGACGTTCTCAGCAGCATTGATACCGTTGGTTAACAGAGCAAAGTTGTTGATATCGTTGTCGTCATCGGTACCAGCGTCAAAGCGAGCCTCAGCCCATACCTGAACTTGTGGGTTGAAGTTGTAGTTGACGTAAACTGGAATTACGGCGGCATCAGTATCTAAGCCATCGATATCGTAGTTTTGGTGATTATAACCGGCACGTACTAATAAGCCATTGCCAAAGTTGTAACCAACTGCGAACTCGTAGCCAGACATTTCGATATCACCACTAGCACTTGCAGTCTGTGCAGCTCCGGTAGTAGGAGTTACAGTTAATGAATAATCAACATCAAAGGTACGTTGCTGATAAACTGCTGCAACATAAGGACCAAGATTTAACGAGCCCCAAGAAACGCCAATAGCGAACTGGTCATAGCTATCGTAAGCGATAGAACCATTTAAATCAAAGCTTGGAGTAGTAATCTTAGCGGAAGCTACATTTGTGCTATCGTCATTAGCAAACTCGCCAGTTAAGTAGCCAGCACGAACGGCAATTGGTCCAAACAGGACATCAGGAGAGGTGTAACCTACGGCAATGGAAGCGCTGTAATCAAGATCAGCGTTCTCACCTAAGAAATAAGCGCCGTCTAAGTGCTCATTCTGCTTAGCAAAAGCGTAGGAAGCAATAACGTCAACGCCGTAGCCGTTCCACTGGTACTGAACAACGCCTTCACGACGGTCATCGTTACCAGCTAAACCTAAGCAGCCCCAGTCGTCATAGATATCGGTCTGAGAAATAGCATACTTAATGGCTTCCTCAAACTTACCTACCTTGAACTGGCCATATTGACCGAAGTCGAAGCCGACCCATAAGTAACGGCCGTAGAAATTATCCTCTGCAGCGTTATCAGGAATATTGTTGCCGTTCGACATCTCGAACTCGGCCTTAGCAAAGCCAGCAACGTAAGGGTTGATTTGCGAACGGAGGTCAAAGCCAAGACGGCCCGAAGCGTTGATCGAACCTTCCTTGTCATCGCCATTGACAACACCGGAAGCTTCATCGCTGTAGTAAACAGCCTGAACACGACCGTAAACGGCTAACGAGGTGCCGTCCTTGTCGTAAATGGTGGTAGCGGAAGCGGTCGAAGCGAAGGAAGTAGCAGCTAAAGCAGCAACAGCTAAAGCTAATAAAGACTTCTTCATAATTTTTTATCTATCCCAAAATTCTTTTTTACAAAAGAGAGCGCAAACGGTTCTGTGGTTCGTTTGCAGTGCTAAGTGTATCACCTTTGGATGGCTTTTAAAGTGGGGATCACAAGTGGGCACCATCTTTGGCATCTTGTTGGAACTAGAAAAGGCGCCAAGACTGGCTTGAATATAGGCTTGCAAAAGTTCCCTAGCAACGTAAAAAAATTTTGCGGCACCTCAAAAGATCGGCGGCAACTTGTACGACAATTACCGCACTTGGGAGGAACTTACGCAACTCAAAACCCGATAAAACCGCTTATTTATGGGATTTAAGCCATTTTTGCTAAAGTTCATTGCTGCCAGCAAAAAAAAATTTGAGCCCTCTCACATTGTTCCTACGTTATCGTTTGCGCACAGTGCACGCCGCACGCGGTCGTACTCTTAATCGATTTCGCATTCTGACGCCCAATTGCAAGACGTGACATCGTTCTGTCAAGGTCAGACGCGGCCGCTTACCATGTGGCTCAATGCTCTGCCTTGAGCCAGCTACGCCCCTATCGTGATCACAGCCCTAACTCAAGCAGCGCCCGCCCCTAAGTTGCGCTCCTTTGCGCTACCGGTACAAGCTCTAATTCCGACCAGAGGCCTGACTTGCGGCTTAAGGCAGGTCCGAAAAAGGAGGGTCAAGCCCTCCCGTCTTTAGACCTATTACGCTTCCACTAACACCGCACTCTTAGCGCGCTCTTTAGCCTGCTCCAAGATCACCATCGGATCATAGACCGATTGAGCCTCTAGCGTTTGAGCGTTGGCGGAAGCTGGATTAGCTGGAGTGACAGGCGTATCTGCATCCGGAGCTAAACTCGGCCCTACTTCCGTGCTCACAGATTGACTACTGGGCTGAGTTGAGCCGCTGGCTGCTGCGACCGAAACGTTTTGCGGTTGTGGACCCATATTGAGCTGCGGGCCGCCGTTGGACTGCATGAGGCTGTTGGACTGTGCAACGTTATTGGACTGTGGAGCGTTGTTGGACAGTATGGCGTTGTTGCCTCCCGTCTGTGGTACTGTGTTTGGGGCTGTGGTGGTGAAGCTATCGCCGCCTAAGGCGATCATCAGCATCATGGAAGCGTTGAGCAGGTCACGCTTGCTGCTTAGGAGCTTGTTTTGCGCTGAACGTAAGGCATCTGAGGCGTCGAGGACTTCGGTTAAGCTTGCCGAGCCATAGCGGTAGCGCTCTTCATAGCGTCTGAGGTTGGCAGCGGTGAGCTGGTACTCGTCTTGAGTACTAAGCTGCAATTGCTCTTGATAGCTGAGGTCATTGAGAGCGTCCGATATCTCTTTGACTGCCGTGATAAAGCCATTGACGAAATCTAACTTGGCTTGATCGCGCTCGATCAGGCTACTCTCCTTTTGCAGCGACAGCTCGTTGTAGTTGAAAAATGGGAAGGTGATAGCGGCCCCTAGACTCCCGATAGGATCTCTGAGAAACTCGACCAAGCTATTGGAAGCCCCGCCCCCTACTGCGGCATTAAGATTAAAGGTTGGGTAGAAGTTCGCGTTGGCCTCATCGACGCGCGCGTAAGCGGCACGCACGCGGGCTTCATAGGCCATGAGATCAGGGCGCTGGCTTAACAGAGTGGCCGGTAAGGGCACCTCAATCTGGGGGCAAACAGTGTGCTCTAAAGCCAAGGTCGTAATGTCCTTGCCGACATCTTGGTCGCTGTACCAGCCTAAGAGTGTGTTTAAGGCGTTTTTAGCGGCGGTGAGCTCATAGGCGCGTTGATAGACCGTTTGCTCGACGCCCCGATGGTTGACCAAGGCTTGGTCGTACTCAAGACCATCGGCAGCGCCGCTATCACGCTTGACCCTTACCAGGTTTAAGCGCTGCTGCGAAGCAGTAAGTTGGTCTTGGGCCAGCTGCAAGGCCTCTTGAGCGTAAGCGTAATTCCAATAGTACTCGCAGGTGCGCTGAATGATCGTCAGGCGCATCGCCTTGTAATCGTAGGCTGTGGCCTTAAAAGACTCAAAGCTTGCGCGCTCATTGGCCGCCAGGCGTCCAAAGAGGTCTAACTCATAGGCAATACCTAAATTGCCGCTGGCGGAGCGATTAGAGCCCGTGTCTTGCTCCAAGTTGCGACTGGCACTGGAACTGACCGAGGCACTGACCGTCGGGTGCATATTAGATTTGGCTAATCCAAGCACGACCTCAGCTTGGCGCAAGTTGAGATAGGCCGTGGTCAGATCGTAGTTATAGGACAGCGCCCGATCCACTAAGGCGGTGAGCTTAGGATCGTTATAGCTTTGGTAAAAGGCAGGGATGAGGCCCCCTTGGGCCGTGACCTTCGTGCTGTTTGGCCCCAAGGCTGTGGGCATAGCCCCCATAGTGCTGGCAGTTGGCGGCACGATAGTTGAGTTAGGCGCTACCGGGTCACCTGCGACCTCGGCTAGGCTCGACTCCTTGTTGACCAAACGCCCATAGCCTGAAGGAGCATCAGCGGCGAGCCGTGATTCATACTCAGTTTCATTGATACCGCAGGAAGTGAGCAAGAAGCAGCTTAAGCCCAACATGGTTCGGCTAAAACCCTTGTACTTATCAAGATCAACCATTACTCACCTCCATTTAGATTTGGACCTGAGCTCATTATCACCAAGGGCCCTTAGCCTGAGCTTAGCCAGTCTTGCTCTAAGCCAGATCCCGATTGGACCACACTGAGAACACAGCTCAACCTCAAGCGTGCATAGCATTTTACTCAGGCACGACTTAGCTTTTAGCGCGCAGCGTAGAGTCCATTAATGAACGCATAAGCCAACAAGTCCGACTCTTTAGGTGTTGGTTCAGTCCAGCGGCCTACATCTCAAATGGTTCAAAACTGCCGGATTTATTTGCTGCTGCGTTCCTAAGCTCGGAACCGCGCATTCCTCGACGCAGAGCCTCTTAGCTAGGGGCCGCATTGAGCTCAAACGCTCAAGTACGTCGGCCATGGCGCCTACGGCACAGAGGTGCTCAGGCTCTTAGGCCACTGAGCTTGGGCACTGAGCTGCTTAGTAGCGTGCGGCCGCTGAACTCGGGCACGGAACCCCCAGTAATGAGCGACTGCTGAGCTTGGCACATGGCTGCTCAGTAGCGTGGGGGCGCTGAGCTTGGAACGGGCTGCTCAGGCGCTGGGCCCACTGAGCTTAAGTACGGGGTGCTTAGGCGCTGGTGGTGCTGAGCTTGGGCGCATGAGTGTGTTCGGGCTGTTGGGTCCTTTAACTTAAGCGCGCTGGGCCCGTGGCGTTTGAGACCAAGACTTGCTCGGGACTGGTGCTCTCGGTAAGGCTCGGCGGATCGTAGTCCTCAACTGGCGGCAAACCTTGCCCCTCGCGCACATAGGCGGTGATGACCTCGCCTAAGTAATCGGGCCAATAAGGAATCTCGAGGCCGAAGACCTGCTGGATCTTGGTGCAATCAAGGCGCGAGTCCTGTGGGCGTTTGGCCTTGCTCTTGAAGTCATTGCTGCTAATCGACAGCACGTTGACCTCGTGCGTTAAGACCTTCATTTGCTGGGCCTGAGTAAAGACCGCACGCGCAAACTCATCCCAGGAGGTAGCCTGATAGCCGCAGTAATGATAGATACCAAAGTCGGTAAAGTTGGGGGCAAGGGCCGCTTCGGTTATCTTGACCAAGGCATCAGCCAGGGGGCGCACTGGGGTGGGATTGCCCAATTGGTCATAAACCACCGCCAGCTCACTGCGCTCTTGAGCCATGCTCAGCATGATCTTGACAAAGTTGCGACCGAACCTGCCAAAGAGCCACGAGGTGCGCACAATTAGGTACTTGCAGCCTGAGGCAATGATAAAGTTCTCACCATCAAGCTTGCTCTTACCGTAGATACACTCAGTGGTGGTGGGATCGTCCTCAGTGTGGGGCTGCTTTTTGCGATCGGCAAAGACGTAGTCCGTCGAGATGTGAATCAGCGGAATGCCTGCCTGAGCGCAAGCTCGGGCCAGATTTCTCGGGCCGATGGCATTGGCGCTGTAGGCAAGCGAGCTCTCATCTTCGGCCTTTTCCACATTGGCATAAGCGGCGGCATTGATCACCGCATCAGCCTTACTGTCTAAGATGGCACTTAAGACGTGATCGGGCTTGATGATATCCAAGGCGCTATGGGGCGCAGATACCACCCTATGCCCGGCTTTGAGTAAGGCCAGCTCGACCTCGCGGCCCACTTGACCGTGGGCCCCAGTAACCAAAATTAGGGCCATGACTGCCTCTAGTCGTCATTCTTAGTGGAGACCTTAGGACCTAAGGCAATCAGCTCTACTAAAGCCTTGGTGACCTGATAGGAAGCATGCAGCGAAGGCACCGGCAAGCACTCGTAGATGCCATGGCAATTTAAAGGACCGGCAAAGATGTTCGGGCACGGCAAACCACGGCAGCTTAAGTTCGAGCCATCAGTACCACCACGAACCTTCTTTTCAATGAGCGCTACCCCAGCACGGGCAAAGGCCGCACGGCAGTAATTGACGATAGTTGGGCGCTCCTTTAAGACTAAGCCCATATTCTCGTACTGCTTGACGAAGATCGCCTCACACGAATTAGCGCCGTACTTGAGGTTGATAGCATCAACCATGTCCTCGACCTTGTGATGACGCTGAGCTAATCCTTCTTGCTCAAAGTCACGCAAAATCATCATGAGCTCAGCGTGCTCGACATTACCCATGGCATCGTGCACGTGATAAAAGCCCTGATCGTCCTTGGTCGTCTCGGGAGCCTCATTTTCAGGCAGCAACTTGATAAAGTCAGCCATCATCTTGAGGGCGTTCTTGAGCTTGCCATAGGCTATCGCCGTGTGCACTACTTTGCCCTTGAAGATAATCTTGGCGCCCTCAGCATTGAAGGTGGCCACATCGAGCTCACCGCGCTCACAGCCGTCGATCGTAACCGCAAAGTCACTATCCAAGACCTCAAGGTCTAAGTACTTGGTCGAGCGACCGATTTCCTCATCGACGCTAAAGACAATGGTGACTGGACCGTGGACAATACTGTCATCCACTAAGCCTTGAACCAAGTGCATCAGCACCGCAATGCCAGCCTTATCATCGCCGCCTAACAAGGTGGTACCGTCGGTGACCACGATATCCTCGCCAATATGGTTGGCAAGCTCAGGCGAAAGTGCATGGTCAATAATGGCACCATTCTTCAGCTCAATGCCCTTACCTTGATAATTGGTGACCAAGCTCGCCTTGATATCAGCGCCGGAGGCATCAGGGGCGGTGTCAAGATGCGCCAAGAGGCAGAGCTTTTCGGCGTTCTCATAGCCTGAACTGGCTGCAATCTTAGTGATGATCACACCTTCCTTGGTCTGAACCGGCTTTAACTTGAGGTCAGCTAAGCGATTTAACAAGTAAGCACCTAAGCGCAGCTGGCCAATACTGGACGGTTTGTCTTGGCTGGTGAAATCAGCACGCGTATCAAAAGCGATCAAGTCAATAAAGAGCTTCAACAGCTCATCTTCTTGCAGCTTGGCCTCTAAAGCTTCCTTGCTTCCCTGTTGCATCTGAACTCCCTCAACCAATTAACCAAAAACACTGTGCTTGCCTTAACGGCAAAACTCCGCGTTTCTTATTCAAGATTAGGCATGCTTCGTCGACTGTGGTGATCTATAGATACACCAATTAACAGTTACAGTCGTAATATAAAACAAACTAAATAAAAATAAAGCCAATAGTTTAATCTATTAGCTCTATTTATAAAATTCAATTTGTTATTTGTTAACTAAATCTAATTAGTAAGCATATTACTGAAATAATACATATTGCAAGTAACACCCAAACCACTATCATCTAGCACCTCCACCTTTGGCACCACAAGTATTTTTTTAACTATATTATAATATTATTAATTTTTCTTTGATTTATGCAAACCAAACGTAAACTCAAAGCCGATCAAATTAAATTTAACTGTTTTTGATTGAATACAATCGTCGTCTTTGCAAGATTGATAAGCTTTTAAACGGGCTTCGGCTTGATCGGCTCTATCATTTGCTTGTCGTGCCTCCTCCTCGGCCGCATCAGCTCTTTTGTTGGCTATCTCAACATTTTTATAAGCCTGCTTTAGTTTATCATTAGTGCTACTAACTTCAATTTTCTTTGCTTTATGATTAAGATAGCCTCCCACACAAAAACAACAATAAAAACCACAAATAATATTATAAGAAACAAAACAGATACAGTTATAAAAATCGTATCGCAAGAGTTTCTAATTAATAAACTAAATGACTGTGCAGTAGCTTCAGATGCTTTAAACTCTAATAGTGGTACTAAATCAAAATTAGAAAGATCTTTATCTTTTAAATAGCCCAATAAAGCAACAATCCCCACTATCAAAGCTAACAGATTACGATCATTGTATCTAATACGGCGATCGATATCAGTCTCTTTAGATTCTTTTAAACCTTGATTTGTGTTTTTAAACCAAGGAAAGCAGCTCAACCAACTTGGCGCTTCACCCTGATTATCACTATTGTTGCCATTTTTATTATCACTCATATCACTATCCGTGATTTTATTTGATATATCTCAATACTGCAAACTATACAACAATCACACTATATGGTTAGCAAATTTGAGTAAACTAAGTTAAACTAATTACTATATTATCGACAGTTTACGTAAAGCCATTGTTAACGACACCACTTGCAAGTTAACATGGTCATACCGCTCTATTCCTTCGTCGCTTAACCAACCGTGTATGATCAATCTTGACAGCTGCTCTTGTTCTATGCGGCTTAGTGGCTCGAGGCAATCCTTTATAACCTATTTTAACCCACAATTGCATTCTTAATAAGCCCAAATTGCGAGTTTTGCACAAGGCTTGAGGATGGACTCGAGCCTAGGAATAGCCCAATGACGTTGGTGTGCGTTATTCGCGCGAGAGAGCCTCGATTGGGTTGAGGCGCGAGGCCGAACGCGCCGGCATAAAGCCGAAGGCAATGCCGATAGCCGACGAGGTCAAGACCGCAGCCACAATCGAATCCACTGAGTACGACAGGACAATAGTCGGCCAAAAGTGCATTATGAGCTGACCTACGAAGTAGGACAAAAGCACGCCCATCAGACCGCCTAACATACAGACCATGACTGCCTCGATTAAGAACTGCGACAGAATGTCGCTCTGACGCGCGCCCACCGCCATACGAATGCCGATCTCACGCGTGCGCTCAGTCACCGACACCAGCATGATATTCATCACACCAATGCCGCCTACCACCAAGGAGATGACCGCGATCGCAGAAATCATCAAGGTAAAGGTCATGGTGGCCTCCTCAATCGACTTCATAATGGTGTCCGACGATTGTAAGAAGAAGTCCTCACGGCCATGGCGCGTGATCAGGATACGCTTGATCGAACTCTCGGCCACCGGGGTGGAGAAGCCATCCTTGATGCGCAACACCACCGAGCTCAAGTAGTTCTGATTCATCAGACGCGTCATGACTGATGTGTACGGCATGAAGATAGTGGGCTGCTCACCTCTGATGATAAAGGAGTCACTTGGGGCTAGTACGCCAATAATGCGCAGGCCCACCTTGCCCACGATAATGGTCTTACCCAGCGGATCTTCCGTGGGGAAAAATAATTTTGCGGTATTGTCATCGATCACGCACACCTGAGCCTTGTTGTCGAGCTCGCTTTGGCTAAAGATGCGCCCGCTTTTGAGCAAGAGGCCATAAACTCGGAACAAATCTAAGGACACACCCTGGATCGTGGCATTGGACTCCTCCGCCCCGCGTCTTAAGAGCGAATTAGTCTGCACTGAAGCAGAAACCGAGTCAGCAAAGGGCTGGCCTTGCAACGCCACTAGATCACGTGCGGTGAGCGAGCGCACTCGTCCCGAGCGCACGTCACCCATGCGCGCGCCGGGGTACACCGTAATGGTATTGGTGCCCATCGCAGCGATGTTGGAGATAATGCGTTCGGAGGCGCCACGGGCAAGCGCCACCACTGAGACCACTGCCATAATACCGATAATAATGCCCAGCATAGTGAGCATGGTACGCATGCGGTTGGAGAGCATGGCACGATAGGCCATGACAAAGGCTTCTTTGAAGCGATCTAAGTGCGAGCTCCAGGTCTTAGACCATTGGTTATTGATCACCGGCTGCTCAGAGAGCACTTTGTCGCTTGCCTGCTGGGCTGGCTCGGCTTGCGCATCTTGTAGCGCTAAAGGATCTGCCACCTGTTCGTTGATGGTGTCGGACTTAATCGAACCATCTTCAATCGCGATCACGCGGTGCGCGCAGGCTGCAATGCGCGGATCGTGGGTCACGATAATGATGGTATGGCCTTGCGCATTAAGCTCTTGCAGCGTCCGCATCACGTCTTGGCCCGACTTGGTATCCAAGGCACCCGTCGGCTCGTCGGCCAAGATAATTTGGCCACCATTCATCAAGGCACGGGCAATCGAGACACGCTGCTGTTGACCGCCCGACAGCTGCGCCGGACGATAATCAACGCGCTCCTCTAGACCTAAGCTTGTGAGCAGTTCACAGGCGCGGTGATCGCGCTTGCTTTTGCGCACACCCGCGTAAACAGCTGGAACTTGGACATTCTCACGAGCACATAAGTGCCCTAAGAGGTGATAACGCTGGAAGATAAAGCCAAAGAAGTCACGGCGCAGCGCCGCTAGCTCATCGGGCTGCATATTCAAGGTGTCTTGGCCCATTACGCGGTAGCTACCAGAGCTAGGGTTATCAAGACAGCCAATGATGTTCATCAAGGTCGACTTGCCTGAGCCTGATGGACCAATAATGGCCACCATCTCACCCCGGCGTACCGTGAGGTCGATACCGTGGAGCACTTCGACCGCACTGGCGCCTGAGTTATAGGAGCGACGTACGTCCTTGAGTTCTAACAAAACCTCGTGCTGCATAACGACCTCGTTAGAACATACGTGGGCCACGGCGGCGTGGGTTGGCTGCGGCGGCAGCGGCCGTAGCCACATCATCGCCAATCACTAAAGGCTGAGAGTCATCAAAGTCCGCGTTGGTAACTTCAACATATTGGTCATCACGAATACCCAGCTTGACCGTAATCGGGTTGATTTGACCTTGCGTTAAGAGCTGATAGACCGTAGCCGTACCATCGGCGGCCTCATTTTGCACCGCCGCAATCGGAATGGCTTTAACTCCCTTGACCTCAGCAATCGTGATCTCGACCTCAGCGGTCATATCGATACGTAAAATGCCCTCAGAATTATCGACATCAAGCAAGGCATTGTAGTAAATGGCCTCGGTGCTCGAGCTGGTGGAGCTACTGGTGCTGGTGCTCTCAGCTGAAGCGGGCGCTGGGTCAATTGAGCGCAGGTTTGCCTCAAAATAACGGTTGGGCAAGCCCATAATGGTAAAGCGACACGGCATGCCTGGCTGAACCTTAACTACATCGGCCTCCGAAATCTCAGCCTCAACCGTCATGGTGTCTAAGGTTGCAAGCTTCAAAATGGTCGGCGTGGTTTGGTTAGCGTTCACGGTCTGACCTTCCTCGACCGGGATAGCGTAGACCGTACCATCCATTGGCGCCACAATGCGGGTATAGCCTAAATTGGTGGTGGCATCATCCACCGAAATTACCGCCTGGTCGTACTGGGCCTTTAAAGCATCTAAATCAGCCAGAGCCATTTCATATTCGGCTTCTGCTTGCTCGGCGCTTTGCGAGGAGGTGGCATCATTCTTTAACAGGCGCTGCTGACGCAGATGCTCGCTCTTGAGCATCTTGATCTGAGCCTCTTTAGAGGCAATTTGTGCCGCAATCAGCTTTTCCTCGGCCTGAGCTCGGCGCAGGTCATTCTGTTGGATTTCTGGATCGATCTCGCAGAGCAAATCACCGCGCTTGACCCGATCACCGCGCTCCACATAGAGCTTTTGAATCTGGCCTGACACCTGGGCACCGACATCGACCTCGACCTTGCCTGCGACGGTACCAGTGGCATAGACCTGCTGTTTGATATCACGGGTGGACGGCATCGCGGTCATATAGGTTGGCGGCTCCACATAGGTGAAGCGATAAATGCCATAACCTCCCAATGCTATGACCAATGCCCCAAGCAGAGCGTACTTAAGCAACTTTTTACGATTGAGCATAGCGTTCTCCTTGAGACAGAGCAAAAGACAGGTTTGCTATAATTCTAATCAGAGCAAATTAGCTCTTGCTTAGGCTTTACGAAATAACATCCTAATTGTGCCCCAAGCTTTGGCGCAAGTCATGCCTTGTTTTGACTGCGCAAGTGTGATCACAGCAAGCTGCGGGCACAACTGCCGTAAACAAAGCTTGCCGCAAGCGCAACTACGGTGAGCACAACTTGCCGCAAACGCTGTACACGCAGCTGCCGTGCGCACACCGCAATTAGGATCAGCACCCTGACGAATGGAGGCCCCATGATCACCTTTACCTTACACCCTGAGCGCGAAAAGTCCCTCAAGCGCCGCCATCCTTGGATTTTCTCCAAGGCTGTCGCCAAAATCCACGACGAACAGGGTACAGAGCTAAACAAGAAAGCCGTCGCCTCGGGTACGCTCTGTCAGGTCAAGGCCGCTGATGGCAGCTTCTTATGCTACGCCCACTATTCGGCCGCTTCGCAGATTCTGCTGCGCGTTATTTCTTTTAAGCAAGACGATGTACAAGACGACAAGTTGCGCGCGGACTTAGTGCTGCAACGCTTGACTGCTGCCAAGGCCCGCCGTGCCAGCTTACTTGCGCGTGGTGAAGGGGGCGTGCGCCTGGTGGCCGCCGAAGGCGACTATCTGCCGGGTCTGATCGTCGATAAATTCAATGACGTGATTGTCTTGGCCGTCAATTCCTGGGGCATGGAAGCGCTCTACGAACCTCTGATTCAGGGCCTGCATCAATTGTTTCCAGAGTGCACGCTCTACGAGCGCTCTGATGCCAAGGCACGCTTAACCGAACAGCTGCCGCTGCGTGTGGGCTACATCGATCCTGATGACATCAGCACTGCCTACAATCTGGTGGATCAACCAGCTAAGAAGATCACACCTAACGGGACGACGATCAAAGAGATCCCTGCTACCCTCTATGTGCGTGAAAACAATTTGGTCGAGATGCCGATCGATGTGCTGCAAGGCCACAAGACCGGTGGCTACTTAGATCAACGCGCCAGCCGCTACCACTGCTATGAGCTGTGCCAAGAGTTAAAGGCTCTCTCTGAGAACGGCAAGACCGGACCTTCGGTCTTAAATTGCTTTTGCTACACCGGCGGCTTTTGCTTGAGCGCTTTAAAGGGCGGCGCCCGCTCGGTGCACAATATCGATGTCTCACAGCCCGCCTTAGACGCAGCCAAGGCAGGCGTGGTCCATAACCGCTTAGACCCAGGTCGTTGCAAGTTTATCAACTGCGACGTCTTTGAGTTTTTACGCAAGGAGGTCAAATTAGGCCACAAGTATGACGTGGTGATCTTAGATCCGCCTAAGTTCGTCTTAAACAAGAGTACCTTAGTCTCAGGCTCACATGGCTACCAAGACATCAACCGCTTAGGCTTAAAACTGGTGGCACCGGGCGGTCACCTTTTGACCTTTTCGTGCTCAGGCCTTATGACCGAGGAGCTGTTCCAAAAGATTGTGGCCGACGCCGCCTTAGATGCTGAAGTCGAAGCGCAAATCGTCGGCACCATGCGCCAAGACCGCGACCATATCGTGTCCTTACCATGCCCGGAGAGCTTCTACTTGAAGGGCCTTGATATCTTGGTCAGCTAAAGCCCAGTAGGAACTATCAAGTCCTAAAGAGAAGCCTCAAAGGAACTGCCATGGTCGCAGCCGTAAAGCCGAGCTCAGTCATTGAGTCCATCAACCCGCTCCTTAAAGTCGGGGATCACGTTATCACCCGCCGGGTGGGCTTTACCCATCATGGCCTGTACTTGGGCGAGGGCAAGGTCTTGGAGTACATCAAAAGCCAAGGGGTCGTAATTGTGCCCCTTACCACCTTTACCCAAGGCCATGAGCTCTTTATTCGCGAGCACAAAGAGGCCAAATATCGCGGGCAAGAAGCGGTACGCCGGGGCATGATGCGGCTAGGCGAGCAGCACTACAACCTCTTAATCCGCAATTGCGAGCACTTCGTTAACTGGTGCATCGAAGGGGTGGAATCAAGCCGTCAGATCGACAATCTCATCTTGACCATCATTCCCTTTTACTCGCTGTTTCAACAGTCAAACTTTGTGCGCGGCTGTCTGCGCATCATCTACGATGATCCCTACAGCCTCGATAAAGCGCTCGCGCGCATCAATTGGCACCAAGCCCGCAACCAAAATCCCGTAACCCGCGCCCAAGAATTAAGCGAGGACATCTTTGGCACCAAGAACGAAGGCGTGGTGCACTTTGCTACCCTCTTTACCACCGCCGCACAGCTCTCGCAGGAGTACAGCAGTTGGCTTAAGAGTCAGCAAGAAGAGGAGCAGCACCTGACGAAACTTCGGCCGCAGCAACTAAGCACAGCACTCACCCCAAGTAAAAAGAAAGCAAGTAGCAAGTGGCAGCACTTCAAGGAGCGGATCAAACACCTTATTACCAAGCTACGCTACTCGCTCTGGGGCCTGTCGCTCCTTTTTGAGCTCTTACCAGGAAAGCATGCTAAGAGGGCTGCTCAGTACCAGCCTAAGCTGGAAGATGCGAACATCCCTAACATTCGCATCAAGCTTGACGCCAAGGAGGTCAAGGCTACCGTGGCCACCGCCCAGCATAGCGTGAGCTACCATGCCTCGTACCAGCGCCCGATGACGCGTGCCGCCGCCAATGATCTGGCCTATCATGTGGCCAATCAAATCGAGCAAGAACTGCGCGCCCAGTACGAACTGCGCAGCGCGAGCGAACACGCCCCCAAGTAAGCCCAACTGAAAAGCCTCCGCCGACCACTCAAACGAAGTGGCCATGAGAGCGGAGCCTGTAGCTCACAGGCCTATTTAGCGCGGTGCTTAAGGCTTGCTTTGATTACATCGCTCAAATTCAAGACTAGCTGTTCAGTTAAGTACTCAAAATCAACCTTAACAGCATTCTTATCATCCTCTGTTATTGCATCTCTTATAACAGCGCGAACCATTGGAGACAATGAAGCTAAACTAAACTCGGTTCTTTTTTTCTTAAGCTTATCGTAAAGCAGCATCATTCTAGACACTAGTTTAGTATGATCAATTTTGATTAAATTATCACTTTTATACTCACTGGCCATGTCAATAACGATCTGAAAAGAGATATCAAGCGGAGTTTCTTGTTGACCAGTATCATCCTGAGTGGCCGCAATCTGCTGAGCTATCTGTGACACTGAATTGAGCTCAACGCTCTTTGAGTCTGCACCTCCTTCAATCTGCTCAGCAGCCTTTGACTCTTCAGTTGCGACCAACTCGGTCTTCTCAGCTGTCTTTGACTCTACCTTTTCGGCCTTAGGCTCCGGCAGAGCTTCGACCAAATCTGCACCAAGCACTTTATTAGTGTCGAGCTCAATCCTGCGCCAGTAACAAACCTGGCGCGTATCGGCTGCAATCACAAAAATTAAGCCATAACGATCCTTGATGCGAGCTTGTTGCCAAGTCGCCAGATTATGTCCATATTTGCGGTCTTTGATTTGTTCTTGCGCTTCGTCGGCAAGCTTCAGAACTGCATTTTTACTACCCTTAGGAGGTAAGCGTTTGAGTTCAATAACGTAGAACTTATTATTAAACTCAAATTCAACATCAGAGCGTCCTTTGAAGTTGAAAATTTCTTCACGAATCTGATCTGGGGTATAACTAAAGAGCAGGCACCAACAAATAAAAGTACGGAAAATTACTTCCTTAGCACCTGACCAGCCATCATAAGGAATAGCAGTCAAGAAAACATTTATCCAATGCACCACCGCTGGCATGTCTTGTCTATACATAGAATCATGCAGTTTTTGAGCTGACTCCTTAAACCATTCATTGCCTTTGCCCCAACGCTTAGTGATATAGTGCAAGAAGACATTTGCATAAACCGCTTCTACCTCATCGTTTGGGAAGTCACAGCGGTAACCTCTACTATAAGTAGAATGCTCATTTGGCGTAACCACACTCTTAATGCTAAGGTAGCCAGTTTGTACCATTAAAGCAGAGAAATTAATCTGTTCAAAAGACGAAGGCTGATCAAAATCACTTTGCGTAATCTCAATTCCAGTGTTCTTAAGTTTATCCAAAAATGAAAGATCAACATTGTGTGATACTAGATAAGAGCGTATGGCTTTGGGGGCATTAGCACTCTCCATCCAGAAAGGCAAAAATTTTGGTTTTTGATTTGGATTATCTACCACTTGCTGAAAAAATTTATTTATTGACCAAGTGCAATAGACAGAAATAGATGCATTATCATCAAAACAAAAACCATCATACTGCTGCTTAAGCTTGCCTAACAATTCATCTTCACTGCACTCAAGCAAATTAGCGGCTACTTTAATGTGAGGAGTAAAATACTTTCTGACCTCATCTTCTGTATAACCAACTATATCAGCAAAATCATGTTGCATACTGATATCAACAAAATCTTGACCGCTAATAAAAGCAGTACCTTCGTATCGACCAATGCCTGTTACCAAGCAAAAGCGGAGATTTTCAATATCGCGAATCCAAGCAAAAAGTTTGCACAGAACTTTACGATTTTTTTCATAAGCCTCAAAGTTATCAAGATTAGCTGATAAAGGAAAATCCCATTCATCAATCAGTAAAACAAAGCTAGTATCTTTAATAAAATTAAATAAAAGATCTAACAACAGACTAACATCGGTAAGTTGTGGCTCAACAGTTAAGGCTTTAGCAAAACCGGCTCGATTAAAAGCCATTCTAAAGGCTGAACAAAGATCTTGCTCGAAAGTATCTGAATTAAATTTCTCATAGAGAGATACACTAATAACCGGATAGCAATTAGGATCAGCCCACAAAGATTGGACTGCTAAACCATTAAAGTAACGGTTATTTTTGGCTCCATGGGTAAATAGCTCTTTGAGCATCGAGAGCATCATGGATTTGCCTAAACGGCGCGGACGAACAAAGAATACCTTTTTCTTTTTAGCTAAATCAGCAAGATGGGCTGTCTTGTCCACGAACAAGGTGCCACTATCAATCACATCCTTGAAATCGGAGTTGCCGATCGTGATTTCCTGCAATTTGACCTGTTCTGTTGCCGACATAGCGCTCTACCTCTCGTGACACCCACTACTATGGGAACTTGCTCTCAAATTATAGCAAAATCATTTCTTACTAGAATTAATGCTAAGCATCTGATCTGTGCTCGCCGCACTTGCCCTTTAGGCTCGCACTGGCCCAAAGGGCACAAGCAACTATCCACGATGAATTTTGCCCGCCGCCTCATCAGAATACCAGGACACGATGAGGTCACGGCCGAAGATGAGCATCAAGAGGCCAATGATCTGGCCTATCATGTGGCCAATCAAATCGAGCAAGAACTGCGCGCCCAGTACGAACTGCGCAGCGAGGATGATTCCCATTGAGCCTAACTGCCGCCACGCACAGTCGCCGCCCGCCAAGGCTCTAGGCCAGCAGCTGTTCCATTAGACCAAATCGTTCAGTCGGGAGGTAATCTGAGCTGCTAAGAAGTCCGGATCGACCTTAACTGCATTAGAATCTTCGGCCACTGTGACAGCCGTGATGATGTTAAGAACAAAGCGCTTAACCCACTTCGGATCCAACTTGGTTCCAGCTTGGCCCATCGTGGTGAATATGGCGGACCAACGGTCATGATCAATGTCACAAAAATATACGGCGTTTTGACCGAGTGTGATCTACGCTGCATTTTTACGTCTTTACCCACGTGTCTCCTTAAACAAAGGCTACATAGAACAGCGCCATTAAGCGGATCCCGTCCCCAACAAGAACCGAGGGCTGCTAGGTCTTTGTGACTAAGATCACACCGCGTCGCAACGCCGTACAAAAATACAAGGACTGACCATGGTATAAATTACACAGACTCCTGACTTAATATAAGGGTTCCTGCGCTCCAAAGATAGTTTGCCTTGGAAGAGCGTCAGCGAAAAATGTGACATTGATCAGGGGCATTGGTCCGCCATAAAACTAAATCAACATCGCGCGATGCTAGAAAACACGAATAGCTTTAGGCGCATTAGCATTATTAATCCTGAAATTGAAAAATTCTGGTTTGACAGCTGGGTGCAATACAATTTGCTGAAAAAAATTATTGATAGACCAAGTGCAATAAACTGAGACAGATGCATTCTTATCAAAGCAAAAACCATCGTACTGCTGCTTAAGCTTACCTAACAACTCATCTTCACTGCAATCAAGCAGCTTAGTAGCTGTCCTAATATGAGGTGCAAAGTAAGTTTTGACCTCATCTTCGGTATAGCCTACTATGTCGGCAAACAATGGATCTAAGCTGATGTCAACAACTTCTTGGCCAGTAAAAAACGATGTATTTTCATAACGACAAATACCAGTTACCAAGGTAAAACGTACATTTTGCAGCAGACGTAGCCACCGAAACAACTGACGTAATATTTCGCGATTATCTTCGTAATCCTTAAAATTATTGAGATTTGCCGATAGCGGATAATCCCACTCGTCAATAAGAACAACAATCTTAGTACCAGCAATAATTGTGCTTAAGCGACCCAGCAATTGACTTATCTTGAAAATATTGGGATCAATACTAGAAACACCATCAAAACCAGCTAACTCGCAAGCTGTGCGCAAATGTTCACAAAGCTCAAATTCAAAAGTTTTTGGATTAGATAATCCAAAAAAGGACAGATTAATTACAGGATAGCAATTAGAGTCTGACCATAAGGATTGAACCGCCAAGCCATCGAAATAGTGATTATCTTTGGCACCATGAGAAAAAAGTTCTTGCAGAGTCGAGAGCATCAAGGTTTTACCAAACCGACGCGGACGAGTTAAAAAGACCTTTTTAAATTGGGCCAACTTAGCAAGATGGGCTGTCTTGTCCACGAACAAGGTGCCACTATCAATCACATCCTTGAAATCGGAATTGCCGATCGTGATTGCCTGCAATTTGACCTGTTCTGTTGCCGACATAGCGCTCTACCTCTCGTGACACCCACTACTATGGGCACTTGCTCTCAAATTATAGCAAAATCATTTCTTGCTAGTACCGAACATCTGCTCTATGCTCGCCGCTTGCGCCCTTTAGGCCCGTAAGGAACTAAAGGGCGCAAGTAACTATCTACAAGTTATGTTCGTCAGAGCCTATGGCCTAAAGGTCTGCGGCACATAGCGCTTCTTGAACAAGTAGCCAATGCGGGCAATGAGTAGGATGCTGGCACAGCTTAAAGAGCAGATAAAGCCCAGCCAAAAGCCCTTAGCACCGAGCATCGCCTCAAAGGTATCCCCAGTAATGAGGCCATAACCTAAGGTATAGCCTACCGGCATACCCACGACCCAATAAGCCACGACCGTAATGAGGAAGATGGTACGTGAGTCCTTGAAGCCTCGTAAGATACCGATTGCAATCACTTGCAAGGTGTCCGGTAATAAGAACACCGCGCAATAGAGCATTAAGACCGGGGCTAAGGCCTTGACCGCCGCATCATCAGAGTACCAGGACACGATGAGGTCACGGCCGAAGATGAGCACCAAGAGACCAATGAGGTAGAAGCTCAGCGCCAAGGTGGTGGCACTGACAGCCTTACGCTTGGCCTTGACCCAATTGGTGGTACCCATGGCCTCACCGACCTCGACCGAAGCGACGGCACTTAAAGCAATCGGCACGATTACCAAAAGACCTGAGACGTTCATGGCAATGGTGTGGCTGGCGACCACCACTGGACCAAATGGACTTAAGAGTACCGCCACAAGCGAGAAGCATAAGGTCTCGACCATACCGGCCACCCCCAGAGGCAGTGAAAATTTAGTAAACTCCCAGAGCTCACGGCCGGAGACCTGGTAGTAACGGGTAAAGATGCGCACCTGAGCAAAGGCCGGATGCACCCGCACAAAGATCAACATTGCGAGCACCGTGAGGTACATAGTGAGCGCAGTTGCCACCCCACAGCCGACACCGCCTAAAGCAGGCATACCAAAGTGACCAAAGATAAAGATCCAATTGAGCGGAATGTTTAACAGCAGCGCCATCAGGCCAAAGACTAAGGTCGGTCCCGTCTTGCCCAGGCCTTCCCAATAGGCACGCAGGACGTTAAACATGGCATAAGCGGGCAGCGCTAAGCCCACCGCAATGAGATAGCCTTGGCCGATGTCAATCATGTCATGGTCAACGCCTGGCATTAAGCGATAAGCCAGTGGCGCTAACATAATGAGGCCACCCACGATCGCTGCAGCAATGAGGCAGACCATAGCCGCAATTTGCAAGCGCTTTGGCACTAAGTGGAGCTCACCTGAGCCCACGACATTGGCAATGAGCGGATGCAAGCCTAAGGACATACCCACGATAAAGAGCTCGGAAGGCCAGAAAATGGAGCTACCAATGGCCACGCCCGAGAGCTGTAAGGTACCGGCGGCACCAGCCATCACGGTATCGACCACGCCCATCGACGTCGCCGCTAATTGACCGATAAAGATCGGGAAAAAGAGCCACAAGGTGCGCTTTAACGGCGTAAGATACGAGCACAGTTGGGCCCACAGCCCAGTCTCCACCAAGAGCGGAGCACCAGGATTTACAGTTGCGTCCATTGGACGATGCAGAGTATTGTTCTCTGCTTTACGCGTCATTTTGCTCATACGACCTCCCAAGAGCTAAGTCAGCTCAGGCCGTAGAATCAGGTTGTAGTCCCACCCTCTATCCTAGGCACGGTCAGGCACTAGGCCCCACGGGACTAGTCCTCACAGGACTAAGCCTTAGGCTCAAGCTCCAATGAGAGCCAAGCCCCAATTAGGGCCAAGCCATGGGGCATAGGCCACCTTAGGACCAAGCCATGAGGCATAAGCCTTAGTACAACTGCACTTAGGATAAGACGCGGGAGCCACGTACAGAAAAGGTCTTGCCTAACTCTACAGGCTCAAAGCTTGCGTCGTTAGAGTTCAGACTTTTGGGATGCTTGCTTTCAAGATCGCCCTCTAGCCTCGACCCGATGTCAAGGCTGACAGCGCGCTGCGGCGTAAAGCCTAAGCCCCAGCAGGAGTACCCAAATACCGCGTTTGAGCCTCACCTCAAAAGCTAAGAGACGTTGGATTGCGGCCCCTGAAAAAGAAGGCATTGCACGATCTTTAGGAGCTGGCAGCCCACTTAAGGAGTTATTAACTCTTAGAAGGAGCTAGTCGCTCGGGGTCGCAATTTAACCTGTCCATCGTCCTCGGAACTGCTACTACGAGGTCCGAAGTCAGGCGCGAACATCATTTTGCGCTACTAAAAGCCGCCGTAAGACTGAGTAGCACCGATGTATTTAGTCTAGCAAAAGGCTTATTTAAGCGCTAGAGCGGCAAAGTGAGAATTTTTTGCAACAAGCGACAAAATTCATCCACAGTGCGTCAATTGTGCTAGGGCGCACCATGCGTCCAAGCATGGCAGCTGCGTCCGAGCATGGCAACTACGCCCAAGAACAGCAGCTGCGTCCAAGCGTGACTACTACGCCCAAGCATGGCAACTGCGCCCAACGGTACGCCGCCCGCCCCACAGGTACTGAGACGCTCTGCGCTCCTGTACGCGCCAACGGTCATGAGCCCAGACTCCTGCGCTCAAGTGCAGCCTGACGCCTGTGCTAAAATTCTTGGAACTTGTTTTGGTTTTTGGAGAGGCTTGCCATGCTCGATATCATGACCCTACCGGTAACCCCGATCCTGCAAAACTGCCGCATCTTGGTTCATCAAGAGACCAACGATGCCGTAGTG
Source organism: uncultured Anaerobiospirillum sp. (assembly GCA_944392765.1). GTDB lineage: Bacteria > Pseudomonadota > Gammaproteobacteria > Enterobacterales > Succinivibrionaceae > Anaerobiospirillum. The sequence continues at coordinate 23,701 of CALXXU010000022.1, forward strand.
GTCGACCCAGGCGGGTCAGGCGCCGCTATTGCTGACATCATCAAGATCAATGGCTATCATGCCAAGGCTATCCTTATCACCCACGCTCATATCGACCATGTGGGCGGTGTTGCTCAGCTGGTTCAGAGCTTAGATTACCCAGTACGCGTGATTGGTCCGCACCACGATGAAGCCCCACTCTTTGCAGCTTTATCACAGCAAGCTCAGATGTTTGGCGTGACTTTAAGCGGCCCAATTGAGACTGAGTACGTGGGTGATGGTGAAGTGTTAAACCTCTTCCCTGACGCCAGCTTCAAGTGCCTGCACACCCCAGGTCACTCCCCTGGTGGTATCTGCTACTACTGCCCAGAAGAAAACTTTGTCTTGGTGGGCGACACCTTGTTTGCCGGTTCCGTGGGCCGCGCCGACTTGCAAGGCGGCGATATGGCAGCCTTGATCGACTCGATTCAAAACAAATTGTTAACCTTGCCTGATGACACTGAGGTCTTCTGTGGCCACGGCGAGGACACCACGATCGGGCAAGAGCGCACCTCTAACCCATATTTGGCCTAAAGCTATGCTGGAAATCAAGACGCTGGAAGTAACCTTTGTCCAGCAAAACTGCCGCCTTATCTTTGATCCTGAGACCAAAGCGGCCGTGGTCGTGGACCCCGGCGGCTCAGCTGACGAGCTCGTGGCTACCATTAAGGAACTGGGTCTTACGGTGACGGGCATCTTAATCACGCATGCCCATATCGACCATTGCGGCGCGGTCGCCGCCTTAGCGCAGGCTCTGAGCGTACCTGTCTATGGTCCCCATCAAGATGATACTAAGGCGATCGAGGCTTTGCAGCTGCAAGGCGAGTGCTTAAACATCCCTTGGAGCGGCGAGTTTGAAAATAGCTTCGTGCGCGATGGGCAAGAACTGGAGCTGCTGCCCGGCCACCTAATTACCGTGCTGCACACTCCAGGGCATAGTCGCGGCTCCGTGTGCTATTACTTTGCCGCCGACCAGCTGCTTTTAGTGGGCGATGTCATGGTACATGGCGGCATTTGGACGCGCAAGCAGCCAGGCATGGACCGCGCTGCGCTGATGCGCTCCCTGGCGCGCCTTAAGACCTTGCCTGATGACACCAAGCTCTTGTTTGGCCACGGCCCCGACAGCACCTTAGAGGAAGAAAAGGAGCAGAACTCCTATCTTGCGCAGGCCTAAAATTAGGCGCTATGCCCCCGCGCGGTTCCACCACCGCGCGCTCTCAAGAACGCGCGCTCAGCGCCTAGACCATGTCGTTTTCTTGCAGCGTCTGGTAGAAAGCGGCAATGCCTTCCATGATGTCGCGGTACGTGGTCTCGAAGTCATCGGTGTACCACGGATCGGCGATATCGCAGCCCATGCGCGTCGAGAAATCAAGGAGCTTGTGCACCTTGTCCTCGCACTCGTCGCCAAAGAGGCGGTACATATTGCGCACGTTGTTGTTGTCCATCACGATGATGAAATCGTAATAGTCCAAATCGCGCTTGGTCACTTGACGCGCAGTCTTGCCCTTAGGGTCGATGCCATGCGCCAGGAGTAATTTGCGCGCCGGAGGATAGACCGGGTTGCCGATTTCCTCTTGCGAGGTGGCCGCCGAGGCGATTTCAAACTGGTTTTGGGTCCCTTGCTCTTTGACGTACTGCTTGAACAAGAACTCAGCCATAGGGGAGCGGCAGATGTTGCCGTGACAGACGAAGAGCACCTTAACCTTGTTTTTGCCCATAACAGCCTCCAAAGAAAAAACCGTGTTGCATTTTAGCACAGCCCTAAAAACAGCCAGCCCCCATGACGCAAACGCCATGAGGGCCTAAATGAGCAGTGCTGAGTTACCAGCGCTTAGTCAGCTGCTTAGTCGGCAAGCTTGAGGTCGTCTAACATATACGACTTCAAGGTGGCAAAGTCAGCGCCCATCAGCTTCTTGTCTAAGGCTAAGTTCATGCGATCGGCTAAAGCCTTAGGCAGTGGTAAGTCGATACCTAAGGTCTTATCAACCTCGGACTTGAACTTGGCTGGGTGGGCGGTACCTAAGAAGATACCAAACTCACCGTCCTTTAAGTGCTCAGACAGCACCTTGTGGGCTACAGCAGCATGTGGCTCTAAGACATAGCCGGTGGCCTCGTGGACGCTGCGCATGTGGGCGCGCGTCTCGTCGTCAGAAACCGAGCCGTAATCAAAATCCTGGAGCGACCAGCCCATGAGCCGACACAGGGCCTCCACGCGGGGCCAATTGTTCGGACGGCTGATATCCATCGCATTGGAGATAGTAGCGACGGTGGCGTGTGGCTCCCACTGACCGGACTTGAGGTAGCGTGGCACAGTATCGTTGGCGTTGCAGGCAATGACAAAGCGGGCCTTTAAGCCTAAGGCCTTAGCGATGAGACCTGCGGTAATATTGCCAAAGTTACCGCATGGTACAGCAAAGACTAAGTGCTCACGCTTCTCAACAGGAACCTGAGCTACCGCCTCAAAGTAGTAGCAGACCTGGGCTAACAGGCGGCTGATATTGATCGAATTGGCGCTATTTAAGCCTACTGCCTGCTTGAATGCCGCATCGTCAAAGGCGGTCTTAACCATGTCTTGGCAATTATCAAATGGCGCATCGACTTCCACGGCGTGGATATTGTCACCTAAGGTGGCAATTAAGCTCTCTTGCAGCGGCGAAACCATGCCCTTAGGGTAGAGCACGACCACGTTGATCTTAGGCTGGTGGTAGAAAGCGTCGGCTACGGCCGCACCGGTATCACCGGAGGTCGCAGTTAAGATCGTGCACTTATCGTTGCCAATGATGGCCGATAAGACGCGGGCCATAAAGCGGGCGCCGAAGTCCTTGAAGGCTAAGGTCGGCCCGTGGAAGAGCTCGAGGCAAGCGCTCTTGCCATCTACGTTGACGAGCGGTGCCTTAAAGGTAAAGGCATCGGCAATGATGGCCTCAAGCTCTGGGAGCTCATCACTGCCAATTAAGTGGCGCAACACTTTTTGCGAGCGCGCTACTAAGTCCAGCTGCAACAGTGAGTCGATCTCGCTTGGCGAGAAAGGCTCGAGCTTGTCCATAAAGAAGAGGCCTTGGTGGGCACCAATGCCCTGCTTGACCGCCTGAGCAAAGGTCACACGCTCAGCGTTGTCTTTGAGATTAACTAATTGCATTTTCAGTCCTAACTCAGGTGGAATTACGCCTCAAGCACCTCAACGTAGGCGCCCTGTGGGTCAATCTTGCAGATATGGCAGAAGCCATCTTGGTTAGCGATAAACTGGCGCTCCAAGTACTCCTTCATCTTAGTGGCTTGATCGACATCTTTGAAAATCGAGAAGATAGTCGAGCCTGAGCCCGAGATACCGGTGTTCAAGGCGCCTAAGGCCGAACCAAAGAGACGCGCCTCAGCAAAGCCTGGGATTAAAGCCGCGCGATAAGGCTCAGCGATCACATCAACTAAGCAGGCGATGGCTAAGTTCTCATCCTTGGTATAGAGCGCGTGGATAAAGGAACCAATGTGGCGGCCAAAGGTGATGACGTCTTGGCGTAAGTACTGCGCCGGTAAGATGGCACGAGCTTCAGCCGTTGAAACCTTGATGCCTGGGAAGCATAAGACCCAGTACCACGAATCAAAGTAAGGCAGGCTTTGGCTGACCTGGTGGTTTTCATTAGTGATGAACTGCATACCACCAAAGTAGCACGGAGCGACGTTATCGTAGTGAATCGAACCTGAGATCTTGCCCTCTAAGATACCCATCAGCTCAAGGCAGCCATCTGGACCAAAGTAATTGTCATGGACGGCGTCTAAGGCCAGTACCGCTGCCACTACCGATGAAGCCGACGAGCCTAAACCCGAGCACACCGGCAGGTTCTTTTCCAAGGTCAACTCTAAGCGCTTAGCCTTAAGCCCGGCTGTTTGCAGACGCTGCTTGACCAGCTCATAGGCGTCGTACACGATATTTTGCTTGTGATCGCTCGGGAGCTTATGCACAAAGCGCCCGCTCACCGCAATGCTGAGATCAGGGGTGACCGTACCGACTTCATCTGGGCCTAACTCTCGGGCCGAGACAAAGTCGCCGAGCGGACTGCCGTCTAAAGGACGTACCGCAATACCCAAGAGGTCAAAGCCCACCGATAAGTTGGCCGAGGAGGCAGGGGCATAGGCCCGGTAAACCTTAGTCACGAGAAATTCCTCTAACTGACAAAATTCTAGGGCACCTCAGGCTCTCACCTGAGGTGGCACTACCTCAGGCTCTCACCTGAGGTGGCACTACCTCAGGCTCTCCCTGAGATAGCACTACCTTAGGCGCAAAATTAGGCCTCACGGGTCCAGTTTTGTAAGCGCAGAATGTCCGAAATGACACCTGCGGCGGTTACGTCAGTACCGGCGCCGTAGCCGCGAATGACCAGCGGGATTGGCTGGTAGTAAGCGGAAGTAAAGGACAAGGCATTCTCGCCGCCTACGACCTTGTAGAGTGGATCTTCTGGGCCCACAGCCTTGACCGCGCAGCTGCACTTACCGCCATCCTTGATGGTGGCAACATAACGCAGCACCTTGCCCTCGGCCTTAGCGGCGGCGACCTTCTGGGCAAATTCCTCATCGGCGTGCTTTAAGTTCTCAAGTACTTCCTGAGCGTTATTGCCCTCTAAGTACTTGCGATCTACTGGGTACTCGATCTCGATATCGCTCAAATCAAGCTTGTAGCCACACTCACGGGCTAAGATTAAGAGCTTGCGCGCGACATCCATACCCTCTAAGTCATCGCGTGGGTTTGGCTCGCTGTAACCGCGCTCATAGGCATCACGAGTGGCCTCCGATAAGGTCTTACCCTCATCGACTAAGCCGAAGATATAGGAGAGCGTGCCCGACATAATGCCGTTGAACTCGATCAAACGGTCACCGGCGGCCAGCAGATTCTGCAGCGTATTGATCACTGGTAAACCGGCGCCGACCGTAGCCTCGTAGTAGAACTTACGGTGGCAGGAACGAGCAATCTGACGTAAGCCCTTGTAGTACTCATAAGAGCTGGTATTGGCCTTCTTATTTGGGGTGACGACGTGGTAGCCCACCTTCATCAACTCAATATAGGACAGCGCGATGTCCTCGCTTGAAGTGCAGTCAACAAAGACTGGGTTAACTAAGTGCGAATCCTCAACTAAGCGCTTAGCTTCCTCAATCGAGAAGGCTGGGTTATGGCAGGCCTCTAACAGCTGTGGCACCTGCTCTAAGTTGAGGCCACGTGGATCCTTAACGTAGGTCTTAGAGTTAGCTACGCAAATAACGTGGAGTTCAACGCCATTGCGCTGTTGCAGCTCAGTTTGCTGCTTGCGAATTTGCTCGAGCAGAGCCTTACCGACGCCACCGACACCAACAATGATGAGATCGATGATCTGACGGCCGCTAAAGAGCAAGGTATGGCAGCTATAGATCGCCTCAGAAACCTTGGAATTATCGATAACCGCCGAAATCGAGCGCTCGGAGCTACCTTGAGCAATCGCGTTGATATTGATATTAGCCTGAGCTAAGGCGCGGAAGAATTTCGAGGATACGCCCTTAGCAGTGCGCATACCCTCGCCCACGACCGAGATAATAGCCTTATTGTCCAAAATCTCGATTGGGTCTAAGAGCTGAGCTTGCAGCTCAAGGGCAAACTCTTCTTCAATGGCGGCACGGGCTAAGAAAGCATCTTCGGAGTGGACGCAGAAGGAAATCGAGTACTCCGACGAGGACTGGGTAATGAGGACAATCGAAACACCCGAGCGCGAAATGCAGGTGAAGAGGCGACCGGCCATACCGACCATACCCTTCATGCCAGGGCCCGAGACGTTGATCATTGAGACATTCTTGAGATCGGAGATACCCTTGATGGCCAAGGAGCGATCGGTCTCATCGGAGATTAAGGTACCCTCACCTTGAGGATTTAAGGTGTTCTTAATCAGGCATGGAATACGGTACTGGGCAATTGGTGCAATGGTGCGAGGGTGCAGCACCTTAGCACCAAAGTACGACAGCTCCATCGCTTCCTTATAGGACATACGGCGCAGGAGCACAGCATCAGGTACGGTGCGTGGGTCGCAGCTGTAGACGCCATCAACGTCGGTCCAAATCTCACAGCACTGGGCCTTAGCCACAGCCGCTAAGCAAGCAGCGGAGTAATCTGAGCCATTGCGGCCTAACAGCACGAGCTGACCTTGGCGGTCACCGCCGCAGAAGCCCGACATCAAGATGATAGCCTTAGGATCAATGCTCAGGCGGGCAAAGCGCTCACTGGAGGCGGCGATATCAACCGAGGACTCTAAAGGCTTGCCGTCACAGACCAAGATCTGCACTGGGTCGATCACCTGCACTAAGTGCTGACGGGCCGTTAAAAGCTCAGCCATGATCGCGATCGACAAGGCCTCACCGCGACACTCGATAAAGGCGGCGACAGCATCCGGGCACGAGCCTAATAAGGTGATACCCTCAACGCGGCGCTTTAATTCCTTGACCGTCTCCTCGTAGAAGGCCATGACCTTAGCACCATCAAAGTTAGGGTATTGGGTGTCTAAGGTATTGATGAGCGGACGGATGATGTTATCTAAGGCGCCAAATTCGTTCTTGCAATCAGAGCCTGCCAGCGCGCTTTTAACCATCGACACCAAGATATTGGTGACGCCCGCAGGAGCCGAGAGCACCAATGCGGTCTGAACCTGGATAGCGGTGTTAATCGCAATCTCTGACACATTAACGACACGCTGAGCATCTGCTACTGAGGTTCCACCAAATTTTAAGACGCGCATAAAGAGCAACTCCTAAACTCCAAAAAATCCGTCCCAGCACTAAGCGCCCGTAGATCCACCAAATAAGGATCATGAACGGCCAGCAAATAAGGCTCTCAAGTAAGGCCTTCAAGCAAGGCCCTTGGGCGGCCCCAATCAGGCCACTGGGTCGGCCCCGACTGTGGTAACAGTCAAACCAATAAGCAAAAATAAGAAGGGCACCAATTAAAACCGTGAAGGCGCTTTAAGGCGCTGAAAACGCCATTTTACGGCCATTAGTCCGGCTCTAGGGTGCACGGCTCATTGTCCTAGTTTTAATCAAAACTTGTCAACCGTCACGCTTTTGCAGTGACACTTGCCCTGTTACAACGCCTCAACGCCCTATTTTGGTGCCAAAACCATGGCTTAGGATTTGCTCCAAATAGCCCCATCAGGGCCTAATCTACGGGCGCGCAGCACAGGAGGGGCTTAATATGAACATCGCACCAACTTCCTCAACGGCAAGTATCGAGCTGCTGCGGCAAATGGCCGCCACACCGGTCAAAAGTGAGCTCCATGAAGCCAACGCTCAGGTTAAGACCCAAGCTACCCACCAGGTTACGACCAACGAGCAAAATTTTGCTCCAACATTCAGCAAGACCAGCCCAAGTGATCCTGCCGCCAGCGGCGTCAACTCGGCCAAGCTCATCCAAGAGGCCAAGGCGGTGCAAGCGGCGCAAAGCGCGCAAGCTGCCAAAAGCACCACCGAGCCTGAGCCCACTGGAACTAAACCTCCACTTGCTGCAACCGCCCCCAAAGCTGTGGGCGCACCGGTCAGCTCAGGCTTTAATCGCCTGGGCAACCTAAGCACTCAAACCAATTTCCAGGACTTTGCGCTCTTAAACACCAAGCAAGCCGCTTTAAATCAGGCCTTAGCGGTAGCGCAAGCCACGGGACAAACGGCCGCTGCAGCGGTGCAACCGGCGCTCATCATTCAACTGGGCATGCTCCAGCAGCTCTATAGCTGGTCACGACAAATCGAGCAGCGCAAATTAAACGAGCAGCAGAACACCAACCCTAGTGCCTTGGCTTCAAGCGATGAGGAAGGAGCCGAGGTGGGCATTTCGCAGCTGGTGTGCCTGATCTTTTTTGAGCGTACCTTAAAACTGGTGGACAGCTGCAAACACTTAGCGCTAAACCGTTACTTAAAGAAAGGCCCCTTAGGCGAGCACCTGCACGAAGAGAACACCGATGATGAGTACGGCACCACCTACGCCGACGTAGACGCCGAGACCGACTACATCAAGCGCCCGCGCCACGACAAGCCCGGAATGGATTTCCACTACGCCCTGCTGAGCTAACACCCCTACGCCTCGTTCAACTATCCCCGCGTAACGCTCTGGGCCCAACCACCACTGCGCCTAAGCCTCGTTCTGCCTAGAGCAACTACTGCAAACAGGGCTCTGCGCTTACACGCGGCGCTTGAGATATCTCCTACCCAAATGATTTAGCACTGTGCCCATAAGCTCAATTAGAGGCGCACAGCAGCTCGATGCTGCTGGGCAAAATTGTTGCGGCAGGGCAAAATTAACGCTAGATATTCACAAATTTAGATCTAACTCACACTTTGCCTCTCATAGCAATTTTGTCCAGTAAATAAGAAAATTTATCCACTGTAAGCTGCCTGCTAAATACCTAAAATGCCCCCTAGCAACACGGTTTGCGCTTATCCGTGTTGGGCGCTGCAGCACTGTACTTTTTGGTTTTAGCAGGACATTTCTTATGTTTGGATTCTTAACTCGCGGCGAGCCTGCACCCGCCGCTAACTGGACTACCCCTCAAGACAGTGAGCAGCCCAAGTTACCTTTAATGGAAGGCATCGCCTTAGTCGTCGGCGTCTTCTTCTGGCTTGGTTCCTATTTGGGCATGGTGGGTGTGCTGGTGCCAGCCCGTATCGCCGAAATTGACCCAGAGGCTAAGGCTACCGCTCTTGCGGCGATGTCCGCCATCGCAATGGTGGTCTCGACTATCGCCAACATCTTAGAGGGCGCTTGGTTCGACCGCACCCGCTCGCGCTTTGGCCGCCGCACCCCATGGCTCTACTTTGGCTCGATTGGTGCCGCCATCTGCATCTACTTTTGGGGTACCGCCGATAGCATCGCCGCAATTATCGCGTGGGATGCCATCTACATGATTTTCCTCAATGCCATTGTGGCCCCACTTATCGCCGTACTCTCCGATCGCGTTGCTCCACGCCATCGTGGCACCATTTCCTCGATGTACGCTATCGGTATGTCCGCTGGTAATTACGGCGGTCAAATCCTGGCAGCCTTCTTCATCGGCGTCAATGAGACCAACGGCGTAATTTTGATGGCGGTGATGGCCCTGCTCTCTGGTCCTTTAGCTTCGGTCTTCTTGCGCGAGAAGAGCACGATCGGCATGCCAGTAGAGAAGCTGACCTTAAAGAACCTGTCTGAAAACTTCGCCTTCCCTCTCAAGGATTGCCGCGATTACTATCTGGCCTTAATCGGCAAGGTCTGCGTGGTTTCCGCTCAGTTCACCGTTGCCGGCTATCAGCTCTACATCCTGACCGACTACATCGGTTTGAGCGACAGCGAGTCGGCCTCCTACATTAGCTACATCTCGACCATCTTGATGGTGTCGGCCATCATCTTGTCCCTGATTTCGGGCCCTATTGCCGATAGAATGCATTGGCGCAAGTGGCCAGTGGTTATCTCCTCACTGTTAATGGCGATAGGCTGCATCATCCCAAGCTTTGCCCCGAACGCCAACTTAATGCTGGTTTATGCCTTAGTCGCAGGCTTAGGTTACGGTATCTTCTCCTCCCTGGATCAAGAAGGTCCACTAACAGCTTAAGTTCCGCTAACCGCGTAAGATCCACTCACAACGTCCCTGCTGCAGGCTAGAGTTTCCAAGACTTTAACCTGTGGCCCCAAGCTTGAGCTACCGTGCAAGAAGGATTTTCTATGAATCAAGATCAGATTCTCTTTGGCAGCGCCTATTATCGCGAATACCTGCCTTACGAGCGCCTCGAACAAGACATTGCGCTCATGAAAAAGGCGCACTTCAACTACGTGCGCATCGGCGAAAGCACCTGGAGCACCTACGAGAAGGAAGATGGCGTCTTTGACTTTAGCCCGGTTCTCACCGTGCTCGATAAGATGCACGAAAACGGCATCAAGGTCATCATCGGTACCCCAACCTATGCGGTACCGGCTTGGCTGGTGAAGAAGCACCCTGAAGTGCTTGCCACCACCTTACAAGGCCCAAATCGCTATGGCGCCCGCCAGCTGATGGATATAACCGCCCCGGCCTACCGTTACTACGCCGAGCGCATCGTTACCAAGATGATGGAGGCCGTACACGACCACCCAGCCATTATCGGCTACCAATTGGATAATGAGACCAAGTACTATGGCTGCATCAGCTCTAATTTGCAGTACGAGTTCGTCAAGTACTTAAAGGAAAAGTTCCAGGGCGATCTTGCTGCCTTAAACCACGCCTTTGGCCTTGATTATTGGTCCAACCGCGTCGATGCCTGGGAAGATTTCCCTGATGTTGCCGCCACCATCAACGGCTCGCTGATGGGGGCCTTCCAGCAATTCCAGCGCCTTGAAGTCACAAGATGGCTTAACAAGTTGGCTCAGCTGGTACGTCCATACCTCAAGCCAGAGCAATTTCTCACCCACAACTTCGATTTTGAGTGGCGCGATTATTCTTTTGGCGTCCAGCCTGACGTCAATCACTTTGAGGCGGCACAGCCTTTAGATATTGTCGGTGTCGACATCTACCACCCATCGCAGGAGTATCTCACCGGCAAGGAAATCGCCTTTGGCGGCGATGAGATCCGCTGCATTAAGGATCAGCGTTACTTCGTCTTAGAGACCGAAGCCCAGGCCTTCAAGAACTGGACGCCATTCCCAGGCCAGCTCACCTTACAGGCACTCGCTCACGTAGCCTCAGGTGCCCGCATGGTCAGCTACTGGCACTGGCATTCGATCCATAATTCCTTTGAGTCCTATTGGAAGGGGCTATTAAGCCACGACTTAGAGCCTAATCCGGTCTATGATGAGGCCTGTGCCATCGGTGCCATGCTCGAGCAATTACAGCCTAAGCTTACCGGTTTTCACAAAGACAATAAGGTTTGCCTCATCGTATCCAATGAGTGCTTAAGCGCCATCGACCAATTCCCATATCGCGGCCCAAGCCTGCACACCGTCAACTTCAAGGAACACCTCTACAACGACGTAGTGCGCAAGTACTACGATGCCCTGTACGAGCACAACATCGAAACCGATATTCGCTGCATCGAGGACGAGCGCATCTTTGACGGCCGATACCAACTCCTCGTGTGCCCGCTGCTCTACACCGTGAGTGATGCCAAATTACAGCAATTGCGCACGTTCATTGAACACGGCGGTCACGTCCTGTTCTCATTTAAGAGTGCAGTAGCCGACGAAAACATCAAGATTCGCACGGTACGCCAGCCGGGCCAGCTCACCGACCTGTTAGGCGTGTCCTATCAGTTAGTGGCCGAGCCGCATAACGTCAACTTGGTCTCAAGCAAGCTCGATTTGAACACCGCTGATTGCCAAGCGCGCGATTTCATGGAGCTGGTGACCGTCGACAATCCAAAAGTTGAAGTCTTAGCCACCTACGATCACCGCTATTATCACAAGTACGCGGCCATTTCCTACCTCAAGCAGGAGCAAGGCGGCAGCGCCTCCTACATAGGCGCAGACTTATCAAAAGATGTGATTGGTCAGGTACTAGAGTACATCGTTACAGACAATGATCTGCTGCCTGAGCGCACCGAGCTGCGGTTCCCATTGATTGAGCGTACGGCCCTTGATGGCGTCAACAGTAAGATCCGCTTCATCATGAACTTCTCGGAGCAAGAGCACACCATCACCTATCAGGGCAAGAATGCGCAATCGCTCTTAGACGGACGCACCGTCGCCACGGGCACAGCGCTGACGCTCAAGGACTGGGGTTGCCTAGTGCTTAAAGAGCAATAGTCCCATAGAGCAAAAACCATCAAGACAATACCTCAAAGCTGCGGACGATAAGTGCGCAGCTTTTTTTTTTTCATTTGGGCGCGCCTTGAGCGGCACTACGGTATTCGCCCGGCGTCATGCCGTAATGCTGCTTGAAGATGCGATAGAAATAGCCGCTATCGCGGATCCCCACGCGCGAGGCGATGTCCTCCACCGACAAGCTCGTCGAGAAGAGCTGTGCTTGTGCCATCTTCAGGCGCTGTAAGGTGAGCCAACGTTTAGGGCTGACCCCAGCGATCTTAGTGAAGAGATGCACAAAGTGCGACAGCGACAGATGCACTTGGGCCGCCACCTCAGGCAAATCGAGCTCAGGGCGCCCCATGTTGTCCCGCATGTAGATCATGGCTAAGCTCAAGCGGTGATCGCTGGGCAGCGGCGGCGGGGCGACATGGGATGCGATCTCCATGCGCCGAAAGAGCATTTTCTCAAGGTAATTTAGGGCCAAGATCTGCGAGCAATGCTCATGGGTGTGATTGCGTCGAATCAGCTCAAGAAAGTCCGCGCTAAATTCGTCAAAGCAGTCAGGCGGCAAAGTAAAGCGCTCGACTAAATGCGTTGCTGTACCCCACTGCAGCGCTTCCTGCCAATAGCCCCGCGCAAAAAAGTAAACCCATTGATGGTGCCACAAAGCCGCATCAGGATGGCGCTGGTAGTAATGGGGCACATCGGGCGCAAAGAGCAGCAAATCACCCTTGCGGCACACGAACTGCTCCGGACCATCGGTGATTAGGCCCTCACCGGCCACAGTCAAATTGAGGATATAGCCGCGCATTCCCTGGGGACGGTTTATGATCTCATCGAAAGGTCGACCGCGCTCCATCGGGGTAATGCCCGAGATCACTGTGTCATCGGTGAATTGACATCCTCCCCTCTCTTACGAGAGGGGATTCCTACGGCGAATCAGAGTCCTCAACCAAAATAGCTTATTAGGCT
>CALXXU010000023.1 GCA_944392765.1 uncultured Anaerobiospirillum sp.
TGTTAAAATAGTGTAGTTTTGCATTTCTTTGACGTGGCGACAATACATTTTTCAATTGCAAGCATGTGGTGTGTGTGGCCTGGCATGCTAAATTAGCTTAAATCAGCATCTATTTAAATCTGGGGAGTTGTTTGCATGTTACCCATCGATACAGTCCCGAACGTATCATTAACCCCATAGCAATCAAGAAAAAGGCCAGCAGACAGATATCAACAAAGTTCTTAGCAAAAAATTCCAACATCTTATTTATTTTGTTTAACTCTAGCGAACATCATAGCTTTTGCTAATCACTCGCTTGCGGAAATATCTAAGCCGCGCTAGACCTCACGCATCTTGCGTGATACCTCAACCATCATGTAGCTGGATAAGGCATTATCTAATAACTGAGCCATATCCATCTGCTCGCCAAAGCGAAAAGTAGTCATAAAAGTGCGGACATCATCATCCAGCTCTTTAGGCACGCGCACGCGCCACTCGACCGTTTCTGTGCCATTGGCTGTGCTATTGCCATTGCTATTATCTGACTTAATATTGTTGCGCTGTTTTAGTTGTTTCTGCAAAGATTCAAGCTTACTTTGCAATAAAACATGCTTTTTTCTGAGCCGTCTCATCACCAAATACCAACCAACAAAGACGAAGCAGCCCAGCAAAAGCAAAAAGCTGGCAAACAGAAACAGTAAAATCGCAGCTTCCATGCTCACACGCCTCCTCTCAGCCTAAGTTGCACATACTGGTATTATAATCCCAATATCGTCAGTCTACTTTACTGAGAGCGAATGCTGCGAAAAAAAAAATGCCCCGTCCCCAAGCTTCCTTGGAGACGAGGCATTTCTTTTTTCTAAATTGGGTTTTGGTTAGCGGCGCATCTCAGCTTGCACTTCGCTGATGCGACGGGCAAATGGGCTGGCGCCCTGCGAGACCGAAGTCGGCACTTGCGCGGCCGCATTCATTGCTGCCTGACGGCTTGGGAAGTCCCCATAGACCAGCACGTACCATGGACGGCCGTTGCGGGTACTTGGCACAATCCAATAGCGCCCGGATAAGCCCTGAGCAGCAGCGGCGATATTGGCCCGGTTCGAGGCCGATACTACCTGCACCGTGTAGTGCGCACCGTTGGCTCGTGCCAGCTCATCTAAGCTGCCCTCAACGGCGTTACCGGCCGCGACCGGACGTGGCTGACGGTCGGCTACAGGCTGTGGCTGGCGCTGCGCCTGCTGCTCGGCACGCTGGGCGGCCTGCTGGGCGCGCAGCTCATCGCCTAAGTTAATGACCTGACCGGCCTTTAAGGTCGTGTGCTGCTGTGGCGCTGGACGCTGAGCCGGACGCTGAGCCTGCTGGGCTTGTTGAGCTTGCTGCTGGGCCTTGGCCTTGTCGGCGGCCGCCTTAGCGGCAGCTTCCTTGGCAGCTTGCTCGGCCTTAGCCTTTGCCTCAGCGGCCTTTTGCTCGGCTTCGGCCTTAGCGCGATCGGCGGCTAGCTTCTCGCGTGCCGCTTGCTCGAGCTTGGCACGGTCTTGCTCCAGCTGCGCCGCTAAGTTCGCAGCGTTCGGATCCATTTGTGGACCGTTGTTATTGGCTGCTGGTTGTTGCGGCTGCGGCTTAGGCATATCAAACTCAGTGTGCTGGGTTTGACCGGCGCTGACATGGTTCGGGTTATCGCCCCGGCGCAACTCAGCAATTGGCTGTTGCACCGTCTGAGGTGGCACCATGACTTGCTGGTTGCCTTGTGGATTGCCTTGCGGGGCTACAGGTCGGTCCACTCCCCTGGGATAGTCAGAGCCATGAGCTCCGCCCTCAATCTTGTCTAACTCCTCGCCTGATAAGGTCACCGAGTGGTCGGTGCTGGCCTCGGGGGTCTTGGCGTCAATGCCGCCTGGTACGCTCTGCGGCAGCGCCCCCTCGTCTTGGAGCGTGGTCTCAGCAAAGCTCTTGGTGTCGTCGGCAAAGACTAAAGCCTCATTGTTCGGCACCTCGGCGGTCGCGCTCTCACTTGGCTGATCCTTGGACTCAATGAAAATCGGGATCAAGCAAGCTAAGACGATAATGATGCACACTACCGTGACAAAGATGCCCACCGAGCTGCTCTTCTTCTTGCCTGCACCTAACTTACCGGCCTTGCCTGCCTGTTCGGCATTTGCTTGCGCCGAAGTGGGATCCTTCATAAGCTTCTCCGTGATAGTGATAATCTGGGACAAGTTACCGTGGGCCGGAGCTAAAGCTTGCGGCAACTTATTGACCAAGGAATTGTAAACGCGCATGGTGTTGTGCACCGCAAAGATGTGGCGCGATAACACCATCGCCTCGTTGGTGGTGAGCTGAGGCATCTGTACCTGCTCGAGGTCGACCTTGGAGATATTGCGCGTAATCTTCTCGGCCGCCCACAGTGGCTGGCACACTAGGATAAAGGCAAAGCGCCCCTTGCCTAGAAACTCTTCATGCAGCGCCAAGAGCTCATTGTAAAAGGAAGAGAGCACGCTGTCAGCATCGTCGACCACCACTAAGGTCTTCTTAGTTGGGGCGTCACTTGCGACCTGAGCAATGGCATCGGCCAAATTGAGGTTCGGGTCAAATTTGGTATTAGGCAGCAGCTGCTGTAAAAAGAGCTCGCGCAAGCGCTTTAGCTGCATGTCTTTTTGGCACGGAATAAAGACCGCCGGGAGCTTGTTATCAGCGGCATTGACCACTTGTTCGCACACCGCCGTACGGCCCGAGCCCCGCTCACCTGATAACAGGATAAAAGCTTCCTTGGCAAAAACTTGCTGCAACAGCTCGTCGCAACAGCGCTTTTGACTGGCCAAGGAGGCTAGCGCTTCAACGTCCATCGCACTCCCTCATAACCACAATACTTGCCCCACCCCAAGCAAAGTTAGAGCCCGCTTGAGCTTACACCGCAGTCCTTTGCCCGAGCTTGAGCTCACGCCTGCTTCAGCCCCACTGCTCTTAGCCGCAACTACTAGTTCGCCCCCGCCACAGCGCCCCTACTACCGGCAGCGCCCGCGCCGGGTTGAGCCGCCGCCCGATTGGAGCCACTGCGCGTCACTGTGCGGCCGCGTCCGTCCAGTCCCCACGACCGCCCCTTAAGCCTGCGGGCACGCTTAGAGCTACTACCGGCGTGCTCTGAGAGCTACGGCTAAAGGTACGACCTTACACGGTTAAGGGCCGCTTGGGGCCTTGCCTCCATTTTAGCAAAAGCGCTAGTGAGCGTAGTGCTTGCGATATGGGCAAGCGTCGAGGTACGCGACAATGGTCTCATTGTCGTAGTCACGGGTGACTTGAGCTTGGCCTAAGGCCTTGAGCATGACGTAGCGAATGTGGCCGTCCTTGACCTTCTTATCGTGGAGCATGTGCCCTAAGAAGTCTTGCCCTGAGAGCTGGTCAGGAATGGCGTACGGCAGGTCGTAGCGCTTTAATACCTCAACTAATTGCTCGCACTCGTGCGAAGTGAGGCCAAACTTGCTCTCTTGGGCAATCCAAGCGGCGACCGCCATACCAATGGCGACGGCTTCACCGTGCAGGAAATTACCAAAACCTAAGCCTACTTCAATGGCATGACCAAAGGTGTGACCGAAGTTGAGCAGCGCGCGTAAGCCGTGCTCCTTTTCGTCTTGCGCTACCACGTCCGCCTTGAGCTCACAGCAGCGCTTGATGACGTAGGCTAAGTCAAGCTCGCTGTAGCCGCCCTTGCTGTGCAGATAGTCAAAGAAATTACGGTCTAAAATCGCGCCATACTTGATGACCTCGGCCATACCGGCGGCAATCTGGCGCTCGGGTAAGGTCTTTAAGAACTCAAGATCAATTAAGACCGCTAACGGCTGATAGAAGGCGCCAATCATATTCTTGCCTTGTGGGTGGTTGATCGCAGTCTTACCACCGACCGACGAGTCGACCATGGCCAGTAAGGTGGTCGGCACCTGGAAAAAGGCAATGCCACGCTGATAAGTTGCGGCTGCAAAGCCGGTTAAATCGCCGATGACGCCACCTCCTAAGGCCACTAAGGCACAGCCGCGATCGAGCTGATGCTCAATGGCAGCGGTCATAATCTTGAGATAGGACTCAGCGTTCTTAAATTCCTCGCCATCAGGCAAGATGCAAGTAGCGCAGGTTAAGCCGTGCGCCTCGAGGTCAGCTTGAAACTTCTCAAGATAAAGCGGGGCAATGGTCTCGTTGGTGACAATTAAGACCTTATGGGTCTTGCCCTGCATGCACTGAGCGATGAGCTCGCCGTGGTTTAAGTGCGAGCCAATGTGAATATCGTACGAGTCCGCACCTAAGGCGACGTGTACCAATTGTTCGGTCATATCTTTCTCCGGCAATCTTTGGGGTGGCCCAGTAAATTGTAGCCCAGTACCAGCTCAGCCTGCGCTTGGGCTTCGCCGCACGCAGCCCCCAGCGCCCGCCCAGCGTGCTTTCTCAAGCCCGCTTGAGCTCAGCAGGGCCGCATTGAGCGCGTGGCTTATTAGCGCGGCAAGGCGCTCAGGCAGCGCTCCACTACCGTGGCAATCGGGGCGTTAGCATCGATAATAGCGCAGGCGACCTCACGATAGAGTGGATCGCGCTTTTGGGCTAACTCCTTGATGCGCGCCATCACGTCGGGGGCCTTTAACATCGGGCGATTGGTGTCGCCTTTGACCCGCGCATATTGCTCCTCTACCGGCAAATCCAGGTAGAGGCAATAGGTGTACTGCTTGATGAGCGCGCGGTTCGGCTCAGGGCCGACAATGCCGCCACCGCCTGCGATCACTTGGTACGGGAAGGGACTGACGGTGATGATGCTCTTTAAGCAATTGCGCTCTTGCTCGCGGAAGAAGTCCTCACCCCAGCGCGCAAAGATCTCTGGGATAGTGATGTCAGGATAGCTCTGACGCATCGTGGTGATGATGAGATCATCATTGTCGATGTAGCTCACCTTCAGCGTTTGCGCTAAGGCCTGACCAATGGTGGTCTTGCCCGCGCCCATCGGGCCTACGAGCAAAATCGGCTTATCAAGTGGCACGGTTGTCTCCAACAAGGTTTCATTTGCCTCATTGTGCCTGACTTGGGCGCGGCGCGGCACCTTGCACCATGATTGCGCTTTTTTCGGCCTGCCGCCTTGGGCTGGTTTTTGCTAAAATTGTGCGTTTGTTTTTTCTTTTTTTTTTGTGGGTTCGCCAAGGAGTAGAAGGTGTTGTTGCAAGCACTGCGCTATGCCAAGATAGCATTTTGGGCCGGTCTTTTTTGCTGTGCCACCTCAGGCGGCGTAGTAGCAGCGGCTTACTACTCAACCTTAGAAGAGCTGCCAGATGTCGCTGAGCTCAAGCATGTCAGCTTTGAGACGCCAATGAAGATCTTCACCCAAGATGGCAAGCTCATCGGTGAGTTCGGCGAGCACAAGCGCATTCCAGTATCGCTTGAGCAAATCCCGCTCAAGATGCAGCAGGCCTTCCTGGCGATCGAAGATACCCGCTTCTACGAGCACACCGGTGTCGACCCGATCGGTATTTTGCGTGCGGCAGTAGTCGCCGCCACCTCGGGCCGTGCGGCGCAAGGCGCCTCGACCATTACCCAACAGGTCGCCCGTAACTTCTTCTTAACCCGCGATAAGACCATCGAGCGTAAGATCAAGGAAGTCTTTATTGCCTGGCGTATGGAGCAGGTCTTAACCAAGGATGAGATCTTAGAGCTCTACCTCAATAAGATTGCCTTAGGTCACCGCTCCTACGGTGTGGTCGCCGCCGCGCAAACCTATTATGGCAAGAGCTTAGATGAGCTGACCTTAGCGGAGATCGCAACCATCGCCGGTCTGCCGAAGGCTCCTTCGACCTTAAACCCAATTACCAATCCGCAGCGTGCTAAAGAGCGTCGCCACTTGGTGCTCTCGCGTATGCTGACCTTGGGCTACATTACCCCTGAAGAGTTTAAGGCCGCTGACGAAGCCCCATCCAAGGCCTACTTCCACTCGACCCCGCTTGAGGCCTATGCTCCCTATGTGGCCGAAGAAGTCCGTCAGGCCGTGTTAAGCAAGTATGGCCCGACCGCCTACACTCGTGGTTTTAAGATTTACACCACGGTCGACTCAAACTACCAGACCTTTGCCCACGATTCCCTCTTTGCGGCCTTAACTGCCTACGACGTACGTCACGGCTATCGTGGTCCGCTCTTTAATATCTACGACGGTACGCGCGGTATTCGCGGCAGTGCTAAGGTCCCAACCGAGAAAAGCGGTGTCGGCGCCAATGCCAATAACGGCATCATCATGACGGCCCGTCAGCAAGTGATCGACACGCTGACTGCTAATAAGCAAAAGGTCGATTACCCTGCCGTGGTCGCGCAAGTCGAGGCCATGAACCTCTTTGCTAACGACCAAAAGGCGCAAGAGGCATTGCACTTAAATTACGATGCCATCTTGGACTTAATCCGCAAGGAAGATAAGTACGACCAGATTGACCCAGCCTTAGTGCTTACAGTCGATGACGCCAATAAGGAAGCCACGATTTTGACCGCCCAAGGCGAGCAAAAACAGCTCACCTGGGAGGGTATGTCCTGGGCCCGTGCCTTTAAGAGCGATCGCAACCAAGGCGAGATGCCAACCACCCCAAGTGAGTTCTTACTCAAGGGCGACCTCATCTTCACCTACGAGCAAGAAATCACGAATCAGCAAAAGCAGCAGACTGGAGACTTAGCGGAGACTTACACCGTCACCACCTTAACCCAGCTGCCAGATGTCGAAGGTGCTCTGATTGCCTTAGATCCGCACACCGGTGCCGTGCGCGCCATGTGCGGCGGTTATGACTTTGAAAAGAGCAAGTTTAACCGCGCCACCCAATTGCTGCGTCAGACTGGCTCTAACTTCAAGCCATTTATCTACTCCTCGGCGCTCGCCTACGGCATGGCCTTAAACTCGGTCATTCCTGATGTCCCGATCAAGACCTGGGACGTAGGTTCGCAGACTTGGTGGGAACCGACCAATTCGCCAAATCGCTTTGATGGTCCCATGACCTTACGCGAGGGCTTAGCCCGCTCTAAAAACTCGATTTCGATTCGCACCATTCGTCACGTCGGTGTTGAAAACGCAGTTGAGCACTTGCGCAAGTTTGACATCTACATTCCGAAGTTCCAGCAAAGCGAGTCGATGGCCTTAGGCTCGGTCGAGCTCACCCCATTGCAGGTGGCTACCGCCTACTCAAGCTTCGCTAACGGCGGCTACAAGCTCACCCCATATCTCATTGACCGCATTGAGCTCGAAGATGGCACCCTGCTCTATCAGGCACACCCACGCATTGCCGACCCAAGTGCGCCGGATACGATCCAAAACGATATCCAGCTCAAGTACTTATCGAGCTTTACCCCAAGCGAGCTTGATGTCGCGCGCCAGGCGCACGTCAATGACTCCAAGGTCGAGCACCCACTGATGGCCGAAATCTTCCCTTACGGTATTCCGGGCTATAGTGCCAAGACCTACAACGAAGCAGGCGAACTCGTCACCCCAGACGTTGAGGTGCCAGCCAATATCGATCAGCAAGGCTTCTACGTCACCGGTCCACAGCTGTCGCAGGCAATCTTGGCGGACTTAGATAGCTTAGCCCAGCCGACCCGTCCGGCCCCGCAGATCTTAAGCCACGGTCACGCCTACCTCATGGCATCGCTCATGACCAGCACCATCTACGGCGGCTACAACTTAGAGGGCGAGCGCTATTGGGGTACGGGCTATCGCTCGAGCACCATCACTGGCCGCAAGGACTTACACGGTAAGACCGGTACCACCAACAACGTTCACGACGCCTGGTTCTCAGGCTTTAACAACAACTTAGTGGTCACGTCATGGGTTGGTTTTGATAACGACCGTGACTTAGGCTACGCCCGAGGCAAGGGCTCAGAAAGTGGTAGCGCCACCGCTCTGCCAGTCTTTGCCAACTTCTTCCGTGACGCCCAACAAGGAGTCGAGGACACCGAGATCCCACGCCCGGCGGGCCTGGTCATCACCAAGAACCGCGGCATTGTCGAGCCAGCGCTCCCTGGCATGTTCGTGGTCGATGAGGCTGCCGCCTCCCAGAACATCAAGAACACCGGTATCGACAGCAGCACGGTCGAAGACGGCGACATCTTCTAACCTAAGCAGTCCCCAGCCAGAGCCCTGCGCCCGCGCCGGGCCACCCTGCGCTGGGCACTGACCGAGCACGGCATGCCTGACCAATTCCCGTGTCATCCCGGTACCAACCAACATCCAGGACGGCACCGGGCGGCACTGCTCCCCGCGCTTAACGCACGCTGAGCTCAGGACGTAGTCCTAGCCGGGCTCGGGCCTTTCCATAACTAGACGACGCAAGGTCACTGGCGGGCCCGCGCTCGGCGCCCCTAAGCGCTGGCTGACTCTGCTCTCATGAGCGCTTGCGCCCCGTCAATCGCGGAACTTATGGCATCACTGGAGCGGAGTGCGCAGCGCCCAGCACAGCGAAGCAAATAGGCCTAGCGCCTGAGGACGCTGCAAGCCCTGCGCAGTCGCTCTCGCGTATATTGCCTCTGGCGCTTAGTGCACTGAGTTAACTTGCGCGCGCCAATTTTGTCGATACGATCACACTTTGAACCGTGATGGTACCGTGCGCGTTCACGCTCGACTGCACTCAAATGACTTTCGACTATCACCTTTTAGCTAAGGCCCTAATGGGGGCTAGACCAAGTTAAAGTGATTTGCCAAACTAGCCCGCAGCAAGGGCCCAGGGCCCGGCTCATTGTTTCCTTTTCTTGATAGGTTCTGTTTTGTGGTGGTTGCTATGACCGAAGCTGTTAAGCCGTCACGTTTAATCAACTCCAATCGCGCTGCGTTCTGGATTCCAGGCTTTGCCATGGCCTCCTGGGGCCCATTCATCCCATACATCAAGGAGCGCTTTGCGCTCACTGAGGATCACTTAGGCCTGCTCCTCATGTGCATCGCCGTTGGTGCCGCTTGCGCCATGGCCATTGCCAGCTACTTCATCAATAAGTTTGGCTGCCGCGCCACAGTGCGCGCCGCAGCGGTTGTATTGACCTTGTGCTTAGGCTCAGTCACGGTCATTCCAAACTTCTACGTCTTAGCCACCGTGCTCTTTTGCATGGGCTTAAGCTGTGAGTTCTTGTCGCTTGCCGCCAACATCAATGCCGGTGCCTTAGAGCGCATGTTGCAGCGCAACATCATGTCGGGTCTGCATGGCGTGTACTCCTTAGGCAACACCGCTGGCGTCTTCATTGTCGCGACCTTCTTGAGCTCGGGCCTGACCTTCATGATGGGCAACTTGCTCTTGACCTCGTGCCTCTTCTCGCTCGCGGTCATCCTCTACTGCGGCCTGATCAGCAGCCGTCATTTGCTCACCGACTTAAGTGAGTTCAATGCCCAAGAGCAAAGCAGCGACGGCACCCCTCAGCATAAGGTCTTCATCACCCAATTATTGTTCATGCTTGGCCTGATCTGCTTCATCATGTTTATGGTCGAAGGCTCGATGATGGACTGGACCGGCGTGCTCTTAAACCAAGTTAAGGGTGTCCCGATGAGTGAGGCCGGTTATGGCTTTGCCGCCTTTGCCTGCATGATGACGGTGTGCCGCTTAACTGGTGACAAGATCGTGGCCACTTTAGGCCGCCGCCGCGTCTTGGTTATGGGCTCGATTTTCGCCGCCTCCGGTATCGCTCTGGCGGTCATGGTGCCCCACCCAATGGTTTCCTTAGTCGGCTTTGGCATGGTCGGTGTTGGCGCGGCTAACTTAGTACCGCAGGCCATTTCCTACGCAGCCACTGAGCGTCGCGTCCCAATTGCCCGCAGCATCCTGATCGTCAATGCCATTGGCTATATCGGCGGTCTGTTAGGCCCAGCCTTAATCGGCTTTGTCGCCCACCGCATTGGCCTGGAGCATACCTTCTTAATCTTGGCCTGCATGGTCTTAATCGTCGCCGTGATCTCCTACTTCTTCATCAGAAGCGGCTCGATCTCTGAGCTCACTGCCCAGCAAGCCTAAGAGCACCACAATTACCTCTCTACAGTCAGGGCGCGCAGCAGCACGCCCTTTAGCATTATGAGGATTTATGAGCACTGCTAAGCAGATGATTTTCGCCAACCGCGCCTCCTTTTTTATGGCCGGTTTTTGCATTGCCGCTTGGGCACCAATGATTCCCTATGTCAAAGAGCGCTTTGGCTTAGATGAGCACAATTTAGGCTTGCTTTTACTGTGCGTCGGTGTGGGCTCCTTTATCTCGATGCCGACTTCGAGCTGGCTCAGCTCACGCTTTGGGTGCCGCACTCCGATCGTAGTTTCAGCTCTGATTGTCATGCTCTGCCTGCTCTCCATTCCCTTTATCACTAATATCTACCTCCTAGGTTTGGTGCTCTTTATCATGGGCATCAATGCGGTGGCCTTAGACGTAATCTCGAACATCGCTGGTGCCTTAGTGGAGCAGGTAACTGCCAGAAATATTATGTCAGGCTTACACGGCCTCTACAGCGTCGGCGGTTTCTGCGGTGTTCTCAGCGTCACCTTTTTATTAAGCGCCGGTCTGCCGCTGCACCTGGCCGGTATCTACGCCGCCGCGATCTTATTAATCGTCACGGTCTTGGGCTGCCGCCATTTGCTCACCACGGTCTATTATGACGAGCAGAACCAGCCGCTCACCCGTGAGCAATACCTGGCCCAAGAAGCCCAAAAGAAGCAAGAAAAAGCTGCTAACAACCAAAAGACCAGCAGCTCCCAATACTACTTGCACCCGATTGTGCTCTTAATCGGTGTTATGTGCTTTATTATGTTCATGACCGAGGGCTCGATGCTTGACTGGTCGGGCGTCTTCTTAACCACCGAGCGCGGCTTTTCCTTAGAGCACGCCGGTTACGGCTACGCCGCCTTTGCCATCATGATGACGATCTGCCGCTTAACCGGTGACAAGGTGGTCACCAAGTTTGGTCGGCGCCGCGTCCTGATGTTCTCGACCCTCTTTATCATCGCAGGCTACATTATTGCTGTCTTGGTACCACACTACATCGCCGCCTTTATCGGCTTTGCCTTGATTGGTGTAGGCGCCAGCAACGTAGTGCCACAATTAGTCTCAGTGACCGCCCGCATCAAGGAAGTACCACCACACATTTCGGTGGCCATTGTGAACGCAATTGGCTTTAGCGGCGTCTTAGTGGGACCTGCCCTGATTGGCTTCCTGGCCCACGCCATTACCTTGAGCAACACCTATCTGTGCCAAGCAGGCGGCGTCTTCTTAGTCTTCTTAATGAGTCTCTTCCTCATCAAGAAGTTAGGCAGCCAAATCTCCGCTCACCACGCCCAACCCGCCGAGCAGCAATAGCTCACAACCTACAACTGCCGCGCAGTAAATCTCCCACTGCGCACTAACTTCCACTCCGCGCGGTAGTTCACTCTCCCGCATGGAACCTCGGGCGCGCCCTGCTCTCCCAAATCCTAATTCCCGTCATCGCGCTCACCGGTACGCCCCCAGGCCCTCTCTCGTGAGCCCAAGTTAACATTCAACTGAAGCGTTATTCTGCCGCACTACGAGGAAGCCTTTAGCGCTCAGGCGATTTTAAGGGGCAAAAAGGCGATTAACGGCGCGTGGGTTGTAGAGCTTAACCTTGGCCCCACCTTCTAAGCTGACTTCGCTAGCGCAGGCTTCCAGCGCGGCACGCACTGCCTCAACACTTTCACCCCGGCGCTGCGCCGCCGTCTCAATGAAAGGCAAGTAATGAGAATCAAGCTCGTCCGGAGTCAAGCCCAGCAAGGTCGCATAAGCTGGATCAGTGCTGATATCGCGGATTTCCCCGCAGGTCACCAGCTGAGAGGAGAGCTCATGAGCTTGGCCTGTGACCAAGATAAAGCGAACGTGATTAAGGCTATTAAGCCAAGCGTAGAACTCAGTGAGCACGTCCAGTGCGGCCTGGTATCTGACCGGGTAGCCGCAGCTTGCGGTCAGCGGATGCTCCCAATCGTCGATTAAGAACACCAAACGATGCTTCAAGGAGATGCTGGAGAGGTGGTTGAGCAAGCGGTTGAGGGTGGTCGCCGCAAATTCCATCTTTTTCACTTGGGCAAAACCAGCGTTAACATAAGCCTCGACCAGCAGGCCCTTAAGTGAATTTCTCAGAGCAACTTCATCTTGACCGCTCAACCCACCAAAGGAAAGCTTAATCACTTGATAGTGCTTGTTTTCAGGCCAGTCAGCACCAACGGCCGTGCCCTTAAAATCACCGGTGCCATAGACAAAGAGGTCAGCGAGCATTGAGCACAGCAAGGTCTTGCCCATGCCTTGAGGGCGGGCCAAGAACACCTTACGCTTGGTCGTGAGCAAACTGTTAAGCAACGATGTTTTATCGACATAGAGCAGGTTGAAATCAACAATATCTTCCCAGTCGGCAACCCCAACCGGCAACAGCGTGGCATGTGATTGCGGCTGGCTGCTCTTAGGCTTTTTCGAGAAAAAGCAGATTACGCCCAGCAACGCAGCGGCTGCCCAAACGAAGGCCGTGCCTAAAATCAATAAAACGTCAGTGCTCATAGCTTTGGCTGGTTAATCCTTACTAGTTAAGTTGGCATCATATAAAGCAACTCTTTTCTGCCGATCAACTCAAAAGAAAACATCACTTAATATCAACAAAATTAGCAAACTTATAGTTGGCCAGGTACTCTGCCGCTTAACTTGTCTTTGCCCTCGGCCTTATCTTTATTATCATTAGACCGATACAGTCTAGAGTCAATCCAAAAGACAACCACTGCGAAGATAAGTATGAGACTGCAAACAACTGCAATCAAGCCAACAAAAAACAAACCACCCCACTCCATATTTCTTACCTCTTATCAATATTTACTTGATCTGTATTGCTTGATAAATGATTTAACAGCTGAACAGTAACTTTTAAGGCTTCATTTATTTCATCAACTGAATTAGCCTTTGATAGTGCTATCTCTAATTGCTGGTAGGCACAGGCTATGGCGTTATCCTTTGCCGCTGCTGTTTGATCACGTATTTCAGCAGTATTTAACTGCTCTATCTGAGACGAAATTAAATTTTGTTTATCTTCAATTTCTTTGCTAGTAATAGCATTTTGTAGACGTTTTTCTTTGTTGTTACTAACACCAACAGAGAATAACATTATAGCTATTACCATAAGTGTTAATGCAAGGAAAAATACACACGCAAATAATGCATATAAAGCAATTGAAATTGCCCATACACTTTGATCAGGCACAGCAGTAAAGTAATACCATGTATGGAAATCAAAAGGATCAAAATTAGGTGTATCAGGTATTTCCTGCCAAATATAAACGCCAATAGAAGCAATAAAAGTGACCAAACCGCCAGCTGCTGCTCCTAGAAGAGTAAGTAAATACGTAGAAACTGACATACAAATCGTCTCTTTCAAGAAATCATTATTCAGCCACAGTAGCTTAGCTTGAGGCCATTGTACCCCATTGCAAGGCATAATACCGCGTAAGCTCACCAACTTCTGCGCTCCGTCTCAAAAGCGGAGGCTAGGTTGCGACTCGGGCATAAGCGGCAAGCTAAATCCGCGCAAACGCGCTCCATGCGAGGAGCCGATCTGAGTCCTGCCAATAGCGACCGTGACTTGCTCACTCATCATCCATCTCTATTAGGTAATGCTCCGCAAAGTGGGCGCGCCCGGCGTCGAGGTCGGCCTTGATTTGCGCGAGATAGCGCATATTGCTCTCGCTGAAAAAGGGATCGGCGTAAAGCTCAAAGGGAATGCCGAGGTGTGCCACGACTTGCTGAGCGTAGCGGACGCTGACGTCGTTAAAGGCAGGCCATGTTCGGCGCAGACCTCGTTGATACGGATGAACTCGTCAGCGGGCAAAGTAAGTTGAATGGTCCTGGTCGCCATGGCACCTCCTAGTGGACTCAAAATGGGCATATCTTTGTTGATACTCTGCAAAGTATTATCGAACAAATATAATACAAATTTGCTGTGGCGCGAGAAAAAAAAAGCTGAGGGCCAGGCCCCCGTGTGGGAGCCTGACCCTCAGCTTTTTTTTATTTTTTGGTTGTGACTGGTTTAGTCACTGGCCGCGTGGGCGGGCATTACATCATGCCCATGCCACCCATGCCGCCCATGCCACCCATGCCTGGAGCAGCTGGAGCGTCGTCCTTCTTAGGAGCGTCAGCGATCATGCACTCGGTGGTGATCATGAGGCCAGCGATGGAAGCGGCGTACTGTAAAGCCGAACGGGTGACCTTGGTTGGGTCTAAGATACCCATCTCGATCATGTCGCCGTACTGCTCGGTAGCAGCGTTGTAGCCGTAGTTGCCGCTGCCGGAACGAACGTTGTTAGCAACAACCGAAGGCTCCTCGCCAGCGTTGGCAACGATCTGACGTAATGGGGCTTCCATAGCGCGCAGAGCGACCTTGATACCAACCTTCTGATCCTCGTTGTCGCCTTGAACCTTGTTGGCTAAAGCAGCAGCAACGCGTACTAAAGCAACGCCACCACCAGCAACTACGCCTTCCTCAACGGCAGCGCGGGTTGCGTGCATAGCGTCCTCAACGCGAGCCTTCTTCTCCTTCATCTCAACTTCGGTAGCAGCACCGACCTTGATGACAGCAACGCCGCCAGCTAACTTAGCAACGCGCTCTTGGAGCTTCTCGCGATCGTAGTCAGAGGTGCTCTCAGCGATCTGCTTGCGGATCTGCTCAACACGCTCTTGGATGTCCTGGGAAGCACCGTTACCATCGATGATGGTGGTGTTGTCCTTGGTGATAACAACGCGCTTAGCAACACCTAAGTCGTCTAAGGTGGTCTTGTCCAGCTCCATGCCTAAGTCAGCAGAGATGACGGTACCGCCGGTTAAGATAGCGATATCCTGGAGCATAGCCTTGCGGCGATCACCAAAGCCTGGAGCCTTAACGGCAGCAACCTTGACGATACCGCGCATATTGTTAACGACTAAGGTAGCTAAAGCCTCAGACTCAACATCCTCAGAGATAATCAGTAAGGACTTAGAAGCCTTGGCCACACCCTCTAAGACTGGGAGGATGTCACGGATGTTAGAGATCTTCTTGTCGCACAGGAGAATGTATGGGTTATCGAGCTCAACGGTGGCAGTGTCAGCCTTGTTGATGAAGTATGGGGAGAGGTAGCCGCGATCAAACTGCATACCCTCAACCAGGTCTAATTGATCCTCTAAGCCCTGGCCATCCTCAACGGTGATAACACCATCGCGACCAACCTTCTCCATGGCCTCAGCGATTAAGTTACCAACAGTGGTATCGGAGTTAGCGGAGATGGTGCCAACCTGAGCGATCGACTTGGAGTCCTTGCACTCGGTCGATAAGGACTTTAACTCTTCAACGGCAGCAGCAACGGCCTTGTCAATACCGCGCTTTAAGTCCATTGGGTTCATGCCAGCAGCAACGGCCTTTAAACCCTCGGTGACGATAGCCTGAGCTAAAACGGTAGCAGTGGTGGTGCCATCACCAGCGGCGTCGTTGGCCTTGGAAGCAACTTCCTTAACCATCTGAGCGCCCATGTTCTGGAACTTGCCCTCAAGCTCGATTTCCTTGGCGACGGTGACACCATCCTTGGTGATTAATGGAGCGCCATAGGACTTGTCTAAGACGACATTGCGACCCTTAGGGCCTAAGGTTACCTTTACGGCGTTAGCTAAGGTGTTAACACCCTCTAACATCTGAGCACGAGCTTCGTTGCCAAAAAATACGTCTTTAGCAGCCATTTTCTAATTAATCCTAACGGAAACTTGTTCCAACAACCGGTTTACAACAGATGCGCACTCATTGCGTAGGTTTTACGCCTTAAGGTGCGCGGCGCTTTTGAGGGAGCTTACTCAGCAACAACAGCTAAGATGTCGCTCTCGGAGAGGATGAAGACTTCCTCGCCGTCTAAGCGCTCTTTCTTGGTGCCGTAGCCTTCGTTGTAAACAACAGTATCGCCAACCTTAACCGACATTGGAGCGAAGGAGCCATTGTCGAGGAGACGGCCCTTGCCGACAGCCAGAACCTTACCACGGGTCGACTTTTGAGCAGCCGAACCTAATAAGATGCCACCCTCAGACTTGGTCTCAACCTCGAAAGGCTTGACGATTACACGGTCATATAAAGGAATTAAATTCATTTGCAATGCCCCGATTGCACGCTCTTACCGCCCCTGCGGCAAGATAACGCACTCCGTAAAATCTGGAATTAGCAAGCTTACGCCTACTATTGGCGACGGACTTGTGAGGATCACCTCTAAGCTCAGCGCTCTGGCCTTAAAGAACCAGGCGCGGGCCAGCGGATCAAAATGCAAGGGAACTTAGAACTGTTCCTCACGCAAATCCACCACCTTGGAACATAACCCTAGATGGGGGTACCCCTGATGCTTTTCAAGGGTACCCCAAAAAATTTTTTTAGGCCTTTTTATCAGGCCCCGCTCTAGCCGGTGACGCCGCTGCTCCAGGCGCCTACTTGGAATTTGCGGCCGTGTTCTCAGTACCGGTGGCAGGGCTCTCTGCGCTTGCAACTTTCTGAGAACTTACCGCCGCGCCCCCTCAGCGCAGGTCTTTTCTGCCTGGACTGGCGCTGCATTGGCGCTTGACTCTGCGGGCTGAGTGCTAGAGTCTGGTTCCGCTACTGGGGCTGAGTCCTCTTGCTTGAGCGGATGCCCGTCAGGCAGGACTGCACCCTCAGGTAGCTCTACACCACGTGCGGCGAGATTGGCATTGTGGCGCTCGGCCAAATCCGAGAAGCGCTTTAACAGGTCATGGCCTTGACCATCGGTAGCCTCGGCAATTTGCGCCTGCTTTTGATTTTGCAGCTGGACCTTGGAGCGCACGGTCAGAATGACGCCCGACAAAATCAGGATGGCGCCGATGACTACCGCCGGATGCAGCGCCTCACCTAAGAAGACCACGCCCACAATGCCACCGGTGAGCGGCACCAGGTAGACAAAGACTCCGGCCTTGGAGGCACCGACGTACTGCACCGCGTAGTTCCAGGCGACAAAGGCAAAGAGGCCTGAGAAGATCACGAGGTAGCCAAAGCCCAAGAGCGCCTGTGGGGTCACGGTGTAAACATGCAAAGAGCCGGTAACTAAGCCCACTAAGAAGCATTGGAGCGAACCAAAGAGACCGGACCAAGCGGTCACCGCAATCGTGCCTAAGCGTCCGTGGATCTGCCACGAGATCACGACGTAGGCCGACCAAGCGATCTCGGCAAAGAGGATGATGACATCGCCGATGTTAAAGGAGAGGTTCAAGATCACCTCAAGCGAGCCCTTGGCCACAATGCAAACTGCGCCGACGCACGAAATGACGATGCCGAGCCAGCCAAAGCGATTGAGGCGCTCGCCTAAGAAGATAAAGGCCAAGACCGTGGTCGCTGTCGGGCCAATGCTCTCGATTAAGGCGGTGTTGGTGGCCGTGGTGTAATTAAGGCCTAAGAACAACAGGCCGTTGTGCACCAGCATGCCCATAAAGCCCATAAAGAAGCAGACCACCAAGACGCCGCGCTCGGGCTTGAGGCTCTTCTTATCGCGCAAAATCAAGAGCCACAAGAACAGCACCGCCGAAACCAGGGCAAAGCGCATTCCGGTGATCATCAAAGGCGAGAACGCCTCGACGGTAAACTTACCACTGGCAGGGGTGGCGCCCCAAATTAAGCAAACGGTTAATAACAGCAGATAGTACTTGGCCTGAGCCATAGCGACCTCACACCAAAGCAAATAATGAAGAAAAAAAAAATAAGGGTTACAGGAAATCTTGCTGGGCAGAACCACTCAGTGCTGAAGCAAAAGACCAGGCACAACAAGCCTTACGCGCCCATCACAGACACGCTTGAGTCGCCCTAGAATTTGGTCAGCGCCCGCCCCCAGCACGCAGCCTTAAGCCCAGCAAGTAGCCTGAGTTCTCTAGGCCAAAGTCGCGAGAGTGACCTGATCTGGGGCTAAAACCCGCACCCACGGCATAAGTCCCCGGCCTACTTGCGGTAGGGAACCGCCCGATAAAGGGCTGGCGGCTGAGCGTTACGCCTTCGGCGGGGCGTCGTCGTCGATTTCCTCGAATTTGGCGTCCTTGACCACGCGCTCGGATTCAAACTTCTCGCGCATCTTGGCAAAGCCTTGCTTTTCTTGGTACACCGGCACGTCACCACGTGCGGCTTCCTGAGCGGCGGCCTCTTCCTTAGCGCGCTGCGCATCGCTCTTGCCGTACTTGGCCTCGTACTCGGACTGATAACGGCTATAGCCCTTGCCTCGGCTGAAGATGCCCATCCCGGCAACCTTCTCGAAGATTGGGTGGTCAAAGAAGCCGCGCTGCGACAGGCTATTGGAGAAGTTTAAAAGCAGCATCAGCGTGGCGATGGCATCGGAGATAAAGCCTGGAACCACGTAGAGCACAATCACGAGCTGGCCAATCATGGCGCGCTTGCGGCAGCGATTGAGAAAGGCCGGAATTTCATTGGGGCCCATTTGGGCTAAGCGCTGCTTGAGCTGATCGATTTGGGCCTGCGACCACAGATTAGGATCAGGCTCGCGCTGGCCGATTAAATCGTGCAGCAATTGCAGGTACTGCAGCTCACGCATCGAGGCACGCCCGGCGAGCTTGACGCCGACGAAGCTGACCGCTGCAATCAAGAAGATGGTCAAGAGATAACCAATGGCATTGCCAATCACGACAAAGGTGTAGATCTCAAGCATGACCCACAAGAAGAAAACGATAAAGAAACGGCCCATGTGGCGCCCTCGCACCCAAGAAAATGAAAATCCGTACAGCCATGATAAAGCCCTAATTACATTATACAATCCCGCTCATGCTAAACCTTGGGGGCGATCACTTTAGCCACTATCATGCGGCTATAATGGGGGCATTGTTGGTTGGCCGGAGGTGCTCTTATGACCCTTTTCTCATGGTGTTCTGTCTTATCACGCCCCTTGCGCGGAGCACAGCTTTGGGTCGGGGCGCTCCTCTTGTGCCTAGCAAGCTTCACAGTAACCGCTGAAGAGACAGCTGAGGCCCCCTCATGGGACAATCTCACCCAGGCCTTGCAATTAGACCCAAGTGAGTCCGCCGCTCTCAGCACACCACTTGATGCCGCACCAGCAGGCGGCTCAGCACCGTCACTAAATGCCCCCGCACTACCCTTTATCGTAGATGCCGGCTTTAGTCATGACACGGTGCACTTTGCAATTAGGATGACCTCAGGCGCCTATATTTACCGCGACTCCATTGTCCTGACCTCAAACAGTGGCAACCTCTTGCTCGCTCAACCTAACCTGCCTGAAGCCAGCACCCATCAAGACAGCATGGGCACCAATCTGGTGTACTTTGACGAACTGCAATTTGACGTACCTATTTTGTCCGCGCAGGCCGGTGATGATCTCATCTTGAGCTACCAAGGCTGCGATGCTCAAGGTATCTGCTACCCACCGCAGAACTATCGCGTGGAGTTAACCAAGAACGTTAAGGCTAGCTACACCAAGCTCGACCAAGCTAAGAAAGCTCAAGCCAAGGTCGCAGCTACTTCGCTCACGCCTGATGCATCTGGTTCTAATGACGCTGAGCATAACGCCACTACCTCTGAGCCCAACAGCCTGTGGAGCCTACTCTCTACTGAGACCGAAGGCACTGCTATCAGCGACTTTATCGCTCAGAATTTAGGCATCGGCTTACTATTGTGCTTCCTGTTGGGCATTGGCCTCGATCTCACGCCGTGCGTTCTGCCGATGCTGCCGATTTTCTCGGCCATGATTGTGGCCAAACCTAAGGATGGCACGAGCGTCAACTTTGCCCTACTCTTGCGCCAAAACCTAGGCTACGCTTTGGGTCTGTCTCTTTGTTACATGATCCTAGGTTTAATCTTTGCGGCCTTGGGTGCTTCCTTCCACGGCTTCTTGCAGCATCCTATCGTCACCTGCACCATTGCTCTGCTGCTCTTGGTGTGCGCCGCTGCATGCGCCGGGGTCTTTGAGCTCAAAATGCCGAACCTTATCACCGGCCCCCTGCAACAGCGCATCAGCCACATCAATACTAAGAGCATGGGCGGCGCCTTTGCCTTGGGCGTGACCTCAGCCATTATCGCCAGTCCTTGCACTTCCGCTCCGCTGGCAGGTGCCCTCCTCTATGTCATGCAAAGTGGCAACACCTTACTGGGCGCCTTAATCTTCTTTGTAATTGGCCTGGGCATGGCCACCCCGCTCTTACTTATTGGCCTCTTTGGGGGCCGCTTCTTAATGAAGGGCGGCATGATAGGAGACATCATCAAGCGAGTCTTAGCTCTGCTCCTGCTTTTTGCGGCGTACTTCATTACCCGCCATTTAATGGGACAGGCTGAGCCCTTTATCTTCTCGCTCACCGTCTTTATCGCCAGCCTCTTTCTCATTGGCTCGATCATCTTCTTCATTATTAAGCATCGCCTCACCTTAATTTGGGTGAGTGCGGCGGCGCTTCTGTCCTTACTGCCGACCTACTGTGCCTATCATGCGTTATTTGCGCAGGTAAGCCCTGACGCTGCACGCCCTTATGAGGGCTTTATCAAGGTCTCAAGCCTAAGCCAGCTGCAAGCCCTGCAAAAGCATGGCTCCGCTTTTATCACCTTTACCGCCTCGTGGTGCACCAATTGCCGCTATATGGCGCACCATATCTACAATCAACCGGAGTTCTTAGAATTAAGTGCACAGTTCACGCGCATTGTCATCGACATTAGCGACGCCAACAATCCGCAAACCAAGGAGCTGATTGCGCATTTTAAGGTGATAGGCGTACCTTATATCGTGACCTTAGATGACCAAGGGCAGATCCACTCCAGCCATATTGGTCTGGCTAGCAAAGAGATGGTGCGCGATATCGTGCTCGACCTCAAAAACGCGCTCGACTAAGGCCCAACGCTTGGCAGCACGGGCTCAGCTGGCTCATAGCTAGCTCATAGCTAGCTCATAGCTGGCCCTGCTAAGCCCACCGGTTGGTGCACCGGTCGGCGCCTAGGCATTAGCCCCGGCGGCGCCACAACTGCCAGACGGCGCCCCAGCAGCTGCCCAATTGGCGCCACCGCAGGAGCCTGGCCGCTTGGGCATGGGCCTTGCGTCAATTCGATCCCTCAATTAATTGGAGATGTTAGATGACCGCTACCACGACTAATGGCAAGGTGATTGAAGGCTTAACCCAAGACGTCAGCACAGTGGCGCTGCAACAGCCGCCGCTCATTGTGGCGGAACTGTCAGGCAATCACCAAGGCAAGTTAGAAAATGCGATCGCCTTGATGGATTTAGCCCATGAGTGTGGCGCGGACATGATCAAGATCCAAACCTACACCGAGGACTCGCTCACCATTGACTCGACCCGCCCAGAGTTTCAGATCACCAAGGGCTTATGGGCCGGATATAGCCTCTACAACCTCTATCAAGAGGCCAAGACTCCACGCGAGTGGATGAAGCCGCTCTTTGCTCACGCCCGTGAGCGCGGCATCACGCTCTTTAGCTCGCCTTTTTACTTTGAGGACGTCGATGCCTTAGAAGAGGCTGGCTGCCCTATCTACAAGATTGCCTCCTACGAGCTTAACTTCCCGCAGCTGATTGCCTATTGCGCTGACACCAAGAAGCCTATGGTGATGTCCACTGGTATGGCCAGCCTCGAGGAAATCGACCGCGCGGTACAGACCGCACGCGACCACGGCTGCACCGATTTGACCTTGCTCCACTGCGAGAGCATCTACCCTGCTCCTCCAACCTCCTTTAACCTGCGCACCATTCCGTTCTTAAAGGAGCGCTATGGCTGCAAGGTTGGCCTCTCCAATCACTCGATTGGTCACACCTTAGACGTCGCCGCGACCGCCTTAGGTGCCGACATGATTGAAAAGCACTTTGCGCGTGACCGCCAAAGCGGCATTGATGCGGCCTTCTCGATGACTCCAGACGAGTTAAAGGCCTTAAAGGAAGCCACCGCCTTAGCTGCGCAAACCATGGGCTACCAGGCCATTGCCTTAAGCGAGACTGACCTGGCAGGCCGCAAGGGCCGCCGCTCGGTGTACTTAGTCAAGGACTTAGCCCCAGGCGAGACCTTAACCCCAGAGCACGTGCGTATCATCCGCCCAGGTCTGGGCTTAGAGCCATACCGCCTGCCTGAGGTGTTAGGCAAGAAGGCCAGCCACGAGCTCAAGGCGCCACAGCCTTTGAACGCCGCTGACTTTAGCTAACAGTCAGCAGCACTCGAGCACACTTGAGGAGCGCTCGTCCACAACACACTCTGAGGGCTTAATGCCTCGGTCAGCCGGTGTCGCCACCAAGCTACACAGTACCAAGGCGCGGCACCAAGCCTGTGCCATCCCGGCTTAGCGCGGCGGTTCTTAGTTTGTGCCATACCACCGAAACGTGGTCACCAGTCGCTCTTCTGTGTCTGAGAGCTGTGCCCTGTGCCTACACTCTAGTGACAGAGTTTAAAAGTTTTTAACGCACCAAATCGGCATTTGATGGCTTGTATAAGCGGTTTCTTGCACATTCAGTCACATAGGCTTTGTGGCAAATACTTTTAAACTCCATCACTAGAGCACAATGTCAGTAATAGCACCCGCGTGCCTCACTGTGTGTGCTTTTAGGCGCAAATGTGCAACTTTACGTGCTTTTTACAAAAAAGCACGCTTTTTAACTCGGACTTTATTTTTTGGGCCCTGTGAACTTAACTTTGGGCCCCTATCATGAGCACCATCAAAAGCAACCATTATTGATGTCGAGGCGCAACCACGTGCTTGCGCCTTAGAACTGGAATATCAGCCGCATCGCGGCAAAGGTTTAGTAAAGATGATGCTCAAGAAGTCCGTGTTAGCCCAATCCCTGACCGCAGCCGCTGCTGCTTTCATGTTAGCCGCCTGCTCGGCCAATGCCAGTGATCAGGCTATCGACGATAGCGCCCTCTACGTCCGTCAAGCTGCCGGTGATGTCACTCAGTTTGCTGGCGCTCGTCGTATCCCAGACAACCAGACTGAGCTCTACTCCAACGTTCTGGAGCTGGCTAAGAAGCAGCACGCCAAGAACGTCATTCTCTTAATCGGCGATGGCATGGGCGATAGCGAAATCACCGCTGCCCGTAACTTTGCCCACGGTGCTGGTGGCTTCTTCAAGGGCTTAGACTCCTTACCATTTACCGGCCAGTACACCCACTACTCCTTAGATCGCAACACCCACAAGCCTGATTACGTTACAGACTCGGCTGCTTCGGCTACCGCTTGGTCGACCGGCGTTAAGAGCTACAACGGCGCTATCGGCGTCGACGTTTTTGGCAAGCCACACCAGAGCTTACTGGAGATGGCCAAGGCTAACGGTCTTGCTACCGGCGACGTTTCGACCGCTGAAATCCAAGACGCTACCCCAGCTGCTCAAATCGCTCACGTCACCGAGCGTAAGTGCTATGGTCCAAACGTTACCTCGCAGAAGTGCGCTGCTAACGCTTTAGAAAACGGCGGCCAGGGCTCGATCTCCGAGCAGCTCTTGAACGTCCGTGCTGACGTTATCTTAGGTGGCGGTGCCGCTTCCTTCAATGAGAAGGCCAAGGCCGGTGAGTACAAGGACATGACCTTATTTGAGCAAGCTGAAAAGCGTGGCTTCCAAGTAGTCCGTGACTTGAACGGCATGAACGCCATCACCGTTGCCAACCAAGATCAACCAGTCTTAGGTCTGTTCTCGGACGGCAATATGCCAATCCGCTTAAAGGGCCCACAGGCTGAGTTAAATGGCATCCAAAAGGATGTAGTCAAGTGCGAGGTTAACAGCGAGCGCGGCGCTCAGGTTCCAACCTTAGCTCAAATGACCCAAAAAGCCATCGATCTGCTGAAGGTTCACGACAAGGGCTTCTTCTTACAAGTTGAAGGCGCTTCGATCGACAAGCAGGCCCACGCTTCCAATCCATGCGGTCAATTTGGTGAGACCATGGACTTAGACGAGGCCGTTCAAGTTGCCATGGACTTTGCCAAGAAGGACGGCAACACCCTGGTTATCGTTACCGCTGACCACGCTCACGCCACCCAGATCGTCTATCCAGACGCCACCACTCCAGGCTTTAGCCAGCGCGTCTTAACCCACGACGGCGTCCCAATGGCCATCAACTATGGCAACTCGACCGACATCGATGACGCAGGTCACACCGGTGCTCAGTTACGTGTTGCCGCTTACGGCCCTGGTGCCTTACGTGTCGTAGGCTTAACCGACCAGACCGATATCTTCTTCACGATTCGTGACACCCTGAACTTAAAGTAAGAACATACCCCTAAAAAGACAGTTCAGTAAGTTCGACTGACCAAAAGCTCGCAGCCACGCTGCGGGCTTTTTTCATGCCCGCCAAACAACACACCCGCTGGAACTAGGTGGTGTCGGGCCCGAGCGGGCAAAAGCTCTTAGCGCCTGCTCCTAGGCGAATGTTTTGCTACAAGCTTCTTGAAGCCTTGTCTGAAGCCAAAGCATCATCAACTTCGAGCTCAGGATTAGGCATGTCAGCATAATGAAAGCGCAAACCTAAGGTTGAGACCAATTTCTTTAACACATCTGCGTTCCGGCCCCCATAACCTTTCAGCACTGAGTAGAGCTCGTCCTTGGTCAAGCCCACTTGCTGCGCAAGCTCACTCAAGAACTTAAAGTAAGCAACTTCCTTTAAGGTTGCAAATAAGACCAAGCCATCACCTGAATCCTCCAGCAAGGCGCATTTCCAGGCCACCAAGCAATCGTCTTCAGAATGAAGAAAGTCTTGGTAGTCAAATTCAATCAGCTCATCGGTCATAAAGTGACGCTCAGGCATAAGTCCGTCTTTTCCTTTGTTAACAAAACCAAATAACACACAGACTTCACACCAAGTACCACGTCCGCTGGAGCCACGGAGCTTAGTGCCTGGTCTCAGCGGAGACGTACGCATTACTGCTTGGTGTCAATTGGGTCAGAGTCTGCAACTGGGTCATCGTCGTCCGAGAACCAATCCTCATCAAGCTCGAGCTCAGGGCTAGGCATATCGTCGTAATGCATCTTCAAGCCCAAGGCCTCAGCTACCTTTGGGATAAGTTCGGGCTTTTGCTTGTCTCGCCCCGTTAGCACGCTGTACAAATCTTCTTTGGATACGCCAATCTGCTGTGCTAAGTCTCTTAAAAATCTAAACCGAGCAATTTCGCTTAAAGTTGAGTAAAGCAGTTTCCTATTGCCACAATCATATTTAAGAGCGGCATTCCACATCATTAAGCAATCTTCATCCGAATGCAAAAAATTTTGCAAATCGAAGCTGATCGGACGTGGTAGAGCTGCTATTTCTTCATCGGTCATAAGACCCACTCCGTTGCTAAGATGTTGTAACCTCAGCATCAGCTGCCAGAAGGCATGCTTAAGCCCAAGGCGTGTACGATATCCTTGAGCAGCTGATCGTTGTCTGGCTTGGGCTCTGCCATGGCATTGTAGAGCTCATCCTTGGGCATTCCTAATTGCTGAGCAAAATTTTTGAGGCACTGATATTGTACAATATCGTTTAACGTAGCAATCATTGCCAAACCATTATCATTCTCTTGTTCCTGCAAGGCAAGTTTCCAGGTAAATAAACAATCATCGTCAGATTCAAAATAATTTATCAGGCCAAGCCAGGTTAAAGAATCTTCTTTATCACAGTAGTACACACCAAGTCCCTCGCTCATTCAGCATCAGGCTGCATACTTAAGCCTAAGGCAGCTGCAATCTCATGCAGCCCCTGATCATTGCGGCGGGAGCCAAACATCATAAGGCAAAGCTCGTCTTTTGATACTCCCAGCTGTTGCGCCAATTTATTCAAACAATAAAAATTAACAATATCGTTAAGCATTAAGCGAATGGAAAAGCCATCACCAGGATCGTCCTGCAAGGCCCCCTTCCACATCTCCAAACAATCACTCTCTGTATGCAAATAATTTTGCATATCGAGGCAAGCCATGGGATCTTTCTCATCGGCCATCTTGACTCTCCTTGCTTCCTGTTAGCGTACACGTGTAGCGCTCACTAATCCAAATTAGACGGCGCTTCCAGACCGTACTTTGCGCACAGAGCCTTGGTTCTGGTGATCGCCGCATCGTTGTAGATCTTATCGATCTGCTTAGCTTGAGCTACAGCTTCAGGCTGAGAGTTTGACTCGTCGGAAACCAGTAAAATAGTTATCACACGGCGTTCTTTAGAAAAATAAAAACGCAAATTCGGATAAGATGGAAGAGATGTTTCGTAAACATCATCACCAACATCATTAATTTCTCCAAAATCTCCATTTTTCATATTACACAAATATGCCAAAACACAGGCATAAAGTGCCTGATCTTTGAGCCCGCTCAACCAATGCGCGAAGTCATCTGACATGGAGACGTAGTGGAACATATTGCTACCCCGATATTACTTTTTGATAAGTCTACCACAATCTAGGGCAAATTGTACCCAAAAACACCACGCCCGCTGGAGCCACGGCACTTGATACCGGGCCCCAGCGGGCGTGAAGAAGATCTCTTGGGGGTGTGCCTACTACTGGGCGGCAGCCTCTGCCTCTGGAGCGGCAGGAGGTACGACCTCGACTAACTCGATCTCAAAGATTAAGACGGAGTTAGGCTTAATGAGGTCACCGGCGCCCATCTCACCGTAAGCCAGATCCGATGGGATGTAGAGCATGGCCTTACCGCCTTCCTTCATCAGCTGTAAGCCCTCGGTCCAGCCTGGGATGATGTTGGCCAGTGGGAAGGCAATTGGATCCTTTTGCTCATCAAAAACTTGGCCGTCAATGGTGGTGCCCTTGTAGCGGACACGGACGGTATCGGAGGTGGTAGGAACCTTACCTGAGCCCTCGGCAATAATCTTGTACTGGAGACCCGATGGCGTGGTCTGAACGCCCTCGGCCTTAGCGTTCTCAGCTAAGAACTTCTTGCCTTCCTCTAAGTTCTTTTGGGCCTCGTCAGCAGCCTTCTTCTCTAAGCCCTCACGGACCTTTTGGTCTAAGGCGACTAAGGTGTCAGCAATGTCCTTCTCGCTTAAGGCGGTCTTGCTGTTAATGGCATCAACAAAGCCCTGAATGACCAGTTCCTGGTTCAAATTGCCAATGAACTCGCTTTGGTCGCGCTGAATGGTAGCGATGTAGGTACCGACGCTGGCACCAATCGAGTAGGAAACCTTGTCATCAAAGGACGACTCAGCCGTGACCACAGCAGCTTTGGCGGGAGCGGCAGCGCTGTCATTGGCGGCAGCAACGGCCTTATCTTCACCACAAGCAGCAAGCATCAGTGCAGCTGCACCTAATACCGATACGGCTAACAGATTCTTCTTCATAGGAAAAAAATAAAAATCCAATCAGGAAAGATTAACAGGCACTAGCTTAGCACATTGGCCTTATGGCGAACTTAGGGCCCGCAAAATTTGGGCATCTTAAGCCTTATTGGGCGCCCTTGGCTCCAATGGCCTAGATCCAGCTAAAAAGCTGGGCCGCGCCTAGTGGGCTCGAGCCCTCAGGGCTAGACCTCTGCGGGCTAAACCTCGCCTAGTGGGCTCGAGTCCTCAGGGCTAAAGCTCTGCGCGCTAGACCTCGCTTAGTGAGCTGTTGCGCAAAAAGTGGTTAAACGAGCCCACGCCTAAACGCAGCGTGGTCGGCTCACCTTGGGCGTTGACGATCGTGATGAGACCACTGTCGGTGGCCAAGAAGTTGTGATCCCAATCCTGCTCACTCTCACTTGCGACCACCTCACCGATGCAGGTACACAAGAAGCCCTCAAGCTCGGGGTCTTGCTTGAGCTCCGCCTCAAAGGCCGCTTGCTTATCCTGTGGCACAGTAAAGATGAGATTGTAGTCGCCACCGGCACTTAAGCCTAACTTGAGCAGAGACTTCTCGGAGATCTTAAAGTGCGGCAGTAAGGAGCGCGAAAGCTCATCAAGCGGCAGGCTCTCGTAGTTGAGCAAGGCACAGCAATGCGATTGCATCAGGATGTGGCTTAAATCGCCCAAGAGACCATCGGACACATCGATGCCGCACTGACTGTAAGCGACGACATGCTCCACAAACTTGCTCATACGCGCATCGTAGGCAAAGGCGTGCTCTTCAAAGTGGCGGCGCTCGTCGGAGTCGAGGTTGCGCAGGCTATTGTTATAGACCGTCTTGACGTAGAGGCCGTTGGAGCCCAGTGAGCCCGTGACGTAGATGCGATCGCCCACTTGAGCGCCATTACGGCGCAACAGGCCGGTACCGACACATTGACCAAAGGCGGTGGCGCTGATGGTCAAGGGCGCATTGCGATTGTTGCTGCGCGTGACATTGCCGCCTATGAGCAGGCAGTTGTGGCGCGCCAGGCACTCTTCTACGCCCTGGGCAAAGGCCTGCCAAAACTTATCAAAATCAAGGTAGCGCTCCGAGAGATCGAGGCTCAGCGTAATGTACTGAGGACGTGCGCCCATGGCGTAAACGTCCGAGAAGTTGACCTCAAGAGCGCGCGCGCCTAATAAATGCGGATTGAAGTTAGGGAAGAAGTGGACATTCTCAACTAAGGTGTCAGTGGTAATCGCGTAATTGCCACTCAGCTTTAAGATGGCCGCATCATCCCCGATCCCCAGCACCACCCCCGCTGAAGAGGACTCAGGGAGTGCCGCATGCTTTAAGCGGGCAAAGTACTGATGGATAAAGGAAAATTCGTCGCTCACCATAAAATCGAAGTCCGTCCCTAAATCACAAAAAAATTAGACCCCGCAGGGTCCAATCGCGCCACGCATGCGCCCAGCCGTGCCGCCCCCTCGGGCCCAAGCCCGACATAGGGCTTAACCTTAGCGTACAGGCTCAAGATTAAGCGCCGGGCTTTGCCTCACTTTGGGCCTGAGAGTGACCAGCTCAAACCGGGGCGTGTCCCGCTATTGCTTTTGAGCTTGAATGCTCTTGATGACCTTATCTAAGACGCCGTTGACGAACTTGTGGCTGTCTTGCTCGGCAAAGGACTTAGCCAAGACAATGGCCTCGTTGATCACGACCTTAAATGGGACTTCTTGGCGGTACATCAGCTCAAAGGTGCCGATGCGTAAGATCGCCTTATCCACCTGATCGAGATCCTTTAACGGACGGGATAAGAATGGGGCAAAAGCTGCATCCAAGGTATCGCAATTGGCGATCACGCCTTGAATCAGATCGTGCATGTAATCAAGATCAGCACCGGCTACCGGTTGATCTTCTAAGAATTGTTGCTCAATGGTCGAGGCTGACATGCCCGTCAACTGCCATTGATAAATCGCCTGCAGCGCAAAGTGGCGCGCCTTATGACGCATCGCAGGAGTGACTGCACCCTCAGTTTGATCCATAAAAACCTCAAGAAAAAAGAACGAAGGCCCAAGCGCGCTTGACACGGCTTGGGCTCAATTAGCTCTAGGCTCTAAGCCTAGATTGGTCACCGCTAGGCCTTAAGCTGACGGGTGACGTTAATCATTTCTAAGGCCGCCGAAGCAGCTTCGCTGCCCTTGTTACCAGCCTTGGAACCAGCACGTTGGACTGCCTCATCGATGGTGTTGGTGGTTAAGACACCATTGGAGACGATGCAGCGGTTATTTAAGGTAACTTGGGTAATGCCCTTAGCGCACTCATTGGCGACCACCTCAAAGTGGTAGGTAGCACCACGAATGACGCAGCCTAAGGCGATCAGGGCGTCGTACTTGCCGCTTTGGGCCATCAGCTCTAAAGTCAAAGGAATCTCGATAGCACCTGGGACACGTACGACCGTGATGTTGGAGTCCTCAACTTGGCCCTCACGCTTTAAGGTATCTAAAGCGCCCTCTAACAGACGCTCGCAGATAAAGCTGTTAAAACGTGAAAC
This sequence comes from uncultured Anaerobiospirillum sp., assembly GCA_944392765.1. Lineage (GTDB taxonomy): Bacteria > Pseudomonadota > Gammaproteobacteria > Enterobacterales > Succinivibrionaceae > Anaerobiospirillum. The sequence goes on from CALXXU010000023.1 coordinate 29,741, forward strand.
GACAATGCCGACCTTGGCATCAGAGCAAGGCTTAATGCCCTCAATAAAATTAACTGCCATCGCAGACTCCCAAAAAATACCAACCGGCGCGGCTCAGCCCCCTATTAGCTCAAGCAAATCAGGCCCAAGCTTAGGTGTTTAGGGTGAGCCCGCAAGAGCCCGCTCAGAGCCCCGCTGCCGCCGCATTTTGCAGCCCCCTAGTATAGCAAAACTGGTCGCTTTGCCCTAGAAAAAGCCATTTTCTTGCAAGGAGGCTAAGGTCACGCGCCCGCCTTGCTCCCCTGCGGCACTAGAAGGCGCAGCACTCGGGGTCACGGCCCCGGCCACCATCAAGCGCTCTAAATAGCGCGCAATGACATCGACCTCGAGGTTGACCAGAGTGCCTGGATTAAAGTCGGTCGCGACCTCACCTTGAGTGTGCGGAATTAAGGTAAGGCGAAAATCGCAGTCGCGCACCTCATTGACCGTAAGCGAAATGCCATCGACCGCAATCGAGCCTTTCATCGCGATATAGCGCGCCAAGCTCTTAGGTGCCTGCACCCAGATATTGAGCGCCTCGTCCACGCGGTAGCGCTCGAGCACCGTGCCCACGCCATCGACGTGGCCTTGCATGATGTGACCGCCTAGGCGCGTGACCGGCGTGCACGCCAGCTCCAAATTGACCTTAGTCCCAGCGGTGTAATGCGCAAAGGTCGTGAGATTAAAACTCTCAAAGGACAAATCCGCCTCGTAGGCGTTATCGCGCAAGGCCGTGGCCGTGAGGCACACGCCATTGGTGGCAATGGAGTCGCCCAACTGGACCTCTGACAAAAAGCCCGGCTTCGTGGCCACCACCACATGCGCGCCCTTACCTTGGCGCGTAATACTTTGCAGCACGCCCACGCTCTGCACAATTCCCGTAAACATCAGATCTCCTCGCAAGCTAAAGGCGTTATCTTAACCTAGGACACCGTCTTCGTGGCCTTCTTCTTAGCAGCACCAGTGGCCGCCTTCTTAGCAGAGCCAGTATCGGTCTTCTTAGCAGCATCAGGGTCAGCCTTCTTAGCAGAACCTGAGTCGGTCTTCTTAGCAGCACCAGGGGCCACCTTCTTAGCAGAGTCCGTATTGGCCGTCTTGGCTGCATCAGGGGCCGCCTTCTTGCGGCTGGTGCGCTTGACCGCAGGCAAACGCAGTGGCTCCGATAACACCACTAAGACATTATCAGCAATGACCTTGCAGTCCATCTGGGCAAAGCGCTGCGCCGCCTGTAAGGTTGGAGGCTCAGGCAGCTTGAGACCGCTTTGGGCGGTGGCGCCTAAGAACATTGGGGCTAAGTAGCAATAGCACTCATCAACCAAGCCCTGATTTAAGAAAGCAGAGGTCAGAGCCGCGCCCGCTTCAACCATGGCGACGCGCATTTCCTTGGAGCCCAAGAAATCAAGTAAGGCCTCGAGCGCTACATGGTCACGATCTTGGGGCAGCACTAAGATCGAAACGCGATCGGTGAAGCGCTCCACTACGAAGTTCGGGCCGGAGGCGATAATGCGCTCGGCATTGACCTTCCAGCCGGTCTTGACACGCGATACTGGGAGCTTTGGAATCGCGCCCTCCTCCGTGGCCACTACCACCTCATGAATCTTGGCGAGGTTTTGCTTGGTGCCTACGGCAATGAAGCTCTCACCCTGGCTAAAGATGGAGTAAGGCTTGATGAGCTCGGAATCATAGTCCTGGCAGAAGGTGCCATGAGTGTCGATCACCACCTTTGGTGGCTGGCGGATGAGCGCGGTATCAAGACCGGTCATGACCTCAGCTGGCAGCTCATCGATGCGCACGTTGTAGCGCGGATTGTCCACGCGCACTGTGGCGGCGGTGGTAATGAGGACATCGGCCCACAGGCGCAGACGCTGGCCATCGGAGCGGCTATCCTCATTGGTGATCCACTTCGAGGAGCCGTCGGACAAGGCGATCTTGCCATCAATGCTCATGCCGAGCTTGGTGATGACAAATGGGCGGTTGGTAGTGATGCTCTTAAAGAAGGCACGATTGAGCTTTAAGCAGCGCTCATTGAGCTTACCCCCGGCTAGCACCACTTCAATCCCAGCCTCTTGGAGCATGGCGATACCGCCACCTGCGACCTTAGGGTTAGGATCCCGCGAGCCAATGACCACGCGCTTGACGCCCGCCTCAATCAAGGCCTTAGCGCATGGTGGGGTGCGGCCATAATGGCAGCACGGCTCCAAGGTGACATAGACGCAAGCACCGGCCACATCATCGCCCGCATCGCGTAACGCCATAATCTCAGCGTGCGGTTGACCGGCGGCATGGTGAAAGCCTTGGCCTAAGATCTCATCATCGCGCACGATAACGCAGCCCACGGCCGGATTAGGCGAGGTGGTATAGCGTCCGCGCTTGGCCTCTTTGAGCGCCAGCTTCAAATAATGAGCATCAGTCTCATTGAGTTCGACTGGTTTGACCACGCCGAGTTTGCCCTTACCCTTTTTCTTGCCTTCACCCTTAGCCATAGCGCCTCCTAGACCAAAAACAATCCATTCCTCATTTTATGCCGCCCAATCGCATGAAAAAAGCCCACCGCACAACGAAAGTTGCACCGTGGGCTTTTTCTTAGTCAGAACCATACTGATCCTGACTCTGCGTTAGTACGAGCTCAATGCTAATCCTAACTCAGCTTAAATCCTAGTCCTTGTAAACAGGGAACTTAGCGCATAAGGCCTTGACCTTTTCGCGGGCGGCAGCGATGACGCTCTCGTCCTTGTAGTTGTCGAGGACGTCGCAGATGATGTTGGCCAGCTCACGAACCTCTGGCTCCTTGAAGCCACGACGGGTGCAAGCTGGGGTACCAAGACGCAGACCGGAGGTGATAAATGGGCTGCGTGGGTCGCCTGGAACCGAGTTCTTGTTGACGGTGATGTTGGCCTGACCTAAAGCAGTCTCAGCATCCTTACCGGTCATCTCTAAGCCGATGAAGTCCAGTAAGAATAAGTGGTTGTGGGTGCCGCCGGAGACGACCTTGTAACCACGCTTCATGACTTCCTCGCACATAGCCTTAGCGTTAGCGACAACCTGCTTTTGGTAGTCAACGAACCAAGGCTCCATGGCCTCCTTGAAGACGACAGCCTTAGCGGCGATGACGTGCATTAATGGGCCGCCTTGCGAGCCTGGGAAGATGGCGCTGTTGAGGCGCTTGTAGAGATCTTGGTCGTGGCAGTTGGAGAGGATAAAGCCCGAACGTGGACCACCTAAGGACTTGTGGGTGGTGGAGGTGACAACGTGAGCGTAGTCAATTGGGCTTGGGTAAACGCCAGCGGCGATTAAACCGGCAACGTGAGCCATATCGACCATTAAGTAAGCGCCGACCTCGTCTGCGATCTCACGCATTCTCTTCCAGTCAACGATGCCCGAGTAGGCCGAGAAGCCAGCAACTAAGACCTTTGGCTTAACCTCTAAGGCCTTGGCGCGGATATCGTCGTAGTCAAGCTCACCGGCGGCATTAACACCGTATTGGACCGAGTGGTAAACCTTGCCCGAGAAGGAGACAGAAGCACCGTGAGTTAAGTGACCACCAGCGGCTAAGGACAGACCTAAGATGGTGTCACCAGGCTGGCACATAGCCATATAGGCAGCGCAGTTAGCCTGGGAGCCAGCGTGAGGCTGGACGTTAGCGTAATCGCAGTGGAAGAGCTTGCAGGCGCGCTCAATAGCTAAGCGCTCGACTTGATCGACGTACTCGCAGCCACCGTAGTAACGCTTGCCAGGGTAGCCCTCAGCGTACTTGTTGGTCAGTTGCGAGCCTTGAGCCTCCATGACACAACGGCTGGCGTAATTTTCCGAGGCAATGAGCTCAATGTGATCTTCTTGGCGCTGATTCTCAGCGTCCATAGCAGCAAAGAGTTCTGGATCGTATTGAGCGATAGACTTCGCGTTATTAATCATCATCATAGTAATCTGGCGCTACCACGCCTCAGCCCTAGGCTTACGCCTCCCTCTCCCTCCTTAGGATTTGAGAGGAGCCATTGAGCACCACTGAGCTAAGAACGCAGCAGTTTTTCCTCACAAAGGATGAACACCCAGGATGACTGACGTCACCGACTGACCAACGATCAAGCCCAAAGCCAAAATGTCCCAAAAGTAAAAGGGCACACCCTCAAAGCTTGATCTGCGCCGCAAATTTTATCACAGCCCCACCCCAATCTCCCCAAAAAATCCCAAGAAAATCGCATTTGCGCCCCGCCGCGCGCCGTGTTAGCCCCTAAACCGCAACAATTAAGCCCGATGCTGGCCCAGATCAGCGCACAGCAATGCCCTAACTCAACTTATGCCTGTCCATGCGCCCGCGCCTCAAGCAGCACGCCACAAAAGCGCGCTGAGACCATGCCTGAGGCAGCACCAAAGCTTGGGGCAGCGCAACTGCTGCCCCTTCGTGACTGCTGTGGTCGCTCAACGCTGACCTATTGATCGAGCTGATGCAGGACTAACTTCGGCATGGCTTGCACAATCTTATTGGTCTCAAGCGAGACCGTAATCAAGCGCAAGATGAGCTTGAGGATGTAGGCCTGATCGCCCATAGCCGCAGCGTAGTCATTGAAATTGTTATTGATGCGCGAGGCCTTATCGGTGGTCACCCCGTAGCGCTCCACAGCCCAGTCCAAAGCCGACTTCTTATTGACCAGGTAAGACTGAGCTGCCAGTGGGATGTTGCTGATGGTCAGCTGCGCATTGTAAATGATGGTCGACTTGTCCTTAGCGTCGTTGCCAGTCTTGCCCTTGATGCGGCCGTACTTGAGTTGGGTTACCGTGTAATCCAAGTTTTGCTCGGAAATGCCAGGGGCATAGGTGAGCGTGCAGCCCTCATAAGGCTTGACCTGCTCATAGCCCACATGCAGCTGCGCTAAGGCGCGCCCTGCGTCCGCAAAGGCCTTGAAATCATCATAGGTGGCCACGCGTGGGATACGTGGCAGCTCCTTTTGCAGATTGTTGGCATAGGTGGCACGGTAATCTGGGCTATGCAGGATGCCATAGATGTAATAGAACACCGCATCAGCATCGATGGCCGCACCAGCTTGCGGATAAGCCTCCTGGAAGTGCGCGATCGCCTCAGGACCAATCGCATCACGGCGCTCATAGCCGTTAATGATCACGCGCGCACCGGTCTCAAGCAAAGTCCCAGAGCCTGAAGCCCCATCTAATTCATCGACCTTGCGATAGAGGTAGCGCGGGAAGCATTGACTCTTCTCGAGGCAATCCAGGCACGGGATGTGCGCACTCATCAGGCAACTAAAGTCTTGCGCCCCCACGCCGGTCAACGTAATGACCAAGTTCTCAGCCCCCGCAAATGGGAACAGCTGTGGAATTTGGTATGTCATCTCAAGCCAAGTTTTCTCGTTGTAGAGAAATTGCTTGAAGAATGGGCGGTATAAAGCCGTAACCACCAAGTCAGGCGTAAACTGCGGCGACGAGATCCCGCGCTTCATTGTGTTTTCAAGGCTACGACTCCACTTGATCTTAGTCGGATCGTTCTCACGCACAAAGGTCGCAGGAGCAAATTGGTAGGAAGCCACTTGAGCATTAAAGAGCGCAATGCACGAGGTGAAGTTACGCTCCAGACGCTCCTTGCTTGAGTTAAATGACCACGCATCGCGACTGGTGGCTATACCACGAGAGAAGCTTTCAAAAATGGCTTGAGAGTCGGTTTTCTTACCATCGACCGTAATGAAGTGAGCAAAGTCCTCACGACGTTGGTTAAGCCAATCGCCGTAGCTATCAGGCTCAATCTCAACAAAATTAACCTGAGCGATCGAACCCAGCTTGCTGAGCTGCCCAAGCTTTTCCTCTCGACTTAGGTAGTCGTCGACCGTAGCAAAGTAGATCTTGCCCTTGGTCTGAGCCTCTGGGTTCTTGACCAGCACTGTGATAGCAATTGGAGCGCGGCTGCCCGAACCGAAGATCTTGCCACCCTCTTTACGCGACTGCTCGCCTGAGGTGCGCTGATTGCCTTTGAGATGATAAACGTAGACCGCGCTAAACTCCTGCTGTAAGCAGCGGCGCATGCCACGTGCTGCCTCGGAGTCAATCCAACCGGCATTGGTGACAAAGGCAATCACGCCCTTTTCACCTAGACGGTCTGAGGCCCAGCGGAAGGCCTTAATATAGGAGGGAGCTGTTACAAATTAAATCTTGCACCAAATTGGGCATCTCTTCTGCTGCACGGCTTAGATCAATTTAGTCGACAAGCGCTTTAGCTGCCTCGCCATATAATTATATAAATCGAATTTTATTAATAGCGGTGACTAAAGTTTTATTTATCAAAATTTCTAATTAAAACAAACAGCCAAGCTGTCGGCGTACAGCTGTTTTTTGTATTTATCATAAATTCATAAAATTTATAGCAAACGTCAGTGATTTTGGCTGATCAACTTTATTGCGGTTACCAAGCAAGAGTGCTTGTTTAAGCCGTTTTCTGAAAATTTATAAAATTATAAAACAAAAATTTATTAGCAAAAACTAATGGCGTTTGCTATAGTATCTCTCATATTGGTTATTTTTATATAAAATAAAGTTATCAAAGGTAAATATAAAATCAATAATTTATCTTTC
>CALXXU010000024.1 GCA_944392765.1 uncultured Anaerobiospirillum sp.
TTTGTACAAAATTATCTCACATCAGTGCCTCTCAAATCTGTGGAGTTAATCACAAGTACCCCATCGATACAGTCCCGTGATGTTTGCCTTCATCAGCATTGATTCAAGGACATCAAGGTGATCTTGAATCACATGCTGGTGTCGATATCTAATAGTGCAAATCTAAGCGTAGATGGTTAGCCTCCAAAAGCTAGCCCAAACTTGCACTATTTTGATGCGTCAATTAATTTATAACAGCTCCCATTATTGGTTATGCATCCGTTAACTTCTTAGGTGGTGGCTCCACCGTGTTAATTTCTGCATGGCTGATGTTCTTTTACACCACCATGTGCGGCCTCTCGGCTATTTCGGCTTCCGTTATCTTCACGGTGGCACGTATCGCCGATGCTCTGTTAAATCCAGTAATGGGCTTCATTACTGACAACTTCTACAAGACTGCCTTAGGTCGTCGCTTTGGCCGTCGCCGTTTCTTCATTCTCTTAGGTATCCCATCGATCCTGATCGTATTCCCAGCGATGTGGGTTCCAGGAATGAACCTCGCCTACTACTTCGTAGTTAACCTCCTGTACGAAATGGTCTTCACCATGGTTATCGTATCGTGCGTCTCGCTGCCTGCTGAGATGACCCGTCGCGCCGAGGATAAGACCAAGCTCACCGGTGGTAAGCAGGTTTGCGGTATTATCGCTTCGACCATCGCCGCCTTCATTCCAGGCTTAATGTTCCAACTCTACGGCGAGAATGACACTACTGCCTTCTTCATGACCGGTGTTGTTTACGGCATCATGATGGCTGTCTCCTTAGTCGTTGTTTGGATGTTAACCTACGAGAAGCCTCTGTCTGAGATTCACACCAGCGCTAACACCAGCAGCTTAGGCAACATCATGCTGTCCATCTTCACCGATGTTAAGGCTGCTCTGCACTTACGTGCATACCGCTTACACTGCGTGATCTTAGCGATGGGCTGTATCTACAAGAACTTAGCAACCGGTATCTTCACCTACTTTGTAGTTTCGGTTCTGTTCTTAGCACCTTATTAGGCATTCTAGCGATCCACGAAGCTAGGTGACGCAAGGCGGCCACAAGGACATGCCTTAGGCTAGCGCGCCCCTCTGAACAGCCGCCCAAACAACAAGGGCGCGCCCCAGGAGGCAGCTTGTTTCTGCTCCCCAGGACGCGCCCTTGTGAGCGCTAGTGAGCCAGTTTAAAAGTATTTAATGCCGTGCTGATGGGGCGATTTGCCGGACAATCCGTAGATACAAGCCATCCAATTAGGCTTCACGAGGCGAGCAGGCACGTTAAAAACTTTTAAACTCCATCACTAGCTTAGATTAAGCGCTTTCTTGCTAATTAAGCACTTTCTTCTTGCTTGGTCTTCTTACGCGCCGCTGAAGCTTGAGCGGCAGTTAAGCTTGTTAACTGGAGGCGTGCCTCAAGTAAGGATTGAATGATAAAGGTGTAGTGCAAGAGCACGGTTAACGCAGTCAGACGACGAGTCGAAGTCTGGGTGACAAAGCGCGAAACCGAACCTTGCTTGCGCAGGTGCGCCGAAGTGCACTCCGTGCCAAAGTCGCAGTGGTAGATATCGTAGATCTGCTTCATGGTGAGCTCAGGACGCTTAGCACCGCTTGAGCCATTGGAAACTGCTAAGACATAGTAGAGCTCGGAATCAACCGCACTCTTGATCTTAACTGGATCCATAGCGATATCGAAGACACCACGCATGAATTGAGGCTGAGGAATGGCACCACGAGCAGGACGACCTACCGAGCTAAAGCCCGTGACCTCACCCCATTGCTTTAAGGTGTAGCGGCACCAACGAGCCTTGCTGAAGATGCGGGCAGCTACCGCCTCAACATCCTCACGGGTTGCGCCTAATGGCAAGATGATCTTGTTTTGGCGCTGCAGGCGGGCCTGCTCACGACGGGCAAAATCAAGGCAGTAGGAGCTGTAGGTCATACGCAGCTCTTTGGCGTTGATGAACAGTAAGCTGAAGTCCTGACCATTGATCTGAGTGGAACCAGCCCAAGCACCGGAAATGGTGTAAACCGGCAGTACCTTGGTGGTAGCACGGGCCTGCTCATAGTTAACGATCGAGTTGGTGACCTCAAAGCGCTGGAACTGCAACTCATTGTTAACAAAACGCTCCTTGATCTCACGAACCTTAGGATCGCTATCAGGTAGACGCATAATTACCTTGAGGTGGTGGCGACCGCAGATCGAGGCAACCTCATCGATGGATAAAGTCTCAACCGGCAGATGCTCGTAGTCGGCATTGACCTCTTTTAACTCTTCGATGCTTGGTAAGGTGTAAGGATCGCTTGGGGTGTTGCCTAAGAAGACGTTCTCAACCGGTACGGCACCGTGCTCACGGGCCATACGGGCACGCTTGCGCTCATCCTCAGCATCAATGACTGGTTCAACCACGTCATCAGCCGACTTCAGATCACCTGCAAAGTCACCATCGAGCTCTTCGTTCTCGTTGGCGGCATTGAGTAAGAGACCACTTTCGGTGACCGTGACGCTTAAAGCTTGGTTCTTGCCGCGACGACGTGGCATCAACTCCTTGCGCTCTTCCGGACGGACTACTTGCAGGCCATTAGCGCCTACTAATAAAGGCAGGTAATCGAGGTTCTCAAAGAGCTCCTTTAAATCGTGGCGACGCATAGCAAAGAAGTCGAGATAGCCTTGAATCCGCTTAGCGCTGATCTTAAGGAAGCTCAGATCGTGGGCCAGCTTTTGCTCTTCCTCTGTTAACTCCTGACCTTGGGTTAACTTGTCGACCAAGGCATCAACCAAATTGAGCTCAGATAAGGCGCGTGGAGCGATCGTGGCTAAGAACGGAGCGATACCGAACTTCACGATACGCATCATGGCATCTTGGATCACATCACGGTTAATGTGGTGAGCTGCCGCCTGCCCCATCTCCGAGTACATGCGCTTAGGCAGCATCTCCACGAAGTCGCCAATACGGTTCCAAGAACGGCCTAAGTCGTCGCACATATAGTGCAAGACCATAATGGTGACAGCGTCACCAAAGAGGACGTAGGCCATGTTCTTACGCTTGGTACTAAGCTGGTTGAGGTGCGAGCGTAACTGTACTTGCGTACAGACACGATCGACTAACTCGATACCGGTACTATCTGTTAAAACCCCTGTCAGCTTAATGCGACCCATGGTTACGACCTCAGGTTAAAGATATCCAATAATGACCTTAGGACTTAGCAACTTGCCCTTTCGCAAGCCAGTTAAGTCCCAGCTGCGCTCTTGAACACAACGCAAATAAAGGAGCGCTTAAGCTCCCATCAAGACACACACAAAGTCATTCAAACGAAAGTTAGTGCCACCAACTACAGTGGAAAGAGCTCGCTGTACTAGTATGGCAGTCTGCGACCAAACCGTCTCAAGCGCGCCGCTTCGAGCGTTCACTAACTTTATGACCAAAAGAAAACAAGACTTTTGACTGCCCCACTAAAAGGCCGTAAACATCGCATTTACAACGCTTTGTGGGCAAGATCACAAAGTCAGCGGCCGCTTATTATAACGCAAAGTTCCCAAATGTCAGCGGACTTTATAAAATCCGATGAATATCCCATTTTCCACAGCACCGGCAAAGCTCGCTCACTTGATGGTATAGATGCCAAATCTCATTTTTGTCAAGCCAAAATCACAACATCTGTCGCGCTGCTCGAGCCAAAACTAAGTCGCCCCCAGTTCACCCCAAAGTGGTGCCCCAAGCAGCCCCTGCCTTACGATACGCTGCGCATCGAGCAAATGGCTGTGGAAAGCACCAGCGCTACCCCCGCCTATCCTTACGGCAAAATTGCTCAAACCGGTCTTGATCCTTTCTGCAATGCCCTAAGCTACCTTAAGGAGCAGCCCCAACAGCCAAGACGCCGCACTGCTGTCCTTAAGCTCAGCGCGTTTGAGCAGCAGTTGCGTGATACTGCTGACCACCGGCACTGGTTTGCTGACCGCCGCTTGAACTTCGAGTACAGCTGCGCCTTGGTCAACCAAGACCTAGCCGCCAGTGGCCGTCAGGTCAGCTATGACCTCCACGACTGTGACTGGGTCGCCAATGCAGCTCAGTTCAAGTTCTTAATGCAAGCGCGCTGCGCCGAAGGGCAATTGCGTCACGACCTCGCCTTGCTTAAGAGCCTGTGCGCTGGCGTGCCCCAATACCGCGCCGAACTTGACCGACACGAGAGCTTAGGCGCCCTCTACGCTGCGGCGCAAAGCAAGCAGCTCGCCTTAGGGGCTACCGCCTTTGATTGAACGGCCTTACCGCAGCTGCCGCGCGGCAAGCTGCCACCATTCTTGGCTGCCGAGAGCTGCCGCTTGCAGCACAATCGCGCCCACTAGACAGCTTCGCCCTTGAATCGGCCCGCAAGCAGTAAAAAGGCCCCAGCATCACTGCTGGAGCCTTGCTCTCTATTAGAAGTTCAGCCACGAGGGCTGTACCATTATAATTAAACCGTTATGATACGCAGCGAGTCGGTGTGACCGGATTGACCCATAGCAACACCAAAGGCAACTACAAACTTATCACCGGAGTTGGCTAAGCCATGTTCTTGTAGATAGCGCTTGATCACTTCCATTAACTCATCGCGGTTTGGATAAGCTAAATTATCAAAGAGGAATGGGAATACGCCACGATACATACCCATCCAGCGTACCGCCTGCTCACTGCGCGAGAAGGCAAAGATTGGTAAGCCGGAGCGGTAACGGGACATTAACAGAGGTAACTGGCCGCTATCGGTAAAGGCAATTAAACCGTGAATGCCCTCTAAGTGGTTAGCAGCGAACATCGCCGATACGGCAATCGTCTCTTCGGCGGTAGCAAAAGTGCGATCGGCGCGATAGCCCGACTTCTTAACCTCGGATTCAGCACCGAAGCAGACCTGCGACATAGCGCGAACCGTCTCCACTGGGTAATCACCAGCGGCCGTCTCAGCAGACAGCATGACCGCATCAGTACCGTCTAAGACGGCATTGGAAACGTCCATAACCTCAGCACGGGTTGGCATTGGGCTCTTGATCATGCTCTCCATCATCTGGGTGGCAGTGATCACGACGCGGTCTAAGCCACGAGCGAAGTTAATGAGGCGCTTTTGAACCGACATTAAGTTGGCATCGCCAATCTCAACACCTAAGTCACCACGGGCTACCATCACTACATCCGAGGCCATTACGATGTCGCGCATTGCCTCTTCGGAGGCGACTGCTTCAGCACGCTCTACCTTGGCAACGATGTGGGCGTTGGAACCGGCCTCACGCAGTAAGCGGCGAGCTTCTTGTAAGTCTTGACCTGAGCGTGGGAAGGAAACGGCGAGGTAATCGACGCCTAACTCGGCGGCGTGGATGATGTCCTGCTTATCCTTAACAGTTAAGGCTGGAGCGGACAGACCACCACCTTGCTTATTGATACCCTTATTGTTGGAGAGCGGACCTGCCACAATCACCGTGGTGAAGATACGATTGCCTTCAATCTTGGTGACTGCCAGCTGGATGCGACCATCGTCTAATAACAGGATATCGCCGGGCTTAACGTCATGTGGCAGCTCTTGATAGGTCAGACCAACCGACTCTTGGGTACCGGCATCCAATGGTAAATCGGCGTCTAACACAAAGATGTCGCCGTGCTTTAATAAGATTGGGCCATCCTTGAACTTGCCGATACGGATCTTAGGGCCTTGTAAGTCACCCATGATCGCTACCGGCATATCGAGCTTAGCTGAGGCCTCGCGCACCATCTGAACGCGCTTTTGGTGATCCTCAAAGGTACCATGAGAGAAATTTAAACGAACCACGTTGGCACCGGCGCGGATGAGCTCCTCCAGCACGCCCGGACGATCCGTGGCTGGTCCTAAAGTGGTTACGATCTTAGTTCTACGCTTTCTAGTTGGCATGTTGCGTTCCTACCGATAGCACCCCAAGCAGGTGCACGCTGCTACCTGCCCACACAAAACCTGTGGTCACCGCTGCGGTCACCGCTATGACCAATTAAGTCACCGCTGTGACCTAGTAGTCCTGGCCCCAATCCATATTCCCAAGAGCGCATCACAACCGGGCCCTTGAGCATGTATCTCATAACAGTTGAGGCAAAACCACTAGCGACCTAATTGTGTCATTGTAGTAAGCCCTTATAGCTAGAGCAAGAAAACGTAGCCCCACTATTGCCGCACATCACAAACCTAACAAAGATCGCGCCCTGACGCTCCGTCATGGGGCAGCAGTCATGGGGGCAGCAAGCCCGAGGCATAAGTCACAGGGCATAAGTCTTAGCCCCAAAACAAAACGCCCCGCACACCACAGAAGATTCTGGGCACGCGGGGCGTTTTTATAAACTAATTGCTTAGTTTATTTTTTGATTGCTTAGAGTGGGCAGCCAATACGACGAGCTACTTCCTCGTAGCCCTCGATGACGTCACCTAAACCCTGACGGAAGCGATCCTTATCGAGCTTCTTGCGGGTTTCCTTGTCCCACAGACGGCAGCCATCAGGCGAGAACTCGTCGCCTAAGTAGAGCTTGCCCTCGAATAAACCGAACTCGAGCTTGTAATCAACTAAGATTAAGCCAGCCTTGTCAAAGAGCTCCTTTAAGACCTCGTTGATCTTATAGGACATAGCCTTCATCTCGTCGATCTGCTCTTGGGTGCCCCAACCAAAGGCAATGATGTGGGAATCATTAACCATTGGATCGTGCAGAGCGTCGTCCTTGTAGAAGAATTCAAAAGTAGGTGGGTTGAGGTCGGTGCCCTCAGCTACGCCTAAGCGCTTGCAGATCGAACCAGCAGCGACGTTACGAACAACGCACTCAACTGGCAGCATCTTCAGCTTCTTAACTAAGCACTCGCGATCGGAGAGTAACTCCTCAACGTGAACAGGAACACCCGCCTCTTCTAACTTCTTCATAATGAAGAAATTGAAGCGGTTGTTGGTGCGACCCTTGCGCTCTAATTGCTCGATGATCTTGCCATCAAAAGCGGAGGTGTCATCACGGAAGTACATGATGTAGTGATTTGGATCGTCAGTCTCGTAAACCGACTTAGCCTTGCCGCGATAGAGTTCCTGCTTCTTTTCCATCTTCGTGCCCTACGAAATAAGATTAAAACTGGGGTCAGAGAATTCACTTCAGCTCCCGCCTCCAGCCCCTACCTCTTTACGTAAGGGCTAAAATCCGGTGGTAAGCATCGTCACCGTGGCTGAACTCTGTACCTCTTGAGCGATGCGGATTTTAATCTTCTTCGATAAATTTAGCAAGATATGCCGCACCTTCGCGCTTATAAACGGCAAATTCTTGCTGCAGCGCTTGAGCAAAACCAGCGTAGAGACCTGCGACCTTGGTCGTTGGCAGCGGCTTATCATCCTCATCGTAGAAGGTGATCACCGTGTTGTCACCGGCCACCGCTAAACGCACAATATAGGTGCCGCTCTCAAGACCAAATGGCTCGACGCCTAAGGCGCGGTAGAACTCAGGATCTTCCTCATTGACCTCAACCTTATAGTTCGAGCGTGAGATCGAGTACTCGTCGATCGTAAAGGAGTATTGCTCTAAGAGGCCACGCAGTACGTTCCAAGTCGAGGTGTAAGGCGCCTTCACGATCAGAGCGTCTTGATCGTTGTTATCACGCGAGAGCAAGACTTGGATCGTATCAGGAATTTCTTCCTTAGCTTGAGATTGGAGCATCATAGCCTTGATGATGCTATTGCCCATACCTACCGCAAAGCTGCTCTTTTGGCGCAGATTTAAGCGCTCGCCCACCAGCTCGCCGTCTGAGGTCAGGGTACTCGAGGTAATCAGCGCGATGTAATAGCCCACTTGACCGGACATCGCGTGACCAACCTGAATCTTGTAAGTTTGGCTGTAGCGTGGCGCCTCAAAATTCATAGAAACGGTATCGTAAGGCTCGCCATAGGCATTGTAGTCAAACGCAGCGGTATCGAGGATCAAACGCTCGGTATCGGCATTGGCCACTGGGATCTGCATAAAGCCTAAGGAAGCCGTTAATAAGTCCCAGGCGTCCTTTTCGTTTTGTACCCCAAACTGGTTGTAAGGCATGAACCACAGCACCGCATCTTGATCCGAATTGGTTACCTCAACACCCAGCTCTGAGACCTGAGCAACAACCGGAGGGCGCACGTCCATATTGCCACCGACCAGAGTACGGCTTTCCTTGGTGACTGCCACCTCAGGCACAGTAAAGCTCGTGTCGGTATAAGGCTGACCTAAATCTGCTGGAACCTGTAATGGATCTTGGTACTCTTGGGCAAAAGCATGCTGGTAATAGCCCGTAGGCTCCTTCTTTTGCGAGTCATTGGTATCCATCAGGTAATCGTACGTGTCACTTACTGCGCTGCAGGCGCTCAGCGCTACCGCACCAGTACCCAGCGCCAAGGCTACGGCTAAGGAAGATAACTTGAGGTTTGACAATCTAATAACTCCTAACACCTTAAGTGACAGCGTAGGCCGTATCAGGCCACCGACCAGCCAGAATCGAAGCTTACAAGCCTGCATTGACGCAGCGCTCAAGCCTGCATTAACGCAACGCTCAAGCCTGCATTAACGCAGCACTCAAGCCAGCGTTGACACAGCACTCAAGCCAGCGTTGACACAGCTCTAAAGTCCGCTTTTGCATGGCTCTTAAGCCCGCGTTGACTCGGCTGACAAGCCAGCATTTACAGGGCTCTCAGCTTACCTATTCTAAAACATTGAGCCAAGACCCGCCACAGCAAAAGACCACCGCGCGCGCGCTAAGTTCCCGTAATTGAGCGTGCGGGCACTATTTGCTCCGACCAGACCCAAGTTTGGTCCCGCTAAAAACGCGCACGCCCCAGTACCTAGGGCACAAGGCCTGGGCACTGAGGCGTGGCATCAGCATAGCTTAGTCTTACTCAGCCATACCTGGACGAATCAGAGGCTTCTTTAAGTAATTAAAGAGGTTCTCTGCGACCATGTTTAAGACTTCCTTGATCGAGCTTAACTCTGGGTCGTACTGATTGATAAAGACTGGCTCACAATCAGGCTCGTAGTAGCAGACCGACGAGAAGACGGCATCGACGTCCGTCTCCGATAAGGTCAGAGAACAGCGGAAATCAACAAAGCGATCGACACCGGCTTGAGCCAGTAATGGGTCGCGCATGATCTTATGGAAGTTGATGACCGACATGCTGCGATCATCTAAAAAGATGTGATCGGGACGCACACCAACGCGCACCCAATGCTCAGCCTTATCAAATGCGCGCTCAAGTGGGGAATCGGAGTGGAAGATAAATGGTACTTCGTAATCCGAGCCAGGTGGCGGAGTCAGCGGATCGTTGCTCTTCTCAAAATCATCATTATCAGACATGGATATCTCCTTGACGCGCTTAAGCCTGAGCCTTCTTAGTCTCGCGCAAAGCGACCGTTAAGTTAAAGACTGGGTGGCCTTCCGTTGAGTACTTGCTATCGACGCAGAAATAGCCTTCGCGCTCAAACTGGAAGCTATCGCCCACCTTAGCTTGAGCTAAGGAGGCTTCTAAGGCAGCATGCTCAATCACCTCAACCGAGTTCTTATCAACGCAAGCTAAGAAATCCTCGGCGGCACCTGGGTTTGGCACCGTGAACAGGCGCTGGTAGAGCATGACCTTGCCATCAAAGTAATTGTTGGCATCAACAAAGTGGATGACGCCCTTAGCCTTGTAGCCCTCGACATCGCAGCCGACCGAATTTGGAATGGCCTCGACGTGGATGCAGGTAACCTTACCGTTCTCATCCTTGTCGCACGAGGTGGCCTTGACGATATAGCCATGGCGCAGACGTACTAAGCCGCCTAACTTCAGGCGCTTGTACTGCTTATTGGCCTCCTCACGGAAGTCGGCCTCGTCGATGTAAAGCTCCTTGGAGAAGGAAACCTCACGCGAGCCTAACTCAGGCTTATCTGGGTGATTTGGCACGGTAAAGGAGGTAGCGGTGACACCCTCGGCCCCGTAATTGTCGATCACGAGCTTTAATGGATGCAGCACAGCCATCGCACGTGGCGCATTGGCATTTAAGTCCTCGCGAATGCAGGACTCAAGCGCGGTCATCTCGACCGTATTCTCTTGCTTGGTCACACCGATACGGCGGCAGAACTCGCGGATCGAAGCTGGGGTATAGCCGCGACGGCGCAGGCCCGAGATCGTAGTTAAACGAGGATCATCCCAACCATCGACATAGCCTTCATTGACCAAGAGATTGAGCTTGCGCTTAGAGGTAATCGAATACTCTAAGTTCAAGCGGCTCATCTCGTACTGATGTGGGTGGCAATCAATCGAGATATGCTCTAACACCCAGTCGTAGAGACGGCGATTGTCTTGGAACTCCAAGGTGCAAATGGAGTGGGTGATGTGCTCGATGGCGTCTGAGATGCAGTGGGTAAAGTCGTACATCGGGTAGATGCACCACTTATCGCCGGTGAGTGCGTGCGTGGCGTAGCGTACGCGGTAAATAACCGGATCACGCATGCAGATGAAAGGCGAGGCCATATCGATCTTGGCACGCAAGCAGGCCTTACCTTCCTCAAACTCGCCATTCTTCATCTTCTCAAAGAGGGCGCGATTTTCCTCGACTGAGCGATCACGATATGGGCTGTTCTTGCCCGGCTCCTTTAAGGTACCGCGATACTCGCGAATCTCGTCAGGAGTAAGCTCGTCGACATAGGCTAAGCCCTTATCAATCAGCTCTAAAGCAAAGTGATAGAGTTGATCGAAGTAATCGGAGGAGTGGCGCACCTCGCCGGACCACTGAAAGCCCAGCCACTGCACGTCGCGCTTAATCGAATTGATGTACTCCATATCCTCTTTAACTGGATTGGTGTCATCAAAGCGCAGGTTGCAGGTGCCCTGGTAGTCACGGGCCAGGCCAAAGTTTAAGCAAATGCTCTTAGCGTGGCCAATGTGTAAGTAGCCATTTGGCTCAGGAGGGAAGCGGGTTGCGACATGATCGTGACGGCCCGACTTGAGGTCCTCATCAATGATGTCCGTAATAAAGTTGCGTGGAATTTTCTCGACCGAATCCATCGCGCTCTCCAATTCAAAACACAAGCCCCACTATGCAATTAGCTGGACTCAATCATATAGCGCGGCTCAGCGCTGCTCTAAGCACAGTTAATTGCAGTGTGGGGGCTTCCAAACTGCGGCAGCCCAAGCGTCAAGTTCCGACTTAGGTGGCCCTGACCTGGGGCGGGGCATTTTAGCGCAAAATCCGACTTTTGTCGGGTTCCAAAGACACAAAATGCGCCCGAGGCGCCGTCAATCTCACGGGATTTTAGCAAAGCCCGCCCCTAAGTTCAAAGCTCTCAGAACCATCCCCACGCTTTTTGGCGTTTTTCTCGCCATTTTCGCGGTAAATAGGCTACAATAGGCCGCACTTTTTTGAGCTAAGCCGAGAGGTTGGTTGCGTCCTGCCACCTCCACCCTGAGTTCGTTGAGGGACAAAAGACAATGAGCTTTGAATCTGAAAAGCAATTTAACGACTTTCAACACTTTGCCCGTGGCATCCGTCGTTCGGGCGAGTTCTCGATTCGTGAAAGTGGCATTTTAGAGCAATGCGGCACCGCAATGATGGAGCTGCACTTAGGCCAGCGCAAGCCAGCTGACGAGACCGAGAAGGTCTTCTTAGAGCAGTTACACTCTGACGACGTGATCACCGATCCATATGCCAAGATCTTCAAGAAGTATCTGCAAGTGATCCAGCCACGCCGTCTGCACCGTCTGTGCACCGTCGGCGCCGACGATGAAATGAGCGGCGGCGATTTTTCCGGTGGTGGCGACGAGGGCTCCATCGAGTAAGCCCCCCGCTTACTTTAAGCGTGCTGCTTGCAGCAAGCAGCGCGCTTACCATAAGAAAGGCCGCAGTCCTGAGGACTGCGGCCTTTCTTATGGCTGCTAAATACGTTTGCCTTTTGGGACTAGAAAATGCCCTCGCACGAGGTACCCATCAAGGTGCAGGTGTCGCTCATCAGCGTGTTGATCGCGATCGTGAAATTGCCCATGAAGGCATTGAGACTGACCATGAGCACGAACATGCCCACGATTAAGGCGATGGCAAAGCCCATCGAGAAGACGTTGAGCTGTGGTGCGGCACGAGTCATAACACCGAAGGTGAAGTTGACCACAAGCAAGGTGCAGATCGCAGCAAAGGCGGTCGACAGAGCGCATTGGAACATAGTCGCGCCAAAGAAGATAATGGCCTCAAGCCCCGGCGGGGTAAAGGCGCCCGGCGCAATAGGGATAGTCTCAAAGCTCAAGAGCAAGAGCCGAATAAAGACTAAATGTCCGTCGACGGCAAAGAACACCAAGGTGCACAGCACGGTAAAGAACTGGCCGATAATTGGCGCATTAGTGCCCGAGACCGGGTCGACTAAGGAGGCAAAGCCTAAACCGGTCTGCATCGCCACCGCTTGGCCTGCTAGCACAAAGCACTGGGCTAAGTACTGAGTCATAAAGCCGATACCGGCGCCAATCACCACCTGCGAAATCGTGGTGACAATACCTAAAACCGAAAAGGACTGAATGTCCGTGCGCACCGCTGGGATATTAGGCAAAAAGCACACGGTGATCGTGAGCGCGAGCAAGGCCCGCACGCGGGTAGGCACTGAGCCTGCGCTAAAGACCATAAACGCCATGAGGAAGCCGCTCACGCGACACAATGGCCACATGATCGAATCAATCGAATTGAGCATGAACGGCTCAAGGAAATTGATACCCATGACGTCAAGCCCTCTTTAGGCGATAACCGAGGGGATGGAATGCACCAGCTCAATGAAGAAATCCATAAGCTTGGTTAAGCCCCAATGCGCGCCCCACATCAAGCCTAAAACGGTGATCAGAAGACGCGGCAAGAACGATAAGGTCTGCTCGTTAATCGAAGTGGCCGCTTGGAATACGGACACCATCAAGCCCACAAACAGCGAGGGCAGAATGGACGCAGACACCAGGATTGCCACTAAGCCCAAGGCTGAGCGCACTACCTCAACAAAAACCTCTGGCTCCATCGATGCCTCCCAGATACAAAGCCATTACGCCCGACGCGGGCTCCCTTATAACCCTACGCAGGCACCCCTATCCCTACGCGGGCACACCAATGCCGTAGGACGCGATTAAGGTACCCATGATCAAGGTCCAGCCATCGACCAGCACGAAGAGCATCAGCTTGAACGGCAAGGACACGATCATAGGCGAGAGCATCATCATACCCATGGCCATAAGGATGGATGCGACCACCAGGTCAATGATGAGGAACGGCAAGAAGAGCATGAAACCGATTTGGAACGCTGTCTTCAGCTCCGAGACCACGAAGGCTGGAATTAAGACATGCAGTGGCACTTCCTCGACGGTGCTGACATGAACATCGGCATACTCCATAAAGGCGTTTAAGTCCGACATACGAGTCTGCTCGCGCATAAACTGATGCAGCGGGCGTTGGCCGATTTCAATCGCCTCACGGGCTTGGATCTCATCATTAGCGTACGGGACAATGGCCTCATTGTAGATGCGATTTAAGGTCGGGGTCATGATGTACAAGGTCATAAAGAGCGCCAGGCCAATTAAGATTTGGTTAGATGGCGAGCTTTGTAAACCCAGTGCCTGACGCAAAATCGCCAAGACCACCACGATACGCACAAATGAGGTCGTCATAATGATAATCGACGGCAAGAAGGTCAAAAGCGTCATGAGCATGACCACTTGCAGCGAAATCGAATAGTCCTGAGTGCCGTCAGGGTTAGTCTTAACGGTAAAGGCAGTCATATCGAGATCGGCCGCGTACGCCGCCGAAGACGACCAGTACAAAATGATGCCCGAGATGAGCGCAAGGAGCAGCGAACCGACAAAGAGGCGTTTTAGCCCCGCAAGGTGCGCGCGCGCCTCGTCTCGACTCAGGTTGCTATAAAACATTCTCTTTCCTCACAAATCGGTCATTTACCCACAAGAGCGCAAGCCAAGTTCGCGCCAAGTTCACACCACGCTCACCCCAAGTTCACACCAAGTGTAGCCTAGTGAGCCTGGTCACAGCCCACCGGCCTAATTTACGTCAGCGCGTTTGTCCTTAGCGCTCTCTGCTGGTATCTCCTCCGGCGTCGTGCCCTTAGTTAAGCCCTCAGGCAGCGGCGGCAAGGTCTCACTATCATCAGGAGCAAGCTCGGTGTCGGCCACCCACGGCGTGCTCTTTAGTGCCGCAATAACTTCGGCGGTATTTACCGCACGATCCGCAGGGCCTTGATTGCTAGCTGCTGCTTGGCTTCCTGTAGGCTCCGCTGCGTCCATCAAGCCCGCTGCTTGCGCCGCCTGCGTGGTACGGTCATAGGCTTGGGCAAACACCGCGCTAAAGGCGGCATTGTCAGCGGCAGCACCTGTGGCATTACCTGCAGCACTACCGGTAGCGGCCTTTTTCTCTTGCATATAAGCCATGAACTGCGCGGCAAAGCGGTCAAACTCCGCGCGCGTGTAAGGCGCAGTTGGCTTAGCTTCCGGCTCATCCGGCTCGTCCGGCTCGGTTAAATCCATCAGGAAATTTACGTTATTAGCAGTTACACCCAAGAGGATATGGCGCTTTCCTACTTGCAGTTGCACTACACGCTCTTTAGGGCCGACCGCCATTTGCGCCTCAAGGCACATTGGGCCCACTGAGCGCTGCACTAAGCGCGACTTCTTAAGCAAGAAAGCAAAAAGGACTATCACGCCCAAAATAGCGATAGTGGAGAGCAGCCATTTAATGATGCCGCCAGCGGTACTGAGGTTATTTTCCGCAAGCGGGCCTGAGCGCTTCGGGCGCTCCTCTGCGCTAAAGCTGGCGAGCGTATCATCAAAGCTCTTGCCTTGCGCCACCGTGGATCCTGGAGCAGCAGCTTGCGCCTGGGCCGCAGATGCGCCCTGAGCCGCAGGCGTGTCTTCAGCAGCAGTTTGCGCCGGGTCAGTCTCTGGTGGAGCAGCGGTTTCAGCGGCTTGAGCATCAGCGACGTGAGCATCGGCAGCTTGCAGCGCAGTAGCCTGCTCGGCAGCTTGCGGCGCAGTAGCTTGCTCAGTAGCTTGCGGCGCAGTAGCTTGCTCAGTAGCTTGCGGCGCAGTGACCTCCTCAAGTGCTGGTGACTTATTGGAGGCTGCCTCAGGTGCTGGCGGCTGATAGGTCGCAGCTGGGGCGATCTCAGGGGCACGCGCCGAAGCTTGCTCTTCTGGGGTAGATGCCGAGATAAGCTGCGGATCTGGGGCTGAGTTTTCCTCGGCGTACCCTGGAGTAAGGGCGGTGGTGCAAATTAAGGTCGCAAGAGCTGACCACAAGGCGATACGAGCGGGCATAGCAAAACGGGCTTTCCAAAAACACAAAAGTGCCAGACGGTGACGGCTGACACTTTGCGGATTACGCCTGTAAGGCTTGATCTTATGCCTGTAAGGCTCAATCTTATTTAAGGATGGTGAAGCGCTATTGCAGCTTCTTGATACGCTCAACCTGGCTGATAACGTCAGTTAAGCGGATACCAAACTTATCATTAACGACCACGACTTCGCCGTGAGCAATCAGAGTGCCATTAACCAATACGTCCAGCGGCTCACCAGCTAAACGCTCCAGCTCAATGACCGAGCCTTGGTTTAACTGTAAGAGGTTGCGGATCGAGATCTTAGCGTGACCTACTTCCATCGTAATGGTAACAGGAATATCTAAGATCGCATCTAACTTCTTACGCTCTTCACGCGATAGCGGGGCTTTGCTCTTGGAAGGATCCTCAAACTGCTCTAAGTCAGCAGTGTTCATGCCTCCATCCATGCCATCGCCATCAGTGCTTGGCAGACCTTGGCTCCAATCGGTGTTATCAATTTCCGACATTTCGGCTTACTCCTACACTCCGGAACCAAGCCGGAGACTTGCTCTAAATTCGCGGCGGGACTATCAGGTGCGCTTGGGGGATGCGCCCTTAGGCGGCCTGATTAGTCGTCATCAAACTCTTCAAAGTCATCGTCATCTTCAATGTTGATGCCCGAACCCTTGAGGATCGAGAGATCGCTCTTCATTGAAGGAGGACGCTTGAGGACATCGGAAATCTTGATCGCCAGCTTGTCCTTGGTGCGGCCTAACTTAGCGTGATAGCTTGGCAGATCTTCGATGTAAACGAGGAGGTTCTCAGGCATCTCGACATTCAAGACATCGCCTGCCTTAAGATCCATCACTTGGCCTAAGCTTAAGACGAGGTCTAACATCTTAACGCGCATATCAACCTGCACGTCCATAACCTCTTCGCGTAAGGCCTTGTTCCAACGTACGTCCGTGTCGCCCTTATCGGACTGGACACCGGCGTCTAACAGCTCGCGGATTGGCTCGATCATCGAGTATGGGAAGGCGATGTGCATATCGCCACCACCACCGTCGAGGTCGATGTGGAATTGGTTAACCACCAGCATTTCCGATGGGCTAACGATATTTGCCATTGCTGGGTTAACTTCACTGTCGAGGTACTCAAACTCGACGTCCATTACCGGAGCCCAAGCTTCCTTGTAGTCCTCAAAGACCATCTTCAGAAGCTTTTGAATAATACGACGCTCGGTTGGGGTGAATTCACGGCCTTCGATCTTGGCACGGAAACGACCCTCACCACCGAAGAAGTTCTCAACCAAGATGAAGACTAAACGTGCCTCTAAGGTTACCAGCGCGGTACCCTTGAGGGGACGGAAGCGCACCATGTTCAGCGAGGTTGGTACGTACAGGGTCTGCACATACTCACCAAACTTCATCATTTTGACGCCGATCCAAGTAACTTCGGCCGAGTGACGCATCATGTTGAAGAGACTGATGCGCATATGACGCGCAAAACGCTCATCAACCAGCTCCAAGGTTGGCATACGTCCACGGACGATACGTTCCTGGGAGCCAAAATCAAACGGTTTTACGCCTTGGCCATCGGGGTTGAAGTCTTGGGTGTCTTCAGTCTCGTCGTTGCCATGCAGCAGCGCGTCGATTTCATCCTGTGTTAAGAACTCAGTCATAACAAGTCGTGTCCTTTAGCTTCTGCCAGCTTACTGCATGACGAAGTTGGTAAATAAAACCTGCTCGACCAATGGATCGTTGATCACACCGGTCAGCTTGGTTCTGATACCATCAAGCAGCAAGCGCTTGAAACGCTCACGACCCGATGGGCTGGCTAAGCTTTCGTAATCTTGCTGCGCGCAAATCTCAGAGATGGTAGCGCTGATCAAAGGCAAATGCTTTTGTGCCATAGCAGCGTTTTGCACGCCATGAACTACTAAAGCGACATCAACCTGCACCATATGACCACGGCGGTTCTCGCCTGGTAAGTTAAAGGTGAAGGCCGAATCAAAGCGAATATATTGATCTGCCATTAAGGCAGCGGCATCTTGATCTGACATGCTCCGCTCACCTGCCACCGTCGCAGCATCGCTCCCTGAAAAGGAGCTAAATGGCCACTTGTTGTACAAGTAAGCATAGGTGCCGTAACCGCCCACCGCCAAGATGAAGATGAGCACAAAGCCAATCAAGGCAAGAAGCTTACGGCGTGACTTCGACTTAAAGCCACTATCTAAATCATCAGCTTGCTCTGACATCGCTATCTCTCCGTTGCCTACTTGAGCTCAACTACCAAAACGAAAAAAAAAGAGAAACTCTCTTATGTGCTGCTCTAAGCTAGCACATCTGAGCCTTAAGATCACGCCCATCAGGGCGATCGCACCTTAGTGCTAAGTCAAATATTCAGCAAAGGCTTAAGGCTGCCTTATTTTAGCAAAGACTGTGCCCGTACCCCTAAAGACAACACAGCCAAGGGCGATGCCTTGGCTATGCAAATAAAGCGCAAACTTGGGTTTTAGACCTTACAAATGAAGCGCAAACTTGGGTTTTAGACCTTGGCCGCCGCTGCCTCAAGCTGCGAGGTCAGAGCCTCTAAACGGCTGACCGAAGCAGCCGCTGCCTTGCCTGAGCGCGCATTGGTAGTTGAGTTTATAAGCTCAGCATCAGCCGCACGCGCACGTAAGGTCATGCCCGGTACTGGGTGCTCTGGCGCACGCTTAATTCCGCTGGCAGCCAAGGTATTAGCTGGAGCCTGATTACGCAGGCGCCGTGGTAAGCGGTTAGCTTGAGCACTGCTATGTGCCAAGGCCGCAGCGGTCGTAGTCATGCCCGCAGCAGGCTCGCTTGTGCTAGGAACAGGACGCGCCGCAGCACGCGTAGCTGGACGTGGCGCTTGTTGGGCCAAGAGGGCAGCCTCAGCCGAGCGACTGTGACCATTTAAGTCCACGCGAATTTCCGGCATTGGGGTCAAGCTGGTACGCTCAATACCAAAGTCCTCAGGGCCTAAGCCGACCTTTGGCGCGGCTGCCGGGGCTGCCTCAGGCTTGGCGCCCATTGCCGCCAGTAAGTCAGGGGCGGAGCTTGGGTCGATTCCCGCATCACGCATGGTCGCCAAGGCAATTTCCTCGAGCTCCTTGGCGCTGACCGAACCTAAAAGCTCATCGGTGGCTGGGACATCACCACGGGCGGCGCGCTTAGCATCCAGCGCTGCAATCTCATCTTCAATCGTTGCCACCTTGAGCTTATCGCGCTGGCGCATCGCGTTCTCAGAGAGCTGAGCCACCGTGATATCAGGCAGCACGTAGCGCGTCGCTGGGTGGACAAATTCCTCGCCCACTGCCTCCACTGGAGCAGTATTGCCCTGAGCCGGATTGGTCTTGGTTGGGTTGCTCTGGTGAGCGGCGGTCTTGGTCGCAGCGCCCGCACTCTGAGCCTCCGCTGCAGTAGCAGCACCAGGCTTCTTGGCCTTTTGGGCCGCCGAAGCGGCATTAGCCACGGCCTGAGCGGTTTGCGTGGTGTCGCGGGTGTAGTCATAGACATTAACGTCCGTGGCTACATTTTGCTTAGCCAAGGTATCACGCAGCTGCGGCAGGGCTTGCTGTAACAGCTCGCGGGTATGTGGATTGGCCGCTTGCAACGAGACCGCAATAGCGTTGTTGTCGTCGCTCAAGGCGATGGAAATCTTCATCTTGCCCAGCGAGTTCGGGCTTAACTCGACCGAGAGCTGCTTTAAGTTGCGTGCTGCCATTTGCATGACGCGCTCATGCAGCGCTTGGGCATCTTCAGCGGCATCACCACTTAGAGCAAAGCGGGTCAGCTCAGGCGGCAGTTCCGGCTCGGCCGATTCACCAGCTTGAGCCGCAGGCGCGCTCTGGGCATTGACCGCGGCTTCATCACCAGCTAAAGCACTGTCGGCGGCATCATCAGAAGCCTCGTCCTTACCAACGTTAGCACCGGTTAAGGTGGCCACAGCAGCCGCACCATCCTCACCGAACATCGAGGCATAAAACTCACTGGTCTCGTAGGTCTCATAGAGGCCTTCGGTCAGTGGGTTGATGCGCCCGCTCGCCTGCGCAGCGGCCTTGGCGGCGCCTAAGCCAAAGGCATTCGCGGCCACGGCTGAGGCCAAAGGCGAGAGCGCAGCATTGGAGTTAGCAAAGGAGGTGGCCCCTTGCTTTAAGGACTTAATCGCCTCCAGCATGACGTTGTTGGCGGCATTGAGATCTAAGTTATTGCCCTTAACCTCCAGCACTAAGGTCTCAAGGTTCGGGTTAACCTCGGTAGCCCCCGCCGAACGCTGGGCCTCCGCTAAACTGAGCAGTGCCGCCTGAGCCTTAACCGAAGCGCCATGCTCGCTCTTAGTCGCAGCTTGGGCTAAATCTACCCCGTGGCTTAAATCACGGGCGGCGGTGCGCTGCACTTGCGCCTTAACATCATCAGCGCCTTGTGGGCGGGATAATTCTGGGGTGACCTGCGAAGCACTTGGATCGCTATTCGCAGCCGACAGAGCACCATGATTGGCCACCACCGCTTGCTTGGCCGCTGTTACCTCAGCGTTACTTGGGGCTTGGGCCGTCTTGGCGGACTGAGCTAACTTGGTAAGTTCTTGAGCCGAAGTGCTCTTAGCCTCAGAGACCTTGACGTTAGTGGCCGAAGCAACCCGCTGCACATCCTCAGTTGAGGCGGCACCGTGGTTTGCTGAAATCATACTGCGCGCGCCCTGGGTTAAGGCTTCGGCGCTCGAGGTCGGACCACTTTGAGTTAAGGCCCCAGACATGACCTTTTGCTGGGTCGTGGTTGCGGCGGTAAGCTTAGCCACCTGATCATTGGAGGTTGGCAGCTGGGCTAATTGCTGGGCGGTACGGCGCTCAGCGGCGACCGTCGCCGGATTGGCCATTTGCAGGCTGAGCTTGGAGACGTGGGTCTCACGAGCCAGCACATCAAGGCGCTGCTTTAATTCTTGAGTATTGGAGGAAGCCAGTTCATCATCAACTGGCGCATCGGCGTCTAGCGCGCTGGTACTGCCACCAGAGGACTCAGGGCGCGCGTTTAAGGTGTCGAGATCGCCTGCGGCAAGCTCGGAGGTGACTCCGTCCACATTCATCATGGCGCGGGCAGCGCGGGCACTATTGCTATTTGTATCCGTGCCATAGCCGCCTTGGGTCAGGCCGACCTTGGCATCAGCACCTAAATCAGTCGAGCCTTGGCCGGTGCTAGTTCCGGTGCTCGCGCTCGAGGCGGCAGCAGCACTGACCGAGCCCGTGCTCTTTACCCCATCAACCCCGGCACTCTTGCGGGCAAAGGCCGAAGCTAAGAGATCTGAAGGGCGCATTGCAGTCGAGCCATCAGCGGCGGTAGCACTGACCTTCATGGAATGCATTTCTTGCAGTTCTTGTCCGGCTGCCTGCAACTCTTTACCGGCTTCCTGCAGCTCTTTCGTGTGCGCGACCTGGATCTTAACCTGATCCGACTCAAGATCATCAACTTGATCTTGGGCACGGCGCTCGGCCTTTAAGCGCTCCTCTTTCTTACGCTCTTCCTCGTCTTGCTCATCCTTGAGCTCATCGGCCTTGTTTTGGATATCGGAAACAGCCTGCTCAAACGAATCGCGCTGCTCCGCACTGCCCGCCAACTCAAAGCTGCCGAACTTACTCTTCATCGAGGTCAACAGCGATGAGAACTTGCCCTCAATGCTGTCATCCTTGACTCCCATCAGGAAATCAAAGCGATTGGCGGTCGAGTTCGAGCTCGAGCCTTGGCCCTTAGTTTCGGAGGCCGCTTGATTAGTCAAGACATGAGGAAGAGTAGGCATGAAAACCTCGCCATAAGCACACGCTGCCAGCGCAACGCAAGATATTAAGAACGTCCCCAAAAAACGCAAGAATCATGCCGCGCAAGCTGCAAAGCGCCCGCCCCGTATTTATCGGCCTTTTGCCCTGCCCCCAACTTTCTGCTAGATATCAGAGCGGCAAGTTTTACCCCAAGTGGCTCTCTGCACCATCCTTTCCCCCTACGGCCATTGAGCTCCCGCCAACCTTTAGCTTGAACTACCTCTTGGGGTTTCAGCCCTTGCCGTCCCTACGCCCTATAATGAGACTAACCTCAGCATCTGGCGGCAAAGCTAAGGAGGCGTTATGCGTGATGGCTTACTTCCAGCCCCTTTTACCAACCTGACGGGCATCTTTTTCTTATTGGTCTTAGGCATCAGTGCCGTGCAGCTGGCTGCGCTCTACAGCTTCTTTAATGGCTACCTCGACTGGTCAGCCTTCTTTGCCGCTCCGGTGGCGGCTCTCTTAGCCGGTGTGCCCTTATTAAGCTCCATCTTAGGCATCATTGCTGCCTATAACGTCTGGCATTGGGAGCTGTGGGCCGCCATTGCCTTAATGGGCGCCCCGACCATTTTGTGGCTTGCGCTGCAGCTCATTGCCCTGATCATCAATCCCAAGTCCCAGCGCTAAGCAGTCTCACCGAAGTGCTACCTACACCTGAATGAGAACTAAATTGGG
This sequence comes from uncultured Anaerobiospirillum sp., assembly GCA_944392765.1. Classification (GTDB taxonomy): domain Bacteria; phylum Pseudomonadota; class Gammaproteobacteria; order Enterobacterales; family Succinivibrionaceae; genus Anaerobiospirillum. Next base: position 21,817 of record CALXXU010000024.1, read on the forward strand.
ACAAGTCCAAATTGGGGCTGTCTTAAGCGCAATTGCAGATCCCTTTAGGGGCAGCGGCCACGGATGGCTTAAAAACGGCCGAAAAGATTAATCTTACTCTGTCTTAATGATATTGGGTTTATGACGGGGTAAAAATTTTGGAAATTTTGTGACAAAGTTCTTGCAAGGCCCAGAAAAATCTCTATAATGGGCGCTGTCGCAAGGCACTGAGCCTTAAGACAGAAAAATTTGATGCCCAGATGGCGAAATTGGTAGACGCAAGGGACTTAAAATCCCTCGGACTAAACATCCGTGCCGGTTCGACCCCGGCTCTGGGCACCAAAGAAAGCTTTGGTGCAATTCTGTCACTCAGACTTGAGACAAAAATTTATTATGCCCAGATGGCGAAATTGGTAGACGCAAGGGACTTAAAATCCCTCGGACTAAACATCCGTGCCGGTTCGACCCCGGCTCTGGGCACCAAACATTAAAACAACCTGCGGGTTGTTTTTTTGTTTTTGGGCCGCCTAAAAAAATGAGGCTCGTGCCCTTCCCGCCTATTTGAACTTGAGCAGCACCGCTAGCGCCTGCGTCGCTAAATCGGCCCACCGATAGTTTTCCTTGCTTTCTTGCACCTCAAAGCCCAGATGCGCAAAGTACTTGCGCTTGGTTTCAGTTAGACCATAGGCACGGCACTCATCCCCCTTAAGACAACAAGGGCCCTGAGTGAGCCCCAGAGCCTTGTTGCGCTAAACTGCCGTTTTAGAAGATATTATCCATGACCGGATTAGCTTGATTTTGCTGCTGCCCATTGGCTGGCTGCGTGCCCGTGGCACTTTGGCCTGCTGGGAGCAGATTGCCGTTAGCATCAAAGCTTGGGCCTTGGGTCGTAGCACTAGCGGCGGCATTAGCGTTAGCCCCTTGCGCGCTGGCGCTGGCGCTATTGGTAATCGGCATGCCATCAGGGCCAATCTGCATTGGACCTGAAGCTGTACCTAAGGACGCATCAACTTGCGCCCCAGCTTGGCCTTGAACCGAGCTCCCTTGTGCACCTACCGGCAGGCCATCAGGACCAATGGAGGCCGGCCCACCTCCAGGTACAAATGGCAAGACCTCACGTGGTGGTGCCTTTGGAGCTTCCTCTTGTGGGGCTGGTTCTGGCTGTGCCTGCGGCTGTGGAGCATATGGATCGATGATCTCTTCGGTTGGCTGCTTTAAGCTGTACTGCTTAGGGGCGTAACCAGAAGGCTCCTTGGACATATAGTCTGGCAGGTACTGCTGCTGGCCGTTATAGGACTGATTATAGTTCTGGCAGCTTTGCAAGATGCGATCAGAATAGTCCATAAAGCCGTTAAGGGGTACCTCATAGGTGCGCACGCGATCGCGATCGCCTTGGAGCAGGCCGATCTTTAACGTGCCGCCCTCACGCATCTGTAAGAAGAGGTCGGATAAGCTGCGCTCTTGCGTCTTGGTAATTGGGGCAAAGATAATGCGGGCACGTCCAGCGATTTCACCGCGCAATGAGTACTCTTGATTATTGTCGACGATGAAGCGGGCATAAACGAAGTCGTTGATGCTATCAAAGAGGCGGATATCAAGCGAGTTGACATCAAGCTCAAAGAGCGGAGTAGGATTTTGCACCATGCACCCGACCTTAAAGCCAAATTGGTCGGTGAGCGAGCGCTTGAGGGTGATGTCCAAGGAGTGATGCAAGATCGCCTCTTGAATCGAGAGCATCTGAGAGGCACTACCCTTAGCATAGGTATAGTTAGGGTCTTCTCTATAGACCCAAACGCCCGTGGGTTGCTGGCTATAAGCATTGGCAGCGTAGGCCGCATTGCCACCTAAAAGTGCCATTGCAACGGCAGCTCCAGCTAAGCTACCGGCCCATGCACTCATCTTCTTACGCATATGTTACCCACCTAATTGACAAAACCCATCTGCCTTCAGTCTGCGACCTTCAGCTTTTAGTCTGGAGCCTTCAGTCTTAGACCAGCTCCCCAGACTACATCCACCCTGCTATCGAGTTAAGACTACCACAAAGCGTTCCACAATGCCGCAAAATGCGTGCTTAACCCCGCTCCAAAGCGCACTTAATTGCACTCCTGCGCCGCGTTGCAGCAATTTTTGGGGCACTAAGTGCGAAATTCGCGCCACGCAAGACGCCCCGCAGTAAAAAGGCAGCACCAGGACGCCCTGTTACTGCCTTTTTTGAGAGCTATGAAGCAATCACTGTTAGTACAGAATACGGCACTTTAAGGTGCCATCGATCTGCTTTAACAGAGGCACGATCTTCTCTGGCTCGTCGGAGTGAATATCCATAACAACATAGCCGACATCGCCGCTGGTCTGTAAGTACTGGGCGGCAACGTTGATGTTCTGCTTGGCAAAGACCTCGTTGATCTGCTGCATAATGCCTGGGACGTTCTTGTGGACGTGTAACAGGCGCGAGACGCTGGTGCGCTTGGTTGGCAGCGAAACCTCTGGGAAGTTAACCGCAGTTAAGGTCGAACCGTTGTCCGAGTACAAGGCCAGCTTCTGGGCGACCTCAATACCGATATTGCGCTGAGCTTCCTCGGTCGCAGCACCGATGTGTGGGGTCAAAATGACGTTATCGAACTCACGCAGGGGCGAGACGAACTCAGCCCCGTTGGAGGCTGGCTCCTTAGGGAATACGTCGATGGCAGCGCCCGCTACCTTCTTGGAGCGCAGGGCCTCAGCTAAAGCGTCCACATCAACGACAGTGCCGCGCGAGGCGTTGATAAAGAAGACACCGTCCTTCATCTTGGCAAAGGCCGCAGCATCGATCATGTGCTTGGTGAGATCAGTCTCAGGCACGTGCAGGGTCACAATGTCAGCTTGAGCAAAGAGCTCGTCGATGGTGTCGACCTGACGGGCATTACCTAAGGTCAGCTTGCTCTCGATGTCGTGGCAGATAACCTTAAGGCCTAAGCTCTCAGCGATAATGCCGACCTGGGTGCCGATGTGGCCGTAGCCGATAATACCCAAGGTCTTACCACGAGCTTCAAAGCAGCCATGAGCAGCCTTATTCCAGCCACCACGGTGTAATAAAGCGTTACGAGCTGGCACGTCACGTAACAACTGGAGGTACTCACCGGTAACTAACTCAGCCACCGAACGCGTGTTGCTAAATGGCGCGTTGAAGACCGGGATACCCATTGAGGCTGCTGCCTCAAGATCAACCTGATTGGTACCAATGCAGAAGCAGCCAATGCCCACTAAGCGCTTGCAGTGTGACAGCACCTCGCGGGTTAAGTGGGTACGCGATCTGATACCTAAGAAGTGGACATTTTCGATCTTATTGAGCAGTTCCTGACCATCGTAGGCCTTCTTGTCGTACTCGACGTTGGTATAGCCTGCTTTGTTCAGGACTTCGACGGCACTTGGGTCAACTCCCTCAAGCAGTAAGATTTTAATCTTGTCTTTATCTAGGGACAGGGCGTGCATTTGATTCCTCCACTCCACCAAGGTTTAAGACCCGAAGCGCACTTGAACGCTCAGCATTCGGACGCTACCTACAAGCTATTCCTTGGCATTGGGCCGCTCTAAGGACAAAGCCCAGCTGGCTTAAGTAAGACAGCTGGGCTGGCTCACGACGTGAGCTGCAATCACGACGTAAGCTGCAATATAGTTACCAGTTAGGCCGATTGATGCTTGGCACGACGGGCGAGCACGGCATCATTGAGCTCAGCTAAGATGGCCTCGGTATCCTCCCAGCCGACGCAAGCGTCGGTGATGGACTGACCGTAGACTAACTTAGAGTGGTCACAGGTTAAGTCCTGACGGCCTTCGACTAAGTTACTCTCAATCATAACGCCAAAGATGCGATCCGAGCCCGAGCTAATCTGGGTGGCAACGTCGTGGCAGACCTCGACTTGCTTCTTGAACTGCTTGGAGCTGTTCGAGTGCGAGAAGTCGATCATGACGCGCTGTGGCAGACCGGCCTTGCCTAAGAGCTCGCAAGCTTGGCCAACGGCGACGCTGTGGTAATTTGGTTCCTTGCCGCCACGTAAAATGATGTGGCAATCATCGTTACCACGGGTATGGGCGATCGCAACATGGCCCATCTTGGTAACGGTCATAAAGGTGTGCTCATGCTGAGCGGCAACTACAGCGTCAACCGCAATCTTGACGGAACCGTCGGTGGCATTCTTAAAGCCAATTGGGCAAGACATACCCGAAGAGAGCTCACGGTGAATCTGAGACTCAGTGGTGCGGGCACCAATTGCGCCCCAAGAAATAAGCTCGTCGATGTACTGCGGCGAGATCATATCCAAGAACTCGGTAGCCGCAGGCATACCCATAGCGTTGACATCAACTAAGAGCTTACGGGCAATGCGCAGACCGTTGTTGATATCAAAGGTGTTATCAAGGTTAGGATCGTTAATCAGCCCCTTCCAACCCACAGTGGTACGAGGCTTCTCGAAGTAAACGCGCATGATCACCTCGAGCTGATCCTTGTACTTAGCTCGCAGTGGTAATAAGCGCTCGGCGTACTCGATAGCAGCACGCGGATCATGGATGGAACATGGGCCGGTGATAACGACTAAGCGGTCGCTCTCACCCTTCATTGCATCGTGAATGGCCTGACGGGTCGCGCAGACCAGCTTATCGGCCTCTTCAGTGGTTGGGAACTTCTCGATCACCGCCACTGGTGGTAACAGAGCTAACACGTTGTTAATCCTCGTGTCCACAACACCGGCGCGGAAAAGCGGCGGCTGTGCAATCATTGGTTCATTTTCTAAGGTCATAAAAACCGCCTTTAATTAAAACGAGAAGGAAAATTGGTAACGATAATAGCGGGCTAACGCAGCAAAGTTAAAACGGCGTCTTAATGCCGCTGACGGGGATCCTGACGAGGACCAAGCTCTAAACGCTCGGTCAATGCAATTGAGAGTTAACATGCTCTTTTGCTCCAAACAAAACCCAAAACGCACCGTGTCAAGAAAGATGCGCTGGAACGCTAGCCCGCAATAGTGACCTACGTCCTGTAAGCCCCTATTGGGAAGCTATAACAAAATAAGTGTCCAAAAATTTGCATAAGGCCTGAGGAGAGCAAAAGATGGAATTACACAATCCGCCCAAAGGTAAGACGGACGGTTAAGTTTGACAGCTACCTCCAGTACCAGCACTTCTGCCAAAAATTTGGACATTAATTAAGTGACAGCTTCCTTGCCTAAAATCTGAGTTCAGTCTCAAGCCCACCCCAATCATTGGGTCGGCTCTGCTTGAGAGCTAAAACAGGGCTCCATTATAGGGGGCATGCCCCGCAATGCTCAAGTTTGGGGCTAGAAAGTGCCATCACCTCCCTACGATCCCGCACGCTAGCCCGCCTAAAGCCCCAAAGTAAGGCAAAAAAGACCCAAAGTAAGGCACAAAATTTCATCCCAGCCCCAAAAGCGTGCACCAAAAAAGCACAAGGCCAAGCGCAATCTCAGATCACGCTTGGCCTGGGGGAAAGAAAATAAAGCGGTCTAGCCCGAAACGGGTTCTACGCGGAAGCTAGCAGTGCGCAAAAGCTAGCCTGGCATGGAAGCTAGGCTGAAGCTAGCAGTGCGCGAAGCTAGTTGCGCTGCAACTAGCATTGCGCCAGTTTTTGCAGCGAGTCACCGCTGAAGCGATAGCCGGTCCAGTCATCCATGACCGTGCAGCCAAACTTCTTGTAGAACGCGATCGCGTTGGTGTTCCAGTCAAGGCACGATAAATCAAGGCGCCCACAGCCGCGATCGATGGCGATCTGAGCTAAGGTGTGCAGCAAGAACTTACCAAAGCCTAGCTTGCGGTACTCTGGCAGCACGAACAGATCTTCTAAGTAGATGCCGCCCTTGCCTAGGAAGGTTGAGAAGTTGTGGTAGAAGAGGGCAAATCCCACCTCATTGCCCGTCTCATCTAAGGCAAAGATGACCTCAGCGGTATTACGGGCAAAGAGCCACTCATCTAGCAGCTCAGGGGTGGCCGTGACCTCGTTATCTAACTTTTCAAAGTGGGCGAGATCCTTGATAAATTTCAAGATAAGAGGAATGTCGTTACGCGTGGCTTGTCGAAACTGCTTGGTGCTCATAACTACTCCTTAGAGCCGGGGTTCACCCACTTTAATGGGTTGACGACCTAAGTGCCATCACCCCATGGGGCCCCCACTCAATTATGATGATCGAGCCAACTGCCCATAACAAAGGATCTCCCTTATCTTAGCGCCAATGCCTAAACGGGGCATACCTTCAAGCTAGATGGCGCTAGATACGCGATCAAAAAAATGAGAGCTAGGTCAAAACTCCCAAGCTAAAAGCGAGATTAGCGCTAAAACTCCAAGGTCAGGCTGACCGGGCAGTGATCGGAGCCAAAGACTTGATCTTCGATCGCGGCGTCCTTGATGTGGGACTTGAGCTCGTCGGAGACAAAGAAGTAGTCAATGCGCCACCCGACGTTCTTCTTGCGCGCCTGCATCTTATAAGACCACCACGAATAGCGATCCTTAACCTCACCGTGCACGTGACGGAAAGTATCGATATAGCCTGCGGCGGTGAACTTATCTAAGAAAGCACGTTCAATGGGCAAGAAGCCGGTATTGGCGACGTTGTTCTTTGGGCGAGCCAAATCAATTTCCTTGTGGGCGATATTGAAGTCACCGCAGACCACAATCGGCTTAGTCTCACGCAGCTTCTGGGCGTAGTTAAAGAAGCAATCAAAGAAGCCCATCTTGTACGGCACGCGCTTGAACTCACCCTTGATCGGCTTGCCGTTCTCATCTAAGACCTCGCCGCCACCGTTAGGGAAATAGCCATTGAAGAAGTGGAAGTGCTCAAACTCCAGATGCACGATACGGCCTTCTTGCGCAAACTCGGGATCGGGCAGCTCGATCTCAACGGCCAAAGGTTCGAGCTTTGAGAACACGGCGGTACCCGAGTAGCCTTTTTTGACCTTGGAGCTGGCAAAGTAGGAGTGGTAGCCCGGCTTGTTGACAATTTCCTCTGGGATCTGCGCGACCTCAGCCTTGGTCTCTTGAAAGCCAATCACATCGTAGCGATCTTGGGCAAACCACTCTTGCCATTCTGGCTTTTGCGCTACCGCACGCAAGCCGTTGACGTTCCAAGATGCAAGCTTAATCTCCATCACCATTCCTCATTAAGGCCACAAAACTTGTGGGCCCTATCTTACCTGAGCCAAAGCACACTCCGCCTGCACCAAAGAAATTATCTCAAGCCCAAGCTCGTCGCCCCCGCGCTCTCTTGCGCTATAGTGAGCGCAGTCAACACAGAGGGGATCTGGGAATGAAGACACCCGCACTCGATTTTTTGAGCAAGAATAAGGCGGTATTCAAGACTTATGAGTACCAATCATCGGACACCCATGACTTTGGCAAGCATGCCGCCGAGGCCCTGGGCCTACCTGAGGCCAAGGTCTGCAAGACGATCATCTTGCACTGCGATAAGACCTATGTCACTTGCATCGTCCCGGTCAGTGGCCGCATTTCGCTCAAGGCCGCCGCCCGTGCCGCTAAGCTCAAGCATTTAGAGACCGTAGATCCCGCTACCGCCACCCGTGTCACCGGCTATGTGGTTGGCGGTATCAGCCCCTTTGGGCAAAAGCGCCGCATGGCGGTCTTAATCGATCAATCAGTACTGACCCAAGATGAAATCTTGGTGTCCGCCGGTCAGCGCGGCATGTCAGTGGGCATGAAGCCTCAAGACTTAATTGACCTCTTGCAGGCCACAGTCGCCGACGTCTTAGAGAAGTAGCCATACACCCCGCTTGCAGTAAAAATTAGGCCCTGCGACAGGGCGCCCAGTTGGTTGGCGCTGATCGTGCTATGCTAGGTCAAACTAGGCCCCACAGGGCCCTGCTTCATTAATTCAGGTGCGTAAGGAGATTTTCGTGTCAATCGCTGCTATTAACGACTTCTTTGCCAAGTTAGACGAAAACCCAGATTTAGCCCAAGAGTTAGACCAGGTCGACCTCCAAGATAAGGAAAAGTACAAGCTGCGCGTCGTCGCCTTAGCCCGCAAGTACAACTACGATTTCACCATTGAGGAACTCAACGAGGTGATCGCAGCGGCTAAGACCATGCAGCAAGAAGGTACGGCACCTGCTGCTCAGTAACTACCACGCAAGAGCTTGCATCTTAAGAGCAAGCCGCGCACAAGCAAGTAGCTTAAGAGCAAGTAGCTCAAGAGCAAGCTGCGCCGTTGCGCAGAGCTAAAAAAGCTAATCTATTGGGCACAGCCCAGCTGACTTAGGTGAGCTGGGCTTTGTTGTGTCGAAATTGTGCTATAAGACGTCATGGGCGTGCTATAGACATCCGACAGGTTATTTGCACTATTTTAAGGCACTAACTACTTCAACTCATTAATTTATGAGGCCCGATCACTTTGCCTAAAAATAGGCATCAGCTCACATTTTGTGAAAACGTTTACATGCTGATAAGTCAGGCCTTTCACGCCAAATCAGGTAACTAGGCCCTTGGCGCCACTAGGTCATATTATTATATTAGTCACAAAGATATAGGCACCTACACTTTACGGTCACTGTGCTTGCGGCCCTTAGGTCAATTTTATGGAATCTTGGGTCGTTTCAGTGTAGCTCCGGCCAAGACAGGGGCCGGTCTTGGGTGTAAAATAAGCCCAGTTTCACGCAAGTCCATCTTGCAAGAAAAACGCTTGCTGATTGCGAGCCGAGCGCTTGCTTTTTTTGGTAACTTGCGGCCTGTTTTTGACTTGGAGATAACGACATGAGAAAGCCACTTGTAATGGGCAACTGGAAGCTCAACGGCACCAAGGAGTCGGTTACTGCTTTAGTTAACGCATTAAAGGCCCCAGCTGACGCTGCAGCTGCTAAGGCAGACGTTGCTGTTTGCGCCCCTGCTGTCTTCATCGGCATGGTTGAGCAGTTAGCTGCTGGCTCTAAGCTCGCTTATGGCTCTGAGGACTGCGATATCCACACCCAAGGCGCTTACACCGGTGAGAACTCCCCAGTTATGCTCAAGGAGTTTGGCTGCACCTATGCTATCGTTGGTCACTCCGAGCGTCGTGACTACCACAAGGAGTCGAGCGAGTACGTAGCTCAGAAGTATCAAGCTGCTCAGCAAAATGGCTTAATCCCAGTCTTATGCGTTGGTGAGTCTGAGGCCGAGTTCGATGCCGGCAAGACCATGGACGTCGTTAAGGCCGAGTTAAAGGCTGTTATCGACCTGTGCGGTATTGATTCCTTCAAGAACGCTGTTATCGCTTACGAGCCAATTTGGGCTATCGGTACCGGCAAGACTGCTACCCCTGAGATCGCTCAGAAGGTTCACTCCGATATCCGCGCTTACTTAGCCACCTTCTCGGCTGAGGTTGCTGATGGTGTTCGCATCCTCTACGGTGGTTCGTGCAACGCTAAGACTGCTCCAGAGCTCTTTGCTCAAAAGGACATCGACGGCGGCTTAGTCGGCGGTGCTTCCTTAAAGGCTCCTGATTTCACTGCTATCATTGAAGCCGCTGTAGCTAACGCCTAATTTCAGGCTTTAGCTCAGCCTCAAGCCCCAGCCTTGCGCTGGGCTCAAGCCCCAGCCTTGTGTTGGGCTCAAGCCCCAGCCTTGCGTTGGGCTCAAGCCCCAGCCTTGTGTTGGGCTCAAGCCCCAGCCTTGCGTTGGGGTTTGGTCGAGGCTCTAAAGTTGTAGCCTCCAACTCAGCGCTAACAAGATGTGTGATGGATGGCGTCTGAGTACCCCATAACAGTGTCAAGGCTGACCTCTTATGCTAGGAAAGAGGCCAGCTTACGTGTGAGCAATTTTTACGTGCCCCCACGTTTTTGCACTGAAAGTGACAGCTTAAGCTGTGGTTTGCGCCATTTCGCTTAGTTGCTGAGTTCTGATCACTAAAGCTGCTAAAGTAAATAGATGCGACTTTTACCCCTGGGCTTGGGGTGAATGAGAGCAGACTTGAGTCTGTGCGCACTATGCTTTAGTTAAGCCAAGGGATACATTCACAATGGCTATTAAAAAGATTGGTATTTTAACCTCTGGTGGTGATGCTCCGGGCATGAATGCAGCGATTCGCGCTGTAGTCCGTACCGCTCTTGATTACGGTTACGAGGTGTGCGGTATTCAAGACGGTTACTTAGGTCTGCACGAGGGCTTAATTATTCCTCTCGACCGCAAGAGCGTATCTGATACCTTAAACCGTGGTGGTACTTTCTTAGGCACCGCCCGCTTCCCTCAGTTCAAGCAAGAGTCTGTACGCCGCGAGTGCGTTGAGATCATGAAGAAGCATGGCATTGACGCATTAGTCGTAGTGGGCGGTGACGGCTCCTATATGGGTGCTAAGCTCATCAGTGAGTTAGGCTTCCCATGCATTGGTCTGCCAGGCACTATCGACAACGATATCGCAGGTACCGATACCACCATTGGTTTTGACACTGCTTTAAATACCGCTGTTATTTGTATCGACCGCTTACGTGACACCTGCTCCTCGCACAAGCGTATTGCTGTAGTTGAGGTTATGGGTCGCCACTGCGGTGACTTAGCCATTCACGCCGCTATTTCCTGCGGTGTTGAGGCCGTCTTAGTTCCAGAGAAGCCTTGGGACAAGGAAACCGTTTACCGCTCGATCGAAGATAGTATCGCCGCTGGTAAGCGCCACGCCATCTTAGTGGTCTGCGAGAACCAGACTGACGTTCACCAGATGGCTCACGAGTTAGAGCAGCGTACCGGTCTTGAGACCCGCGCTACCGTTATCGGCCACATTCAGCGTGGTGGTACCCCATCGGCTGCCGACCGTGTGTTAGCCAGCCGTATGGGCGCCTATGCCGTTCAGTTACTGCACGAGGGCCAATCGGGCCGCTGCATCGGCATTCAGCGTGGCGAGTTAGTGCACCATGACATCATCGAGTGCATCGAGACCATGAAGCACAAGTTCCGTGAGGATCAGTACGACTTAGCCGTTAAGTTAAGCTAACGACTAACCTCAGGTGCTCAGCACCCAGAACCAAAAGAGCGACCTACGGTCGCTCTTTTGTTATCTGCGCTCCCAGCGCTCAGCGCAGCCGCCGCTTAGCAGCAAGCACTCAGCACAGCACATGCTCACAGCAGTTCGTCGCCACCACGCTCCGTCACTAGGCATGATTTTGATTCGGTGGATTATCGATAGTGATAGGTTCAACAAATCCCTCACTAACGATTGCCTTTTGACAAAAATGACGCCAATAAACAATTTGACGCACACTATCATCAATTACCAGCACAACTCCATGCCATTTCTCAACATTGGTTGCTTGCTCATCACAATAACCGTTGTCAATAATTTGCTGATGGGCAGCTTCAGCAAGGCGCTTGGTAGCATTAGGGTTATGATTGTCGGCAATACGCTTTAATTCAAAGACAAAGTGGTCATTACCAATATCAGCTTCGATATCTGAGCGACCAAGGTGATTACCTTTTTCCTCAACCACAAAGCGAGCACCACCACTAACACGAAGGAAAGCAGCAATCAAACTACGATAAACTACCTCATAGGTATTTCTCCACGCATCATAACGCAGAGAGTGCATTTGGGTATTAAGGCAAATTACCGCCTGAGCCATATCACGCTGATTGAGCGCACTTCTAAGTTGTCTTGATGCAATAAACATCCCATCAACGTCTTGTTCATGCATCTTTACAAAGTTTTCTTCACTACCGCCTTCAGAGTTATCTACTTCAATATCTTTATCTTCATGGTTTGAAAGATATTCTAAAAACAGCGCATCACACTCTCTTTCAACTTCATTATTCGGAAATCCACACGAATAAAAATGTAGATATGGACTTTCCTCACCCGGATCAAGATCTTTCTTGATAGTTAGATAGCCCATGGACACCATAAGCGGGGCCAGAGAAACACTATTAAAGTAGTTAGGAGAAGAGATGCTGGACTGTCTAATTTCAACATCTTCATTTTTAACTTTAGTTAAAAATGAAAGATCAATCTTCTTTCTTTTCAGAAAAGAACGTAATGATGCATATGCATTGGAGCTACTCATCCAATAGCATGGAAATGAAGGTATGTTAGATGAGTTATCAACAACTTGACTAAAGAAGTTATTGATAGACCAAGGATTGTAAAGATTTACACTGGCATTACTGTCAAAGCAAAAACCATCGTACTGAATCTTGATCTTAGCAAGAAGTTCCTTGTTGCTAATACCAAGACGCTTAGCAGACTCGCTAATATAAGGAGCAAAGTTGGTTTCAAGCTCTTCTTGCGTATATCCAACAATGTCTGCAAAATCAGGCTCCATGCTGATATCTTTGATATCTTGACCAGTAAAAAGGGAAGTATCCTTGTAACGGCCAATTCCAGTGACAAATAAGAAATGCAAGTTTATCAGATCTCGAATCCATGAATAAAACGTGTTAAGAACATCTTTGCATTTCTCAAAATTAGTAATATCATGAAGATTAGATGATAAAGGCAAATCCCACTCATCAATAAGGACTACAATCTTTTGGCCAGCTCTAATCTTATCTAAAGCACCAAGCACCTCATCAAGGGTGCGAATATCCTGCTTAATCTTAGCAGCAGCATCAAAACCGGCATGATCAAACGCATCACAAAGACGGCAACGTAGTGTTTCGGCAATCGTATCAGGATTATTCATCCCAAAAAAAGAAATGCGAACCACTGGGTAGCGATCTTCTTGCCATAAGTTGTAAACAGCCAAGCCTTCAAATTTACCAATACCATTGGTAAACAACTGTTCAAGCATAGAGGTAAGCGTGCTCTTACCGAAGCGACGAGGGCGGGATAAGAAAACCTTTTTCTTAAACACCAACTGCTGCAGCTTAGCTGTTTTATCAATAAATAAGGTATCATCATCTCTAACTACATTAAAGTCAGAAACGCCCAGCGTTATACGCTTTAATTTAGTTTGAGAATGAATCTGTTCCTCAATCTTCTGAGGTTGAGTAACGAACTTTTCTTGTCCCATAATTCACCCCTTGCCAGATTGGCATCTTGCAATGAGTCTTGAACAGCACAGTCCATTGCATTAGGCACAATTTAAGAAGATCACCTCATAATAATATAGCATAATCGGTGGCACTTACCTCTATTCTGGGCAATTTAGCATCATTTTTTCTCAATTGGGCATGGGATTACTTGCTGCCATTGGTCAGGCTTATTTCACCTGACTCTCGCACAGGGCCCGGACCGTGGCGATAACCTTGGACAGGGACGTAATCTGGAGGGCATATTCATTGGAGCCGGGCAGGCCCATGAAGACGTCTGGATTGCGAAATTGCATTTGCGACGGTACGGTGTCCTTGGCCGAGAAGTGGAACTCGCGCACGCCGGAAATCTGCGCAATCTGGGCGATATTATCAGCGCCCACGCCCGCTCCGGCAATTAAGGTAATACGCCCTTTGGCTTGCTGCTGCAAGGCGGCCAGCTCGGCAACACCGTCAATGGCTGAGCCCTTACCCCCTGAGGTAAGCACATGATCTACGCCCAAGGTGATCAAGACCTCGAGCATGGCCATGCGGTCGGCACAGACATCAATGGCGCGGTGGAAGGTCACCTTCATGCCTTCGGCGGCCTTGAGCAGCACCTCCATCGCTTTGACATCAAGCCAGCCCTCAGGATTGAGGCAGCCTAGAACCACGCCGTGCGCGCCTTCATCCTTTGCGCGCAAGATGTCATCGCGCATCACCCGCACCTCAGAAGTCGAGTAAATGAAGTCACCGGCGCGCGGACGGATCAAAACATTGACGGCACTGTACACACTCTGCGAGCAGGCGTAATGCAGCAGGCCCGCCGACGGTGTAAGCCCACCCTCACTTAAGGCTGAGCACAGCTCAATGCGATCTAAGCGGCACTCTTCGGCCACTTGGCAGCCTTGCGGCGAGGTCACGCACAACTCAAATTTGAATTTCATCTAAAACCGGCGCGGATACCCCCGAGGTAACTCGGGGGAGGAAGCGCCGCCTCATGTTCTCAGTTCGGTTAA